>NZ_CALNBI010000128.1 GCF_937874145.1 uncultured Chitinophaga sp. | reverse complement strand
GCAAAAATTGCTCTTTCATCATGATCAGATTAAAATAATTGGCTGATTTCGTCCTTAAATGTAGTTACAACTGGTAATCTGATTGCAACTATTATTTGCAATCATGGTACGATCTTTCAAACCTTTCCGCGGGCATGCCGGCAGCTGCTCCCTCCAACCCACCTTTAACCCCTGTATATTTCAATCCGGACAGCCTGTCAGGCATTCCAGCACCTTTCTCCCGCATCATAACCGGAAAACGCGGCACCTTTAGCCGGTAAATCAAACCATGCCCTACGGCCTTTGCTAATTATGATGAACCAGGAAAAGAAAAACACGCCCCCCTCCGACCTGCTGGCGAACATCCTTGCCAATTCCCTGCAATCCTCGGCAAAGCACCAACAGCAGCCATCCGGGACCGAAACACGGACCTGTACCGCATGCGGAGCCGCGCGCCCGGAAGGCACCGACCTGAGCACCTGCGACTTCTGCGGCGCGATATTTTTCCAGAAACCATAAAGCCCCTGTTACTTATGCAAGACACCGCCGACCTTACCGGAAGATGGGCCGGGTTTCTTTCCAAAATCGATGAAAGATTCCAGGAGACGCTTTCTCAGGCCCAAACTATATTACCGCAATTGCTCGACTACCAGCAATTCGATACGGTACCCTTCGCCAATGCCTGGTCCGGCATCGAGTCGCAGGCGAAAGCGCTGATCGCGAAGATCGGGGACACCTGGCAACAAACCGTTTCGGTCAGCTGGGAAGCTTTCCGGGACGATGAAGAAACGCGGCTGGCGGAAGATGGCGAAGCGCTGGAACCCTTCCAGGAGCGCTTCTACGGCATTTATTACGCTGAACAGGAAAAAGGGCGCCGGTTGATGCGGCAACTGGAGAAAGACCTGCGGACGTACGAGATCCGGACGTTTGCGGAGGCCGGGAAGAAACTCGCTGCCAAAGCCCGCGAAAACCTGTCGGCGGATTTTTGCTGCACCCAATGCCAGGCGCCGCTGCCGGTGCAGGAGCACTTTTACCGGTCGTATTACCAGGCCTGCCATTACTGCCAATGCACCAACACCTTCGAGCCGGGAACGGTGGCCAGGATGGTGGAACACTTTGCCGTGGGCCCCATGGCGGAAGAACAGGCGCTGGACGCTTACTGGCCTTATTGGGAACTGCTGCAGCAATGGAAGGATCAGGGGGAAGATGGTGTGCCACTTGTGACGAAAGACGCCGTTCTGCAAGCCTATACCACCTATATCGAAGTTTTCCTCAATGCCCGCATCAAAATGATCCCGGTGTACCAGGAACGGTACGAGGCAGACAGGAACGCGAAAATAGCATGGCTACGAAAGTATACGCTGGACGCCAATTGATTTTTCACTTCATCAAACCATCATAAAGCATGTCAATATTATCTGGTCAGTTACGATCCGTCATCGAGTGGGCCGATCCGGCTCCGGATCTCCTATTCGAACGCTGGACGGAAGCCGGCGACGAAATCAAAAACGCTTCCAAACTGATCGTGGGGCCCGGGCAGGGTTGCATATTCGTGTATGAAGGCAAAGTGGAAGGCGTTTTCACGGAAGAGGGGCTGTATAACCTCGAAACCGGGAACATTCCTTTCTGGACCAATATCAAAAACGCCTTGTATAAGTTTGAGTCGTTCCATAAGGTGGGGCTGTACTTTTTCCGGAAGGCGGACCTGCTCAACCAGCGATGGGGAACGCCGGCTCCGGTCACGTATGCTGACCCGCATTACAAATTTCCTGTTGGCGTGGGTGCGTTCGGGAATTTTTCGTTCCGCATCGCGGAGCCGGCCGCGTTTTTCCGCCAGGTGGTGGCGGGCGCGGCGGTGTACCCCGTGCGCGACATCCAGAAAGTGCTGTTATCGCGTATCACCCAACCCATGAGCGATTACCTCGCCAACGCTTCGTTTGGGTATACGGAGATCGACAAACACCGCAATGCCATTGCAGCATTCTGTAAATCCGCCGTGGCGCCCATTTTCGACACACTGGGCTTTCAGTTGCTGGATTTCAATATCGAAGGCACCCGTTTCGACGCGGCGACGCAGGAACGCATCGGCCGCATTTCGGACATGACGGCGGAGGCGCAGGCGCTCAGGGCCCTGGGGATCGATTACGCCCAGCACCAGCAACTACAGGCCATGCGCGATATGGCGCGGAACGAAGGGCAAGGGAACCCCGGCATGCAAATGGGCATGGGCATGGAAATGGGTAGAATGTTCGGCCAGATGATACAGCAACAGTCAGCGCCGCAACCGCCAGCTCCAACGCCCGCTCCGGCAGACGATCCCATGGAGAAGCTCGCCAGGCTCAAAAAACTCTTCGAGGCCGGGCTCATCAACGAGCAGGAATACACCGTCAAGAAACAGGAGATCCTCTCCCAGTTATAAACCCATCTAACCCCTATATTTCATCATTCGCAAAACATACTAAAAGTTAACAAACTATGGAAGAAAGGTACTCGCTGGTAGACCACCCCGCCAGTTTCAAATCCAGGGGCCTCGGCCAATTCGCTGACGAAGTATTGCCCGTGATCGATCAGTCGATCAGCCGGGATGCTTCGGAAACCGCCGTGGCGCAGCAAATCGTGTCGAAATACAAAGGCAGGAAAGTGGAGCTGATTACTGTAGCCGATAAAAAAGGCGATTTCAACCGTTCCACCATCGAAGTGATCGACTGGAACGAAGCCAAAAACAGGAAAGAAGATGTCATCAAAAGATTCCTGCAATCCCCTTTCACGACTGAATACCTGCCCTTCGGCTACCGGCTTACCGACGAGGGAAAAGAATACCTCTACCTCGCCGAAACGCTCGATACGCCTTCGCCCTGGGTACGGTCTTTCGGCGAAGACAGCAGCAATACCTGGGTGGGCCACTATTACGGCAGCTCCCTGCGCAACTGCGCCATCATCCCCTTTACATTACCCGAACAATACCTGAACCGGGATGCTTTTGAAGTGACCGCCGAGCTCGAAGCCCTCGCGCAGGCAAACAACGAAGCCAGCATTAAAGCTGCAGGTTTCGAAAGCCTTGCCCACGTTAACTACGCGATCGAAAAAGCCCGCCGCAGCGTAACGGCAGGCATCGCAGAAGCGCAGGCCATGCTCGATGTGCAATCCAAACAAATGGAAGCTGCGATGAACGACAACATCGCCGCCGCTAAATCCGGCGGGCTGCTCGATCCCATCAAAGGCATCAGCCTGGAGGACTGGGCCGCCGCAAACGTGCAGATTTCAAACGGCCGCGCGCTGGACGAGGTGTTGAAAGTCCTGGAAACCGAAAAACCGATTTGGGATGAAGTTTCGGCGGAATGGATGGCACGGATGTCGCAAGACACGACCTTCGCAATTTCCAAAGTATACGGCGACGCATTCACCAATCCCAACATCGGCAGATTTGCGCAAGCCGGCGGCGGAGCGCCGCAGGGTTCAGGTGAAACGGATAAGGTGAAAAACGATTTCGAGCTGTATATCAAGATCATGTGCCACCAGAATATGGCCAGCACGCAAGGGATCGACGCGGCATCGGTGCTGAAACAATATGGATTGTCGGTGACGGATTGGAGCATGATCGGTGCGCACTGGGCGCCGAAGATGGGCAGCGACCTGGCGCTGGCGATGAAGATGTCGCCCTTGATGGAAAAGTACAATGCCGAATTCGCGTCCGCAGGCGCGGGAGGTGATATCAACTTCTAAATCCTGTCGCAGATTTCAATCAACGGCCGCCTCCATCAACCGAGGCGGCCTTCATATTTCGCTTAGCTGCGAATATGCAAAATCGATATAGATAAGAGTTTCCTGCATTTTTTCTATATTGTTTGCGAAGCAACCCTGACATTCCATGAAAAACTGGTTCATCGCAGGCGCCCTCCTGTGCACGCAACAAATATCCGCCCAGCAGCAAGACCTCACCCGGTACGTGAACACCCTGCAGGGCACCAATTCCACGTTCGAGCTTACCCGCGGCAACACCTATCCCACCACCGCCCTGCCCTTCGGCATGAACACCTGGACGCCGCAGACCGGCAAAAACGGCGATGGCTGGAAATATCAATATCACAAAAAGACCATCCGCGGCTTCCAGCAGGCGCACCAATGCAGCTCCTGGTCCAACGATTACGCCGTTTTCTCTTTCATGCCCGTCACCGGGAAACTGGCCCTGCACGAAGATGAGCGCGCGGCGGGATTCAGCCACGCCAACGAAACGGCGCGCCCCGATTACTACAAAGTAACCCTCGACAATGGGATCAGCACCGAAATAGCGCCCACCGAAAGAGGCGCGCACCTCCGCTTTACATTTCCGAAACGGCAAAACAGCTACCTCGTACTGGACGGCTACACCAAAATGAGCATGGTGAAGATCATCCCGGAAGAACGGAAGATCATCGGCTATGTGAACAACGGGCATTACGTCCCTAAAAACTTCCGGAACTATTTCGTAGCCGTGTTCGACAAGCCCTTCGTGGCCTGGGGCACCTGGGAGAACCGGAAAAACACGGTTCAGGAAGGCGCGGATTCGAAGGAAGGCGAAGGTGCGGGCGCGTATATCCAGTTTAAACAGGGTGAAACAGTGCAGGTGAAAGTAGTTTCTTCGTATATCGGCTTCGAACAAGCCGCCATCACCTGGAACCGGGAACTGGCCGCGTTCAAAACGCTGGAAGAAACCCGCAAAGCCGCCAATGCCACCTGGAACAAACACCTCTCCCGCATCCTGGTGGAAGATACTTCGGAAACCAACAAAGCCACGTTTTATAGTTGCTTTTTCCGCGCCAGCCTCTTCTCCCGTCAATTCTTCGAATATGATGAAAACGGGCAGCCGCGGTATTACAGTCCGTACGACGGTACCGTACACGACGGCTACATGTATACCGACACGGGCTTCTGGGACACCTTCCGCGCGCAGTTCCCGCTGAACACGCTGCTGCACCCCACCATGCACGGCAGGTATATGCAGGCCATGCTGGCGGCACAGGAGCAATGCGGCTGGCTGCCGTCGTGGTCGTTCCCCGGCGAAGGCGGCAGCATGATCGGCAACCACGCCATTTCCCTGTTTGCGGATGCGTGGGTGAAAGGCATCCGGACCTTCGATCCCCGAAAGGCACTATCCGCCTACCTCCACGAAGCCACGCACAAGGGCCCCTGGGGCCCCGCCAACGGCCGCCATGGCTGGAAGGAGTATTTTCAGCTGGGATATGTGCCCTACCCGGAATACGGCGAAGGCACGGCAAAAACGCTGGAATACGCTTACGACGACTTTTGCGGTTACCAACTGGCGCAGCAGACCGGCGATTCCTTCCACGCCGGCATTTTCGCGAAGCAGATGTTCAACTATAAAAATGTATTCGATCCGGCCACCGGTTTTATGCGCGGCCGCGACAGCAAAGGGAAATGGCGGGAAAATTTCGACGCCACCGAATGGGGAGGCCCCTACACGGAAGGCGCGGCCTGGCACTGGCTCTGGTCGGTTTTCCATGATGTGAACGGATTGATAGGATTGCTGGGCGGAGATGCCGATTTCGTAGCGAAGCTGGATTCCGTGTTTACCATGCCCAATACTTTCAAAGTAGGCACTTACGGAAGGCCCATCCACGAGATGACGGAAATGGCGATGGCGAATATGGGGCAATAT
>NZ_CALNBI010000127.1 GCF_937874145.1 uncultured Chitinophaga sp. | reverse complement strand
TGCTCGGCCAGGGTGCCTTCTTCGCGGGGTGCGTCGAGCTGCTGGTAGAGGACGGTCATCACGTTCACGGGGATGTTCTCCGGCGTGAAGCGGCGTACCATGTATCCGGGCAGGTCGGGGATGAGTTTGTATACGGGGAAATCCGCGCCCATGTACATATCGAGCCCGATGCCAAGGACGGTATCCACGGTAATGGCGCCGTAGTTGTTGATCGCGGAGATGAAGGTGAGTACCTGGGGTGCGTGGAATTTGGGCTGGTAATATTTGGCAAGGCGGAAGGCCTGCTGCAGTTCTTTTTCGAGCGGGCGCTGGTCGGCGAAATGCCTGCCCACGGAATCGTTCAGGGACCGGATGTCTTTATTCGTGAGGAAGCTGTGTACTGCTGCGGTAAGCGTGGCACTGTCTGCCGTATTGGGCAGGAAAAGGATATGCGAGAAATATTCGTTGGTGAAGCCGGGATATATTTCCTGCAACAATTTTACGCCGCCGGCAACGTTTGTGGTATCGATACCTGCAAAAGCCTTGTCGAACCGCTCGATTTTCACCGTGATGGGGATGTGACTGACGTCCGGGACGGGTTTTTTACGGCTGCAACCCGCCATGGTGGCGGAAATGAAGATCAGGGTATACAGGATATTATTTTTCAGGTACTTTTGCATCGCCTATAATAACTTTAGAATGGTAAAAATATTGCATCGGAACGTATTCCGGAAATCCTTTATGATGGCCGCCATCCTGCTGGCATCGGCCGCTTCGCTCTCCGCACAGTCTTTCAGCGACCGTATGTCTGAAAAGTCGGGCCGCAAAATGCGTTTTGGTTTTAAAATCGATCCGGGGGCTTCTTTCCTCAACCCGCAGGAGAACGGCGTAACCCGCAACAGCGGCCGTTTCTATTTCAGTTATGGCGTGCTGGCCGATTGGTTCATTGACAGGGAAGAGCGTTATGCCGTGGCGTCCGGCGTGCAGATTACGCACCTCGGCAGCGTGATGCAGTACGAAGCCGGCAAAGGCCTCAACGGGTTTACCACTACGTCCGCAGAATACGACCTGCGCCTGCAATATATCGAAGTGCCGGTAATGCTGAAGCTGCGCACCACCGCGGAGAAAGGTTTCGACTTTTACGGCCAGTTC
Organism: uncultured Chitinophaga sp.; assembly: GCF_937874145.1. Classification (GTDB taxonomy): domain Bacteria; phylum Bacteroidota; class Bacteroidia; order Chitinophagales; family Chitinophagaceae; genus Chitinophaga. Next base: position 10,052 of record NZ_CALNBI010000127.1, on the reverse strand, counting down.
GGCGGTATCGTGGGTATGCCCATCCGCGCACGCGCCAATGTGATCAGCAACATGCAGCAATTCGAGAAGCAGGGCGTTCTCCGGCAGATCCAGCCGCTGACGGCCGGGATGCTCCTGGGAGCGGGGATCGAATATCCCCTCAGCGAAACCCTCACCGGCGTGGTGGGCATCAATTACCAGAATAATTTCGTGGATATCACCCGCAACGGCAAATGGAACGACGGCCGGGTGACCGCCAACAGCTTCATTTTACGGCTCGGGATTTATTTTTAACCCCCTTTAGTCCGTACCTTTGCCAGACTAAAATAGTACGGATGAATATTTTTCTCGCCCAGCAGAATTATCATATCGGCAACTTCGAGGCCAATACGGCCCGCATCATCGAAGCCATCCATGCGGCGGAAGCCCGCGGCGCCGATCTGGTAGTGTTTTCCGAGCTATGCGTGTGCGGCTACCCGCCCAGGGATTTCCTGGAGTTTGAAGACTTCATCGCCAGGAGCTATGCCGCCATCGACGAAATCCGGAAGCATACGCAGAAAACCGCCGTATTGGTGGGAGCCCCGCAGCGCAATCCCCACCTCGAAGGGAAAGACCTCTTCAACGCCGCATTCTTCCTGTACGAAGGCGAAATCAAACAGGTGGTGCAGAAAACACTGCTGCCCACTTACGATGTATTCGACGAATACCGATATTTCGAACCGGCGTATGAATGGAACGTCATTCCTTTCAAAGGGAAAAAACTGGCGGTGACCATTTGTGAGGACATCTGGAACCTGGGCGATAACCCGCTGTACCGGATCTGCCCCATGGACCGCCTCATACTTCAGGATCCCGACGTGATGATCAACCTGTCGGCTTCGCCCTTCGATTATGACCACGACGAGAGCCGCCGCGAGATCATCCGGGAAAACGTGAAGAAATATGGCCTGCCCATGTATTACTGCAATACGGTGGGTTCGCAAACGGAGATCGTGTTCGACGGGGGATCGATGGGGTTTGACGCCGAAGGGCAGATCGTGAAGCAATTGCCGTTCTTCGAAGAAGATATGGCGGGCGTGGAGCTGGAAGCCCTTGGCAAAAAGAAACCCAATCCCAGCGCCGCGATCGTTCCGAATTCGGTGATCGAGGAGTTGACGTTCGACCATAACATCGGGCGCATCCGGGAGGCCATCGTGCTCAGTATCCGTGACTATTTCAGTAAAATGGGCTTTAAGCAGGCCATCCTGGGCTCTTCCGGCGGGATCGACAGCGCGGTGACGCTGGCGCTGGCGGTGGAGGCCCTGGGCAAGGAGAACGTCCGCGCCATCCTCATGCCTTCGCCCTACAGTACGGAACATTCGGTGGATGACGCCGTGGCCCTGTCGAAGAACCTCGACAATCCTTACGACATCATCCGCATCAACGATATTTACGAAAGCTTCCTGCAGACGCTGGAGCCTCATTTCAAGGGGCTGCCTTTCAACGTGGCGGAAGAGAACACGCAAAGCCGCATCCGGGGGAACCTGCTGATGGGGCTGTCGAACAAGTTCGGGTATATTCTGCTCAATACGAGCAATAAAAGCGAGCTGTCGACCGGTTACGGTACGCTGTACGGCGATATGGCGGGAGGGCTTTCGGTGCTGGGGGACCTGTACAAGATGCAGGTGTATGCCCTGGCGCGGCACATCAACCGTGAGCGGGAGATCATCCCGGCGAATATCATCGGCAAGGCGCCTTCGGCGGAATTGCGGCCTAACCAGAAGGATTCCGACAGCCTGCCGGATTACGCGATACTGGACCGCATCCTGTACCAGTATATTGAGCGGCGGCAGGGGCCGAAGGAGATCATCGCCCGGGGGTACGACGCCGCGCTGGTAGCGCGTACGCTGAAGCTGGTGAACACCAACGAATACAAGCGGAACCAGTTCTGCCCGATCATCCGGGTATCGTCCAAGGCCTTCGGGATTGGCAGGCGCGTGCCCATCGTAGGGAAATATTTGAGTTAAGGGAGAACCCCGTTATCTTTGTCCAAATTCAATATTCATTATAAAATGTTACAGGTACAATTTATCCGTCAAAACAGGGAGCTGGTACTCGAACGGCTGGCCGTGAAGCATTTCACGGACGCGGCCGTGGTGGTAGACGAAGTGCTGGCCCTCGACGATCAGCGCAAGAAACTGACGCTCGAATACGATGAAACGCAAGCCAAGGTGAATTCCGCATCCAAAGAGATCGGAAAGCTCATGGCATCAGGCGATAAGTCGGGCGCGGAATCCCGCAAGCAGGAGGTGGCAGCCTTCAAGCAGGCGCTGGGCCCGATCGACGAGCAACTGCGTTCGACGGAGAAATTGCTGCACGATACCCTGGTCCGCCTTCCCAACCTGCCCGGCGCCGATGTGCCGAAGGGCAGAACGCCGGAAGATAACCTGGAGATCCGCCGTGGTGGTGATATACCTACGCTGGCGGAGGGCGCCGTGCCCCATTGGGACCTCGCCAAAAAATACGACCTCATCGACTTCGAGCTGGGCAATAAAGTGACTGGCAGCGGTTTCCCTTTCTACAAAAACAAGGGAGCCCGCCTGCAGCGCGCCCTCATCAGCTATTTCCTTGACTTCAACACGTCTGCCGGCTACACCGAGTTCCTGCCGCCGTTCCTGGTGAACGAGGCTTCGGCATACGGCACCGGCCAGCTGCCGGATAAGGAAGGCCAGATGTACCACATGCAGGAAGATAATTTCTACCTGATCCCTACGTCGGAAGTGCCGCTGACCAACGTTTTCCGCGACGAGATCCTCAAGGAAAGCGAGCTGCCGGTGAAGATTACGGCCTACAGCCCCTGCTTCCGCCGGGAGGCCGGCTCCTACGGCAAAGACGTGCGCGGCCTTAACCGCCTCCACCAGTTCGAGAAAGTGGAGCTGGTGCAGATCGTGCATCCGGAGACGTCGTACCAGGCCCTCCAGGAAATGGTATCGCATGTGGAAAAGCTGCTGCAAAGCCTGAACCTGCCTTACCGCATCCTCAACCTTTGCGGCGGCGATATGAGCTTCGCTTCGGCGCAGACCTTCGACTTCGAGGTTTGGTCCGCCGCGCAGGAGAAGTGGCTGGAAGTATCTTCCGTTTCCAACTTCGAAACCTTCCAGACCAACAGGATGAAGGTGCGCTTCAAAGACGAAAACGGCAAGAACCAGCTGGTGCACTCGCTCAATGGCAGCTCGCTGGCATGCCCCCGTATCATGGCCACATTGCTGGAGAATAACCAGACGCCCGGCGGCATCCTGCTGCCGGAAGCGCTGCATACATATTTCGGGGCCGACAGGATCGCATAATCCGCCCTTCGGCAACCCAAAGCGAAAGCGCCCGGTCAGGCAACCGGGCGCTTTTTTTATACGTATATCCATGCGTTACAACATGATTTAATGAAACAGCATTGAAAATTTTCCTTTAATTTGTTGTAGGTCAAAAATGCAAATTATGAAAACACTCATCCAGTTATCGCTCATCGCTGTCGTGCTGTGGGGATGTGCCGGCGGCCTCAATCCCAAGAACACCGAGAAGGTGGAAGCGGCTTTCGCGAAGTATGAAGATTCCGACGGCAAGGCCATTTTCCGTGAGAAATGCGCCAAATGCCACAACTACAAACTCCCCGAAACCAAAACCGCCGAGAAATGGCCGGGTATCATGGACAGGATGGCCCGCAAGGCTAAGCTGAACGATGACCAGAAAGCGGCTGTAGTGGCGTTTGTGACCAAACACGCCAAAGCATCCTGATAACCAGAACCAATGCAATGTACCGGCGGCCGAAAAGCCGCCTTTTTTATGCCCGCAAGCCAGACGGGTGCAGTATATTTGTTGCATGCGCCACTTCCTTCCCAATGGTAAACAACTGGTCATCCGTCCGCCCCAGGTCACGGATGCGCAAGCTTGTTTGCATACTTTCCAGGCGGTGACGGAGGAGACCGACTTTTTGTTGTTCACGCACGAGGAGTCGTTGCAGTACGACCTGGCGAAGGAAGAAGCGTTTATCCGTGCCTACATGGATAATCCGAACAACATGTTCCTGGTGGCGGATGTGGAAGGGGAGATCGCCGGGATGGTGAGCCTCAACCAGGGCCGAACGCGCAAGCAGCACCATATGGCGCTGCTGGGCATCGCGGTACTGCATAAGTATTGGAACATGGGCATCGGGAGGCGGTTGCTGACATCGGCGATCCGCTGGGCGGAAGCGCATCCCCGCATCGCCATCATCCATTTTGAAGTTCTGGCCAACAACGAAAGGGCCATCCAGCTGTACAGGAATTTCAATTTTACCGAACATGGCCGCATCCCGCAGGGCATCATCCAGCCGGATGGTTCGACGGTGGACCTCGTGGTCATGAGCAAAAGAATCAAACCGATATAACGACCGATGAAAACTTTTCAGGGTTATTACTCCTATGAAACGCCCGATCATATACAGGGCGCCGATGTAACCGTTACCAACAAACGCCTGGAGATCCATCTGAAAGACGCCCATGGTAATCCCCGCACCGTTTTCTGGTATTGGGAAAATGTAGTGAAAGGAGAGGAGCGCCCGGGCGGGTGCGTCCTCCATCACACTGGCCTGCCCCTGCAAACGCTGATCGTTCCCAACGGCGACTTTGCCCCGCTTGCCGCCCGGCAGATGGGCAAGAAACGCCGGGCATATCCTGTGGCGTACCTGACGTTCTTTACCACGGCGCTCATCGTAGTGGGGCTCGTAGTGGCCGCATTCGTATGGATCGTGCCCTGGCTGGCGGGCAAAGCCGCCAACGCCCTGCCGGTGGAATACGAGGTGTCTATGGGCGAAGAGGCGTATCAATCCCTCATCAAGGAATATAAAATCCTGCCGAAGCAAACGGAACAGGTCAATACTTTCTACAAGGAGATGGGCGTATCGTCGCCGTACCCCATCAAAATAACGGTGGTGGACTTCGACCAGACGAATGCATTCGCCGTTCCCGGCGGGCACATCGTGGTATTCAGCGGTTTGCTCAAACGCATGCAGCATCCCGAGGAGCTGGCGGCGCTGCTGGCGCACGAAAGTTCGCACGTCAACCTGCGGCATACCACCCGCTCCCTCATGCAGAGCCTCGGCACCTTTACCGCCGTGAGCCTTATTTTCGGGGATGTGACAGGCATGGGAGCCGTACTGGTGGAGAACGCCAGCCAATTGAAGAGCCTGGAATACTCGCGGAGCCTGGAAAAGGAGGCGGACCTCAACGGATTGAGCATGCTGAAGAACCAGCAGATCCCGGGCAAAGGGTTCGGTTTGCTGTTCAAAACGCTCGGCGATTCCGGCGGCAGCGCGCCTTCCGAATGGCTCAGCTCGCATCCCGACCTGGGCCGCCGCGCGAAGTATGTGGAAGAGAAGATCGTACAACCCGAACCGCCCATGCCGGCAGCGCTTAAGGCGACCTGGGAACAGATCAGGGCTGGGTTGAAATAAAAATATTCACGAAATTTAGGTAGCTAAAAGAAAGGGGAAAATGAACCGATACGACAGACAGATCAGGCTGGAAGGCTTCGGCATAGAGAAGCAGGAAATGCTGCGCGCGGCGTCCGTGCTGGTAGTAGGCGCCGGGGGGCTCGGTGTGCCGGTCCTCCAATACCTTACCGCCATGGGCGTAGGGCGGATCGGGATCGCGGAAGAAGATACCGTTTCCATCACCAACCTCCAGCGGCAGGTGATCTATACTGTTGCCGATGAAGGGAAGCCCAAGATCGACGTGGCCATCGCCCGGCTGAAGCAGCTCAATCCCGACACTGTTTTTGTTCCGCACCCCCAATACCTCAGCACGGCCAACGCACCCGATATCATCGCGCAATACGACCTGGTGGTGGATTGCTCCGACAACTTCGGCACCCGCTATCTGATCAACGATGCCTGCGTGATGCTCGGGAAACCGTTTGTGTATGGTTCCATTTTCCGGTACGAAGGGCAGGTGAGCGTGCTGAATCATAACGGCAGCGGCACTTACCGTTGCCTTTTCCCGGAACCGGGCGAGGCGCCGGATTGCAACGACGTAGGCGTGCTGGGCGTGCTTCCCGGCATCGTCGGGTGTTACCAGGCTTCGGAGGCGGTGAAAGTGCTCACGGGCATCGGGGAGCCGCTGGCCAATCAATTGCTCACGATCCAGTTGCTGGACAATACCCACCAGGTGTTCACCTTCCAGCCGCAGCCCGGCAACCACGATATCTCCGCTTTGCAGGAAAGTTACGGCAACGCCGTTTGCGACGCACGCACCATTGAGCTGCTCACCGTGCAGGAATTGAAAGGCTGGCTCGATGAAGGGCGCAACTTCCAGCTGGTGGACGTCCGGGAGAAGGATGAATGGGATTATTGCCATATCGACGGGGCGGTCCATATTCCGATGCGGCGGGTGGCGGCTTCGCTGTCGACCCTTTCGCGGGATACCCCGGTGGCCATGATCTGCCACCACGGGATGCGCAGCCGCGCTACGGCCGAATTGCTGTTGCAGGCAGGGTTCCGGGAAGTGTATAATGTTACCGGCGGGATACATGCCTGGGCGGGCGAAATCGACCCTTCCATGGCGAAATACTGAACGGTGGAACGGTATTTGCGTTTTTTTCAGCTTTCGGTGGATGACCGTTAAACTTTGGTCATTGTTGATCCGTCTTACCTGAAAATTTTTCCGCATATGCCAGTTGTTCCATTGCATACACAAATGCAGCACCTGGGCTGGAGGGCCGGTTTCGGCGAAGGCCTTCCCGAGATCCGGTCCTGGATGAAGAAGAAGCGAAAGGAAGTGGTGAAGAAGGTCATCCCCGGTCCGCAATCAGCCCCCTCGCCCATCCGTGTGATGGACGAAACCGATCTCCCCGACTACCAGCGCCAGCGCAACATGGGGGCGGAAGAGCGCAGGATGGTGCAGAAGCTCAATACCGACGGCATCAAGGATCTCAATGTTTTATGGACGCATGCCATGATCACCAGCGATCATCCGCTGCAGGAAAAGATGGCGCTGTTCTGGCACGGGCATTTCGCCTGCCGGACGCAGAACGTGCTTTTTAACCAACAGTTGCTCGACACCCTGCGGCGCCATGGCCTGGGTAACTTCGGGACCTTGCTGAGCGAGGTATCCAAATCCCCCGCGATGCTGGGTTTCCTCAACAACCAGCAAAACCGCAAGCAGCGGCCGAACGAAAACTTCGCGCGGGAAGTGATGGAGCTTTTCACATTAGGGCGCGGCCATTACACGGAAAAGGACGTGAAGGAAGCCGCCAGGGCTTTCACGGGCTGGGGGTACGACGAAATCGGCCAGTTCCGCTTCCGCAAAAACGTACACGACGAAGGCAGCAAAACCATCCTCGGCAAAACCGGGAATTATAACGGTGACGACGTCATCAACATCCTCCTCGAACAAAAACAAACCGCCCGGTTCATCACCGGGAAAATATACCGCTACTTCGTACATGAAGACGGTAACGAAGCGCGCGAGCACGAACTGGCCGGGAAGTTCTACCGCAGCGGGTACGATCTCCGCGCGCTCATGGAAAATATCTTCCTTTCCGATTGGTTTTATGATGATAAGATCGTGGGCAGCCGCATCAAATCGCCCGTGGAACTGATCGTGGGCCTGCGCCGCGCGGTGCCCATGCAATTCGAGCAGGAAGAGGCCATGCTGGTGTTCCAGCGCGTAATGGGGCAAACGCTCTTCTATCCGCCCAACGTGGCAGGATGGCCCGGGGGGAGGAACTGGATCGACAGCTCCAGCCTCATGTTCCGCCTGCGCGTGCCGCAAATCATCCTCTATTCACAGGAACTGAACGTCAAACCGAAAGAGATTACACCGGAAATGGGCGAAGGGCAGAATTATAAAATGACGATGCAGGTGAACGAACTGCTCAAACGGCAATACGCCCGCCGCGTTAATGCGCAGGTCGACTGGCAGCCGTATGTAGACGGTTATAAAGAGGTGAAGCGGGAAGAGCTGGCAGATTCCATCGCGCAATCGCTGCTCGTACGCAGCAAGGGCATCGACCGGCAGCTGCTGGAAAAATATTCCGACGCCTCCTCGCGCGAAAACTACATCAAAACGGTAACGATCGACGTGATGAGCACGCCGGAGTACCAAATGTGTTAACACTGAAATCATCGAACATGCTCATACACAGACGGCGGTTTTTACAAGTGGGCTCCCTGGCGTCGGCCAGCCTCATGCTCCCCAAATTCCTCAAAGCCATGGAACAGGGGCAGTTCGTACCCCCGGGCAATAAAGTCCTGGTCGTGATCCAGCTTTCCGGCGGCAACGACGGGCTTAATACCATCATCCCATACCGGAACGATATTTATTACAAACTGCGCCCGCAACTGGGCATCAAGCGGGAGGAAGCGCTCGCGCTCAACGACGAGCTGGGCATCCATCCCGCCCTCAAATCCTTCAAAAGCCTGTACGACGACGGCGCCCTGGGCGTCCTCAACAACGTGGGCTATCCCAACCCCGACCGCTCCCACTTCCGCAGCATGGATATCTGGCAAAGCGCCAGCGATTCCAAAGACTACTGGGGCACAGGCTGGCTCGGCCGTTACCTCGACGCACAATGCAAAGGCTGCGACAAGCCCACGCAGGCTCTCGAGATCGACGATACCCTCAGCCTGGCCATGAAGGGCAACGAAGTGAAAGGGCTCGCGCTCACCGATCCGCAAAGGCTGTATGGCGCCAGTAACGATAAGTATTTCCGGGATCTGCTCGCCAAACAGCAGCACGACGACGAGCACCATAACGTGGATTACCTCTACAAAACCATGGCGGAAACCATTTCTTCGGCGGGCTACATCCAGCAGCAATTCAAAACATACAAAAGCAAAGAGAACTATCCCAACAGCGAGCTGGGCAAGAATATGAAGACTATCGCAGAGCTGATCATGACCGACATCAATACCAGCGTGTATTACGTTTCGCATGGCAGCTTCGATACGCACGTGGGCCAGCAAAACCAGCAGCAGCGGCTGTTCTCGCAGCTCAGCGATGCCCTTGCGCCTTTTGTATCAGACCTGAAAAAGAACCACCGGTTCGACGATGTGCTGGTGATGACCTTCAGCGAATTCGGGCGGCGTGTGGCCCAAAATGCCAGCGGCGGCACCGATCACGGAACGGCGAACAATATGTTCCTGATCGGCGGCGGGCTCAAAGAGCAAGGCGTCCTCAACGCCGGCCCGGATCTGACGCAGCTGAAAGACGGCGACCTGCAATACAAGGTGGACTTCAAATCGGTGTACGCCACGCTGCTGAAAAAGTGGCTTAGAGCCGATGATAAGGCCATCCTGCAACAGTCTTACGAACATTTGTCTTTTATCTGACCGCGTATACAAACCAAAAAAATGAAGGCCTCCTGCTTTTGCGGGAGGCCTGTTTTATTCCGGAGAACGTACAGTTATTTTGAATAGTAGTCATATACAGCTTTCGAGATCTGCGCGATCACGGATTCGCGGATGCTTTCCTCCGCCGGGCTCATGGATACGAACACCGCCACGGCTACCTGTTCTTTATTGGGCAGGGTGATGATGCCGGCATCGTTGGTGGCGGCACAGATACCATCCTGGGTGGGGCCGGTACCGGTTTTATGTGCAACAGGCGTACCTTCCGGCAATAGCCCCGGCAGGCGTTTGGCGCCGGTGGTAGTTGCGAGCATGGTATTCATCATGAAGTCGTTACTGGCTTTGGAAAGTGCGGTGCCTTTATGAAGAATGTCCAGCAAATGCGTGTAGGCGGATGCATTGCCCCAGTTGCGGAACTGGTTTTCCCAGTTGCGCTGCATGTCCTGCTCCGAAAACATGATCTCCATATTGCTGACGCCGAGGCCATGAACGAAATCGTTGGTGGACTTAGGGCCGCCGGTAAGTTCCAGCAGCACGTCGCAGGCTACGTTATCGCTTTTGCACACCATCAGGTAGATGAGATTGGCGATGGTTTTTTCTTTCGTGCCGTTGGGGAAGCTGTCTTTCAGCGGGCTGTAAGTGTCCCAATAATCTTTCGCGGCTACCGGTACGGTTTGATCGAGTTTCAGTTTTCCTTCGTCGACCTGTTTGAGGA
>NZ_CALNBI010000126.1 GCF_937874145.1 uncultured Chitinophaga sp. | reverse complement strand
GTATGCCGTCTGCGCCGCCGATCTATGGCTGGCGGTATCAGCGACAGGAATTCCCGCCTTAGCCATATAATCCTGGCGGAATGCCGGCCAGCTACCAATGGCCGTCAGGCAACTTTGGCAATCCGGGATACAGGGCACCGATCTCAACTCCGCTCTCCTTTCTTCCACGATCTGCTCCAGCGTTTTGCAGACGTTACTTTGCAGGAACACGTCCTCCCTATATTTATCCATCGCTTCCTTGCTGATGGTCAGGTTCTTCGTGATGGTATAGTTGCCGCGTGGAAGCCTGCGGGTGACCGTATAAACGATGGGCTCAGGATTTGCGCCGCATGCAACCGGGAGGTTGGCGATGTCGAGGTTGTTGAAGGAATACCGAATGGGATTGGCCAGGCGCAGGTTAAAGGCATCGTCCATCACCTGGATATTCAGTTCATACCCGGCGACATAACAAATTTCTACCCCATTGCAATCCAGCTTGCGCAAGACCGGCGGCGTCAGCTTGTATTCAAAAGTATAATCCGCCGTATCCGGGACGTGGATAGAAGCATGCGTTACGATCGTGCGCCCGTCCACTTTATTCTTGCCCGGGCCGGACAGCGCTTCGGTAACGGTGAGCCGCTCGGTTTCGGGGAGCGCTTCCAGGTTGCCGCCCGGCGCTACCGACTGAAGGGCGGTAGCAATGGTGCGGCCGTGCATATCCAGGTAGCTCACTGAATATTGTCCGTTTGCATCCCTGGTTACATTCTTGAAATAATGCAACCTATTGCCTACCTCCGTTCCGAAAATGGCATCCAACTCCTCCTGCATCGGTGTAGTGTAGATATATTGTGTCTCATGCCCGCTTCCCAGTTTGAAGGTTTCGCCCAGGCCGCCCTGCCGGGATATCCGGCCGGTATTATCCGGCGTATACTCTGTTTCCGTAAATGCACGGCCCTTCGCCTGGGGAATATACTGGTGATGCCCCTCACTCACTTTTGGGTTATTCGCCGAATAATATGCGTTGGCGCCTGTGGCGCTGTCCATCGGTTGCGCCGCTCCATGGATATAATCCTGCGGAGTAGCGATGTAATCGTATTGATCCTTGTCATACTCCGGGCTGTTGATGCCTTTATTAAAGCCCTTCACATACTGCATCACCGTTTCCATCGTAGGCGCTGGCAACACCTGGATGGCAGGCCGGCCCTGGTAGTCGTACATCGTCTCCGCGATGACCAGGGTCTGGGAGGTATTGTCTTTAGTGACGGTCTGCCTTCCCCGGAGGCTGCCGTCGAAATACTGCGTCACTACTTTCCGCTTACCATCTTCCGCGAACGTAATGGTCGATTGCCAGTTCAGGTTGGGCTGATGGCCGGTAAAGTCGAACCGGCCGGTTCCCTGTGGGTGCAGTGAGCTCCAGTCGGTTTCGATTCTCCGGTCGTCCGGGCGGACCTGCACGGCTCTGACCCGGAAAAACAAGCTTCCTTTTCCGTCATACATCAACGGGATCGCATACCCGTTGTCTGCGACGGTGACCCTTGTAGTATTATTCTTGAAAATCAATGCTCTGTTGACGGGAATTTCATACCTGCCGGATGCCAGCGAACTCGAATCGATATACGCCCATTCCAGGTCATAGGCATCCGCCCCTACTTCCACATCCCAGTGCACCTGCAACTGGTCGGGGGTGCCTGGGCCCTGGGGCAAGTCATATCCCACCTTTTTTACGGCGTTCTCCGCACAATCCAGTTTATACCGCGGCTGCACCTCCATCTCATTCTCCAGCATCAGCACGGCTTTCATATTTGCGGGCGCCGTGAGGCTGAGGACCTTCACCTTTACCTGGTGCGCATTATTGAAGACGAAACTGCTCCGCATACGGTATGTTTGTGCGGTATCGTAGTTAACCGTCAACTGCTGATCCACCGAATCCACACTGTTATTCGGCGGGAAATAATAGTAAATCCTTACCAGTGCCTCGGCCGAAAACGGCCCGGGGATGTAGCGGTTGGAATACTCGTTGATCTTGAACGTTATGATATTACGTACCGTATAAGGCGTATCCAACCGGCTGGCGAGGGTGGTGGTGTAGAATGCGCTATCCTGAACGGTCATAGCGGAATCTACCGCCAGTTGACCGGCGGCGCCATCCAGCACTTTTTTGAGCACAACACTCTTCTTCTGCTGCGCCAGCAATGAATTTGCGGGCACCAGGAAAAGCGCGGCAGCGATCAGGGTATAAAAAAACTTCAGGCCAGGGATATTCATATAAATAAGCTTGATCAGTACTATAGGTTCGGGCTTCCTTTGTAAATCTGGTATTCGTTGTAGGCGGGAGTCGTCTTATATTCCCCGTTGTCTATGGTGAAATAAGCGGATTCGTGCACCGACTCGTTGCTTCCGGCGGGCAGCAGCCCGTAAGACAGGAAGTACATATTCACCTGCGCCAGCGGGCCATACTTCTGCTGTTCCGCAGCCGTAAGCGAGCGGCCCGCCTTCATCAGTTCCGTTTGGAGCACATATCTTACGGACGACAACAAGCCTTTTCCGGAGGCGATATGCATATCGATGGACTTAACCATCGACAGGGAATCGAATCGAATTTGGATCCTGCGGGACTGCTGTTCCGTCATGATATCCACTTTCGATACCAGGCTAGATTCCATCAGCATCCTGATTTGGAAAAGCGGATCATGCTGGGGTATGCTGTTCGGTTTGTAGAGGTACATGACCTTGTCTTCCTTAAACAATACGATAGCGTACCGCGGGTTCGTTACGAACTCCATATGCCGCATTTCCATTTTGGTGCCGGCGGCAGACATTTCCACGCTCCCGGTGAGGGAGTCCAGGATACGCCCGGGCTGATGCGCGCCGGCATAAGTATAACGGAAGTCATACCGGAGGCCGTTCGCGGTATAGGCTTCCTGCAGTTTCCGCATTTCCGCGTACAGCCGCGCCGTATCGGCCGTCTGCGCCCGCAGGGTTTGTATGGCTGTCATGCAGATCATGACGATCAGTATTCTTTTCAGCATGGTGCTATTCTTTTACGAGTGCGCTCCTTGTTTCTTTAATCGTTTTGATACCTCTTTCCGTTTCCTTCTTCACCCGCGTCAGTACGCCATCGTCATCATATTCAAAGAAAGTGGCGAAGTTATTCTCATCGAGTTCCGCCATCATCCTGAGCGTCACTGGGTCGTAGGCATAACTCTTCATATTGGCGTTGAAAGGATGCAGGCGGATGTCATCCACATAAACCGCGCTGGTCCCCGTGGCGATGATCATGACGGACAATTGTGTAGTACCTGCCGGGAGATCGACCGCTTCTTCATACCGCTGCCATCCCTCGATGATATTCCCCGCCGGCCGGATCTCATGCAGGAAAGTTTGCTCACCCTGCTTTACCACCAGCTGCACCACATTACCATCGTAGCTGGCGCAATTACAATCCTTTTCCTCCTTCACCCAGGCGCTGAAAAGCACTTTTTTATTGGCCAGCGGGCTGAAGGGCGGAATGATCATGGTGCTGTCGGCTTTTACTTTTTTCAGCACCTGCGTGCCCACACAGATATTGGATTGTTTCTCAAAAATGGGCTGCCCGGCCGGAGGGGCCACGGCAACTACGATATGACTCGTTTGCAGGGTATCGTTTGCGGGAATCCTGATAGAATATCGGCCGGTATGGTATTGCGTAGTATCAAGCCACGACATGTATCGGGTGAAATCGAACCGCCGCGCAGTGGCGCAATCGCCGGTGGCGCAGTCGTTACCCCGGAAGTAAAAGTCTTCGAACCCTTCGAATGCCGCTTCCCGGAGCATGCTGTTTTGCACGACGGCTACGGGGATGGCGTCTTCAAAGGCGTAGATCGCGCTGTTATAGCGGTTTAGCGCATCGCGGTTCTCCAGTTCGAAACCTTTTTTATTGAATATAGTGGATTCGGAATTCCATACCCAGCGGGTAGTGTCGATCTGGGCCTTCCAGCCGTTGGTTTGCTTCTTCCAGAAAGAAAGAAAATCCTTGTAAGCGCCGTCGCGGCGGATATTGGTAGCGGCGTTGGGGTCGGATTCGCGGCGCTCGCCGTAATAGGCATATGTACGATGCGGGCGCCAGTTGCCGAGAATACCCGCGGTATAAGGATTGACGCTGGTATCGGTAACCACGCTGAAACAAGTGACCTCAAAATCCGCCAGTGTCAATTTTATCGTATCCCTGATAGGTGCGGTACAGATGTCCGAATTGATCACCACGATATAATCACCTGCATGCGACGGAGCCAGGTTCCGGATGACGGGATTTTGAACAGAATCGCTCCAGTTGGAAGGTCCGGACCAGTTATACTTGTTGGCCGAGCCGGGCAGGTTGATCACCCTGAATCTTGCCGGATCGCCCACACAGAATGCCGGCTTATCAAGTGATGCCAGCTGCGCTGTGGCAAAGTCGATGATCTTTACGGTCTGAACGGCGAATTCGCCACATTCATTTTCAACCCGTACATCATAGTTCTGGTTCACCATTAAATTGTAACCGCTTCCGGAAGTAAATCGACCTGTAGAATTAACATCCATGTATGGTCCGGCAGCGCCCTGCCCTGGAAGCGCCAGTTTATACGTGTACATAGTATTCGCCTGCGGCGACTGGAGATATACCTGGATAGCGCCGGAGTTGGAGGCTGCTCCCGGGCAAATCCAGCCACTTGTCAAATTAACATCTATTTTCAGCGGTGGACGGATTACACTGACATATGCAACGTTTGACTTGTGCTGATTATCGTAACTGTAGGATTGCGTCGCGGAAACACAGATTTCATAGTCACCATGTATAGGCAATGTCACATATGTACCCGCCGGGATAATTCTCCAATCCAGTTGATATCCGGCCGGGGCCTTAATGATCCTAAAAAACATCGGTTCCTCGGCGCCCTTATACAGCGCATTGCCGTTTACCGTAATCATACGGCCGGTGCAGCTATCCCGGCCTTCAACCGCAAACTCATATTGATATAAGTCTTCACTCTTTACCAATAATGTGTCATAATGCACGCCACACACATCTGTCACTTTCAAAACATAGTGCCCCGGGCCAAATGGCTGATTGTCAGCATCCTGTGAGAAATTTATTCCTGACGTATTACCACTGGTAATTGTATATGCAAACCGCTTGCCCGCGGGCGCCAGCAGTTCCAACTTTGTCCCTGGCCGAAACGCAAAACCATGCAGGGAGTAAACGGTGAAGTATCCGGTCCCGATCTCACCGTAGGGAGGTGCGGCCATCGCGATATCATACATTTTACCCACCACCGGCGAAAATGTCCGGACGACAGGAGCGCGTGTATAGCCATCTCCCATTTCCGCACTCAGGCGATATTCACCGAAAGGCATGTCGGAACGGGTAATAGCCACTTTACTATGCGCCGTATCCCTGTATATCTGCCCTGT
>NZ_CALNBI010000125.1 GCF_937874145.1 uncultured Chitinophaga sp. | reverse complement strand
GCAGGAAGCACCCGTCAACTCCACCACGGTAAAACGATAACTGTTATTTTCACCGTCTCTGGCTGAATCTTCACCGGCACGCGGCAAACCCGGATTATCTGGCTATCTTCTCGTCCAATTACCACGATTATGAACATCAGATTTTCATTGCTGCTGCTGTGTGCCCTGCTATGCCTGCACACCTCCCTCAGCGCCCAACTGCAATGGCGCGAAGTGATGCCCGGCGTCTGGAAAGGCACCGCGGGCACGCCCGAGAAAATTACCCTGCTGAACATCGCCGCCGCCAGGCCCGACAGCGCCGCGCTCGGGAAGCTCCCTTCCTCCACATTTCCCCTCGACCCTGACGACATCTCCATGAAGCTGGCCGACGGGAAAGTGTACCTGCGTTTTCCCCTGGAAAGGAACGAACAGCTCTTCGGGCTCGGTCTCAACTTCAAAACCGTGAACCAGCGCGGCCGCGTGAGCCAGCTGCATATGGACCACTACGGCGGGAAAGACGATGGCCGCACCCACGCGCCCGTACCCCTGTATATCTCTTCCCGCGGATACGGCGTATTGGTGGACGCCGCGCGGTATATCACGGTTTACGCCGGCACCGCCGTGCGCACCGATACGAAAAATCCGCCCAACGGCAACAAGCAATGGGAATCACAACCCTATTCGGACGCCGTGGAAATGCTGGTGCCCGCGGCAGGAGCGGAGGTATACATCTTCGCCGGTCCCACGGCCATGCATGCCGTACAGCGTTACAATCTCTTCAACGGCGGCGGTTACCTGCCGCCTAAATGGGGACTGGGTTTCACGCAGCGCGTGCCCACCCTGTACAGCCAGCAGGACATCATCCGCGAAGCGAAGGAATTCGAAGCGCATAATTTCCCCCTGGATTTTATCGGCGTGGAACCGGGCTGGCATTCCATGTCCTATCCCTGCACTTTCGAATGGGATCCCAACCGCTTCCCCGATCCGCAGGGCTTCATTAACAACCTGGCAGCCATGGGCGTGAAAGCCAATCTCTGGATAAATCCTTACGTTTCCCCCAAAAGCAGCCTGTACGCGCCACTCAAACCACTGTCGGGCAGTCATACCGTATGGAACGGGCTCGTGGCGGATTTCACGCTGCCGAAGGCCAAAGCGCTTTTCCGCGAGCACTTCCTGAAAAATCATATCGCCCTGGGCGTGAGCGGTTACAAAATGGACGAAAACGACGGTTACGACAAATGGCTATGGCCCGATGTGGCCACCTTCCCCTCGGGTACTTCGGCAGAACAGATGCGCCAGGTTTACGGTATCGCCATGCAGCAGATGACCGACGAATGGTTCCGCGAACAGAACCAGCGGACCTATGGACTGGTGCGCGCTTCCAATGCGGGCGCCAGCCGCTTCCCGTACGTCATCTACAACGATTATTATTCCCATCCCGATTTCATCACGGCGCTGGTCAACAGCAGTTTCATCGGCGTGCTCTGGACGCCGGAAGTGCGCGCTTCCAAATCCGCGGAAGAGTGGGTGAGAAGGATGCAGTCCGTTTGCTTTTCGCCCATGGCCATGCTCAACGCCTGGGCCGACGGCACCAAGCCCTGGTCGTTCCCCGAAGTGGAAACCGCCGTACAGGAAGTGGCCATGCTCCGCATGCAGTTGCTGCCTTACATCTATTCCACTTTCGCGCAATACCGGTTCGAAGGAAAGCCGCCTTTCCGTTCCATGAACCTGATCGACGGCTTTGCCTTCACCCCGCAGCTGAGCGGCGGCAAACTCGACGCCACGCTCAATCCCTACGAGGCTAAAACCCGTTCGGAGCTGAAGGATCAATATATGATGGGAGACAATATGATCGTGGCGCCCTTCTTCGCGGGCGACTCCAGCCGGAAAGTGTACCTCCCGGCAGGCAAATGGTATGATTTCTATACCGGCGAACTGGCCGGGGAAGATGGCGTGATCACGGTAAAAGCGCGCCTCGACCGCATTCCGCTTTTCGTGCGCGATGGCGGTCTCATCCCCATGATCCCCCCGCGCAGGCAAGCCCCGAAACCCGGGGAAGTCCTACCGCTGGAAGTGCGGGTATACGGCAGTGCTCCCGGAAACTTCCCGCTGTACGACGATGACGGAAATACCTTCGATTTCGAGCGGGGACAGTACTCCCGGGTGCTCCTCAAAGCCGCCAACGGCAAAGGCTCGATGGAGAAGCCGGCTGCAGGCAAGCCCTTCGGCTACGCGCCCAAAATAAAATGGACGTTCATGACCGCACAGGCGAAATAATGCGCCTTTTATCCCTTTGATGCGGCAAAGAGCGATTTATTTCCCATATTGGGGAATAAATCGCTCTTTGTTAACATATGAAATCAACCTTTGCCGCAGCCTGCCTGCTTTGCTGCTCTGCCGCCTTCGCACAAAAAACGCCTTCCGAACCCGACCTGACCACCGGCCCCGGCGCTACGGAGCGTACGCTCAAGATCGACGCCTCGGTGACCACGAACCATGAAGTCACCATCAAAGGCCAGCGCGTGTCTTACAAGGTGACCGCCGGTACGCTGCCCGTTTGGGACGACGAAGGGAAGACCATCGCCGGCGTGTTTTATACGTATTTTGAACGTACGGGCGTGGCCGACCAGGGCCCGCGGCCGTTGGTGTTCTCCTTTAACGGTGGGCCCGGAACCGCTTCCGTATGGATGCAG
>NZ_CALNBI010000124.1 GCF_937874145.1 uncultured Chitinophaga sp. | reverse complement strand
GGGCGCCAGGGAAAATGGCGGCATCGCCCTGGGCTGCAATATCCAGTTGCCGATGGAGCAAAAGCCAAATCCCTATTTGAATAAATACTTTACTTCCGGATTCTTCTTTGTCCGGAAAGTGCTGATGTTTAAATACTCTTATGGCTACGTCATCATGCCTGGCGGCATCGGCACACTCGATGAACTATTCGAAGCCCTCACACTCATCCAGACCAGGAAGGTCCTCGACTTTCCCGTCGTGCTATTCGGCAGTAATTATTGGGAACCAATAAATACCATGTTGAAACGCATGCTGGAAGAACGCATGATCGTGGAGGCGGACCTGAAGCTTTTCCTGGTTACCGACGATATACGTGAAGCGCTGGATCACCTGCAGCAAACCGCGTTATCGAAATATCGCGCAAAACGTAACAGGATTTTTAAGAAATTTATTTTCCTGGGCGAATAGCCATGGTAAAGCCACCCGGCGGTAATGATTTCCGGCGGAACTTTATCTTATGTGGATCATGTTTCCCTTGACGGGCATCATTGCGGGGTGGCCGCAAAGCAGCTAACTTTTGATAAAATGCGTTACCATGAAAAAGATCCTCTATTTGGCCGACGGCTATAAAGTTGACCGGCATCCGCTGGAATTCGCGGGGTTTGTTTGCAATTTGTTGAAATCGCCACTTGCCGGGTTATTCGTAGAACCTGCTTCACACGATGCCGGCTCGGAAATGGCGCTTCGGGAAGAGATCGTATGCAGCGGCATAGCCCTTGATCATCAATTGCCATTAGCGGAACTGAAGCAGGAATGCCTGGACAGGAATCTTACCATATTCCGCAGTGCCTGTGAAGATGCAGGAATCAACGGCCACGCCGAAGTGATCAGCGATCATGTTGCGGCCACTGCGCTATTAGAGTGCCGTTATGCCGACTTATTATTGATTGACCCCGCAATGGGTTTGACTATTCCTTCCGCCGCTCACACGCCGTCCATGACCCGCAATATTTTGTCACAGGCCGAATGCCCGGTGATCCTCGCACCGGAGCGTTTCGACGGGCTCGAGGAGATACTCTTTGCATATGATGCCAGCCCTTCCGCGGTGTTCGCTATCAAACAGTTTCGTGCACTCTTCCCTAAATTGTCGGACCGCAAGTTGACCGTACTGACGGCTGGCGGGGAAGCCAATGTCAGCAAAAACGAATTGCAACGGATGGCGGAGTGGTTGCGGGAGAATTATGGAAAAGTGAATTTCGTCAACGCGGGTATAGACAGCCGGATCGCATTGATGGAATACGCGCTGGAAAAGGAAAAGCTGATCGTAGTAATGGGCGCCTATGGGAGAAACGGATGGTCTACATTCTTGTCATCCAGCCACGCGGAACCGCTGGCTAAGTTCATTTCCATACCGATCTTCATCAGCCACCTTTGAAAGTAAAGCTCCCGGTTCATTTGGGCCGGGAGATGGCTTTGCGCCGAAGCAGTTCGCGCACCAGCATTTTACCGTATGCGTGCGCCATTTTTTCCTGGGATTCCGGTGCAAAGGAGACCGACTGCACAGCAAATTTCCGCGTACCGTCTGCTACTTCGTACAGGCTGCTTTCCCAGGCATAGCGGGTTTCTTCCCGGCGCAGCTCCGGCGCCAGCAGCCAGTAGTATTCCGATGCATATTGATCCGTAAGCAGTTGATAGAGGCTCACCGGCAGGAAGACGCCTTCCGTGGTTTTATTGATCAGCGATATGGTCAGCACCGCGTCGATCCCCTTATCCGCAAACTGCCCGGTGGGCACTTTGTCTTCGGTTTTCAGGAATTCGAATGCATCAAACGCCTGGAAAGACGTAACCGCCGTCATCCCCGCGTCGGTCAGGTCGCCGGCAACATGGGATTCCATCCGCTGCCGCAATGCGCTGTCGGGCATCATGCCAAGTACTAGGATTTTCTTGTATGCGGCAGGTGGCGTGTCCCTGGTTTGCCGGTACGCAGTCAGTTGTGTTGAAGAGCAGGATAGGAGGGCTACCGCCGAGGCGATAACCAGGAAGGTCATATTCATGTTTGTTCGTTTAAATCGATGTCGGGGATATTGGCCGCGGGGGCCTGGAAACGGCCCGCCGCTTCCAGGTCGCCAAGCGTGCGGTCGTCTGTATCTGTTGTCTGCAGCCATATCGAACCAGATTTACGGAACACCTGGGCGCTGAGGCCCAGCAGGTGCGCGAACTGTTGCTCCAGGCCCGTGGCGGTGATTTGCGCGCCCATATCGATCCAGGCAGCGCAATGAATGTCCCGTATTTCGTCGATCGGCGTATCGGGATGGACGCGGTCGGTCAATGGGCTCCCGTCGTAAGGATGGTGCGGCTGACGGAAAAATTCCAGTTTCAGGTGCGGATACAGGAAATGAAATTCCTCCTGTATGGAACGGACCAGGAATTCTTCGGTGATTAGTACTTTCATGTGAAAGATTTTTGTGAGGTGAAGGCGCAGGTGCCGAGGAGCCGGACAGCTTCGATGACCGGCGCCAGGTTTTCCCGTGATACCATGTTGTAGTCCGCCAGGGAGATGGTTTCCCCTTTGCGGGCCGACAGCCAGGCTCCCGCCCGCAGGAGCAGCTTATCTTTCAGGGACAGCTGCCTGTAATGCAGCCTTCCCGGTAGCGGAAAACACACCGCATTCTTACGCAACGAAGCCGGGACGTCGTGTTCGTAATACCCAAGAATCTTCTCAGGATGATCTGGTGCGCTGCCGCCTACAACTAAGAAGATCAGCTTTTTACCTTCCAGCAGTGGCGCCAGGTTTTTCAGCCAGCCCGCGATTTGCAAACGACCGATATATACACTGGTGCCGATCAGTACGTAATCAGCCTGTGTAAGCTGTTCCGGCTTCACGAAATCAGCCTTCACGACCGGAAAGTTCAAAGTGGCTCCCAGCCAAATGCTGTATTCCATGGTTGCGCCATACCGGCCCTTGTAGATGATCAATCCTTTCATATGTGCTGTTTTAAGGATGGGTTATGAATACCGGGATGTTGGCTGTCCGCAGGATGGCTTCGGCTTCGCTGCGATGAAAAAAACGCGAAGCGGCGCTCCTGCCATATGCACCCAGCGTAATTACGCCATGCGTGCTATGCAGGGTCATCGCCAGCAATTCGGCGGCAGGCTTGCCTTCCAGCGACTGGTAAGTGACATCTTCATAGTGATGGTTGAGGTATTCCTTGATGAGTTTGCCAGATGGGATTTTCCGTTCGTCGTTTTCCGTAATGTATATGACCTTCACCGGCACTTCGCTGAGGGAATCGAATATTTGGGTGAACTGACGGATTGCGAACGTGGAGGAAAAGGTGCCGTTATAGGAAAAGAGGATCTCCCGGAAATAATGAACGGTTTCCGGGATCACCATCACCGGGCATTGCGCCTGCGTCAGGAGGTCTTTTACGAAGCGCGGCGGATTGGAATCGGTCAGGATAGTGAAAGTGGTATCATTCCGTACCAGGAGCAGATCGGCGAAACGGCTTTCTTCCAAAGCTTCCGCCAGCGGAACCCCGGGTATCTCGCGGACGGTTACGTCCATCCCGTTGTCCCGGTAATAATCCTGCAGGCGCTTTTTGTTTTCTTTTGATTTCTTCTCACGTTCTTCCATGCTTTCTGCGATAATGGCCTGGTAATCCAATGCGCCGGATTCCAGCGCGGCATATTGAACAGCTTCTCCTGCGATATTTTCAAGGAAGAGGATGGTCAGCTCGCCACGGGCTTTGTCGGCGATATATTTATAACTTTTCAGCTCATGTTCCGAGAAGTGCAGCGCATCAACGGCTGCGAGAATCTTTTTCATGGTGCGTGTTTTAATCAAGTTAGGAATTTCACTTCGGTCGGGGAATGATGGCGGACGGGCGGCCGATGATTGTGGTCATCGGTTCAGGAACGGTGTGCGATAAATACGGGATAGGCGTGGTCCGTGATGGCGCCGGCCGCAAAACAGTTTATTCAGTCCGGCTGCGAAAGCGACAGCGCCGGTGGAGTAATTGGTGCCATCGAAGGCAATAACGACCTTTTTCATTTGACAGCGTTTTTTAAGTTATTGATATTGAACATATACGGGGTAAGGTTGCAACTGCAGTACTTCCGGGCGGCGGATTCGCACCCGCCCGATACAAGGCCGGCAGGCAGAAGTAGGCGGATGGTTAGGAAAGTAGCCATATACGTGGATGTGTAATTGAAACTAAGGCATCTGTATTGGGTGGTAAATGATGAAAACACAGCCCGGGAATGATGCTGATGCGACCCTTATCCGCAAACGGTGACGACGATCACCCCTGCCGGTTGCCGCTATCAGTGGCTCGGGCAGGACAACTTCGTATTTTGAATGAAAGAATAAGCCATGGAAGAACAGCATGTAACACCGATGATCCGCAAGGCGGATGGTGAAGTCGTGGTCTTTTCTGAAAAGAAATTGCGCCGTTCTTTGACCCGGTCCGGCGCAACGGAGGACGTAGCCGGCGAAATCATGGCTGCCCTCCGGTCCAGGCTTTACCCGGGTATCACCACGCGGGAGATTTATGATCTTGCCTTCAGTATGTTGAAAGATATTACCCGGCCAGCCGCAGCACGATACCATCTGAAAAGAGCGATCCTGGAACTGGGCCCTTCCGGTTTCCCGTTCGAACAATTTATGGGAGAGCTATTCCGGCGCCAGGGGTATGCTGTGCAAACGAATCAGTTCATTGAAGGGAAGTGTGTAAGGCATGAAGTAGATGTGACTGCGGCACTGCAGGCAACCGAAAATTTTATAGAATGTAAGTATCACCAGGCGGGTATCAAATGTGATGTAAAGGTTGCACTATATGTACATGCCAGGTTTGAGGACATTTCCCGCGCTGCCGCAAAGCATGAAATTGGCCGGATGAAAGGCTGGCTGGTCACCAATACCCGCTTTTCCAGGGATGCTTTGCAATTCGGAGCCTGTGCCGGTTTGCAATTACTGTCGTGGGATTATCCTTCCGGGAACGGACTGAAGGACATCATCGACCGGCAGCAATTGTACCCGGTTACTTGCCTTACAACATTGAGTCATTACGAAAAGTCAAGGCTGCTCCGCGCGAATGTTGTGTTATGCAGCGATTTGCTCGACCAGCCTGAATCACTTGCCCAGGCAGCCATTTCGGCGGAGAAAGCATCACGCGTAATGGAAGAAGCAGGAAAACTCTGCAGCCAGCGTCAACATCATGGAGCCCGTACCACTTGAAAAAAGCCCTGCCGTGATGGCAAGGCTTTTTTCAACGCCAAAACGGACTACTTCACCGCTACGTTGACACTGGTAGACGTTTTGGTTTCTTCCTTTTTAGGCAAAGTGATTTCGAGGATGCCTTCCGTATATTTCGCTTCGATTTTGCTGGCAATTACGGATTCGGGAACTTCGAAAGAGCGGGTGAAGCTGCTGTAATTGTACTCCTGTTTCCGGTAGTTGTCCTTCATTTCTTCCGCCCTGGATTCCTTTTCAGAGCTGACGGTCAGCAATCCGTCGGACGCATCTATCCGGAAATCCTCTTTCTTCATGCCGGGTACGGCCATGGCGATTTTAAAGGCGTCTTTTTCTTCCGTGATGTTCACGGCGGGCACCGTCAGGAACGGTTTGTTCTTTTTTCCGTTCATGTCCATCCAGCCGGAAAAGAAATCGTCCCACAATGCCGGGAACAATGTGTCGGGTTTTAAAGAAAGCGTTTTCATGTTATTTGAATTACAAAGTGATGAGATGAAATATTAATACTTCTAAAGTACACTGCAACCGAAAATTGGGAAATGATGATAATGCGCCATTTGCCTGATGGATATCATTGTCGCCGGGAATACGGTGTCCGGGAAAGCAAAAGCCGCCAGTATTTCCAGTTTTCTACGTGGTCGGCCGCGATTTTGGCGATTGCTACGAAAGGAATGAAAAGTATCATGCCGGCCACGCCCCAGATAATGCCTCCGGCCAGGATCGCCACCAGCGTTGCCCAGGTGCTGACATTCAACTGTGCCGCCACCACTTTCGGAAAGATGATATTGGCCTCCAGGTATTGTACGAAAGCGAAGATGCCGATCACGCCAAGCGGGTACCAGGCGGATTCGTGGACCATCCATGCCGCCGAAATCGGTAGCAGGGCACTCACAACTATGCCGAAGTAGGGAATGATCGTCATGATCGCGGTGAGCATACCAAAAAGAATGGCGTGCGGTATCCCGAGCGCGAGTAAGCCGATGCTGTTGAGGATTCCCACGATAAGGTACACCATTATCATACCTTTTATATACTGAAAATAAGTCCGGATTACCTCTTGCAGGATGGCTTCGAGCTTGCCTCCGTTTTCAGTTCCTGATACATGGATAAGAAACTGTACGAATACCCGCCGGTGGTACAGGAATAGCGCGGCGAATATCGGGACCATAAACAGGATGAACACCGTATTGATGGTGACGTTGACAGTTCCGG
Source organism: uncultured Chitinophaga sp. (assembly GCF_937874145.1). Taxonomy (GTDB): domain Bacteria; phylum Bacteroidota; class Bacteroidia; order Chitinophagales; family Chitinophagaceae; genus Chitinophaga. The sequence goes on along the minus strand of NZ_CALNBI010000124.1, from coordinate 4,261 downwards.
TAAGCAACGGTCCTAAAATTCCTGTTATCTGGCCCGCCTGATCATGCAACCAGCTATCCTGCACCTCCAGGGTTATCTGGTAATTCAGCGCCAGCCATTGCCGGAGATCCTGCAGGGAAGCGTTCAGCTTGCCGGCCAGCACCGGCCAGTCGCCGATGAACGCGAGTAATTGCCAATATAGTAGCGCCACCAGTACTGCAAACAACATGATGACGATCATCAGGCAACCTGTTACGGAGAGGCCCCGTGAAAAGCCGTGTTTTTCCAGGTTCCGGCAAACCGGATACATAATCATGGCAATCAGCAAGCCCATGAAAAATGGAATGAACAACGTCTTCCCGAAGTAAAGCAGCAATGCTCCGAAGAATATGACCTCCAGGGTTTTGGTAAGTTGACGGCTTGTTATCAGTGATGGCATGTGTGGAGTTTGAATGTAAGAATGCAACCTGCGCTGATTGACAATGTCCACATTTTTCAATTGCAGGCAAATGACCGGCGTTGGCACGCTGATGATCCATATCATCTCCGGGGGTATGCCTCCCATCAGCGCCGGATTGGCCGGGATGAGCTACATTTATAACAAAATTTCGCATATGCCCGAACAGGTAACCGAATTGCCACGCCCCGTTGGATTGCGCCAGGCAGAAGCGGAAAGCTTGCAGCTCCGCTATGGCCGGAATACTGTAGAAATCCGCAACCGTCGGTTCCTGCGGTTTATCGCGGGAATAGTCCTGGAGCCCATGTTCATCCTGCTGGCCGTGGCTACTTCCATTTACTTTATAGCCGGCGAACATTCGGAGGGGTTCATGATGGTAGCTGCGATCATCATCGTGACGGCCATCTCCGTTTTCCAGGACGCGCGCAGTGAACATGCGCTCAGTGAACTGCAGTCATATACCCGTGAAGGAGTGAAAGTGATCCGGGACGGCTCGGAGAAAATCATCCCTGCTGAAGATCTTGTGCCGGGGGATGTATGCTTGCTGGAAGAGGGGAATCTCGTGCCGGCCGATGCCACGGTAATATCAGGAAACGATTTTACGGTGAATGAATCGGTTGTTACGGGGGAATCCTTCCCGGTGGCGAAAGAAGCGGGTTCGGAAAATAATACCATTTTTCAGGGTACCGTCGTGAATACGGGCATGTGTTACGCCATTGTGACCGCCATAGGAGGCCAGACCCAATTGGGCAGGCTGGGGAAAACGGCAGCGGAAGTGTCTGTGTCACGGACTTTATTGCAGCAACAAGTGGGCAAATATGTGAGAAGACTAGCCATATTTGGTATCTCCGCGTTCCTGGTGATCTGGTTCATCAATTACCAAAGGAGCGGGGAGGTGCTGCAGAGCCTGCTTTTTGCGCTGGTCCTGGCCATGTCCGCCATTCCGGAGGAGATCCCGGTTACTTTTACTTCGTTTATGGCGCTGGGCGCCTACCAGTTGAGTAAATGGGGAATCATTTCCCGCAATCCGCAGGTGATCGAAAATCTGGGGGCCGTCGATGTTGTTTGCCTTGACAAAACAGGTACGATTACCGAGAACCGAATGAGTGTGAAGGTGATATACCGTAGTGAGAAAGGTGATTTGTTGTCCGTGGCGGAGGCTGCAGATGCGCGGCATCTTTTGCTGTACGCCATGTTCGCCAGCGAACGGGAACCATTCGACGCAATGGAAAAAGCGATCCTTGAGGCGGCGCTGCAGGCGGGTGCCGATAAGCTGGCGGGCGACGCGGTTCAGGTAGCAGAATATGCATTAGGAGGGCGGCCTCCGATGATGACGCATATCTACCTCCATAATGGCAACCGGATTGCGGCTGGGAAAGGCGCTATCGAGCGAATCGTCGCGGTTTGCCGCCTGGAAGAAACCATGAAAACGGCTGTTCTTGCCGCCGCGCATGCCGAAGCGGCTAACGGTTACAGAATCCTTGGCGTGGCCAGCGCCGCCTGTCCGGAAGGGGAGCTCCCCGCTTCGCAGGATGATTTTAATTGGCATTTTGAAGGTATGCTTTGTTTGTATGATCCACCCCGGAAGTCAGTACCGGGGGTGATATCGCAACTCCAGACTGCAGGAATATCCGTTAAGCTCCTGACAGGAGACTATTCAGAAACCGCGCGGAATATTTCGGGGCAAGTAGGGATTCCTCATACCAGCCGCACTCTGACAGGCGCAGACGTGATGGAAATGTCCGGGGAACAGCTGGCCGTTACCGTGCAGGATACCAGTATTTTTGCCAGGATGTTTCCTGAAGCAAAACAAAAAGTAATAGCAGCCCTGCAGCAGAAAGGCCATATCGTAGCGATGATCGGCGACGGAGTGAATGATGTGCCCGCGCTAAAACACGCTGATATCGGAATTGCAATGGGTAAGAAAGGCGCCGAAATGGCGCGGGTATCGGCCGATTTGGTCATTACCGACGATAACCTCGGAATGCTGACGGAGGCGGTAAGACAGGGAAGGAAGATATTCGTCAACCTGAAAAAATCCATCCGGTATATCATCACCATTCATATTCCGATCATCCTCATCGCGGCGTTACCATTGATTTTCGGATGGCCGGTTTTCAATATTTTCACTCCCGTGCATGTGATATTCCTCGAGCTCATCATGGGGCCCACTTGTTCGCTGTTCTTCGAACGGGAGCCTGTTGAACACAATATCATGGAGAATAAGCCACGTAGCCGCAAAGATGGGATTCTGAGCAAAAGTGAGCTCTGGACGGGCATTTTGCAAGGATTAGCGGTGACATTTGCTATCCTCGCATTATACTACATCCGCATGCGCCAGCAATTGCCGCTGGAAGATATCCGGACGGAAGTGTTGACCACACTACTATTTACGAACATCTTCCTGACTTTTGCCAACCGTTCATTTACAGCAAGTATCACAGAAACCATGCATTATCGAAACAATCTCGCGATTTGGGTAGTCCTCGCTTCCGTAACATTTGTTGGGGTGATTCTGTTGATTCCTGCCGCCCGCGATGTATTTGGTTTGTCGCCCTTGCCATGGGGTAAATTGTTGGTTTGCCTGATGGTGGCATTTGTCAGTGTCGCATGGTATGAAGTATTAAAGTTCATGAAGTATAGAGGAGCTATTCAAAAAGGTGATTGATGCTAGGGCGGGTTAGCCTGAAGTTCCTCCTCCGGCATTCCCGGTTTATTGCAAAATCAAATCGAATATTTCTTCCGGACTGGCATTATTCTTTATCCAAATGTCTTCGACGGTTGTTGCCCCCTGGAGGGAAATTCCTTTCGCGGCTAATTTTTTCGTCACTTCACGGTGATCTATCTGCAATGCGGTGAAAACATCCCCGATCGGGGCTTTCGTAATTCTTTCCAGGAGCAGGGTGTCAACTTTCGGATGAAGTTGTTGCAACACAACGAAAAGTGCCGATGTAATGGCAATCGCTGATGCGGCCGGAATGAAAACCCCTTTCTTAAAATGAATTTTCAAAGCTTTCCAATTGATGACGATATGAAGGATGGCGCATATAACGAAGAAAATACCAAGATACTCGTGCGCGATTTCCGTATATCCGTCGAACAAATGGAAGAACATCAATAAGCCGGACAACCCGACAACGATAAACACCAAAGACACGAAAGGTGTAACGTAATTTCTGCTTAATTTCATGACAAATATTTATACTTAATTGAATGTTGAAAACCTCGTCTCAAGCCCTGCAAGCCAGCTTTCTCTTTTCTTCTGGCTTACAGATTTAACAGATGCAAAGTTTATCCACCTGAGATTTTTATAGCCCATTGTTTTAAATACGCTCCGCAACATGGCTTTCCGGATTAAATTGCCAGTGAGTAAGGCATACAGTATGTGGGGTTTGTTCATGGTAGTGATGATGGTAACACCTTTTAATGATGTTAAAAGCGGAACCAATCCAAAACCTCTCGGGTGATGGTCATACACCACTCCCGGACTCAGCACGCGATCTACGAATCCTTTGATTATAGCGGGCATGGCATCCCACCAGACAGGAAATATAAAAATCAGGTGGTCTGCTCGTTTCAGGCGATTTTGATAATCTATCACTTTGGGGTCAACCGGCTTACGTGCTACAAATGCTTGTAAGTCTTCCCTCGACATGACGGGATCAAAGCCGTCATTATCAAGATGGATAAGATCGGTTTCGTGATTTGCTTTTTGCAGCCCTTTTGATACGGAACGCAAAATTGCGTTTCCGTAGCTTCCTTCGTAAGGATGGCTAAAGACGATTACTACCCTCATCATTCATACTATTTGTACAGTACAAAATT
>NZ_CALNBI010000123.1 GCF_937874145.1 uncultured Chitinophaga sp. | reverse complement strand
CCCGGAGTAAATATCCGCCTCAAAGGCAAACCTGCTGTTGGCACCGTGTCGAACGAAAACGGCGATTTCAGTCTTCAGATCCCTTCCGAAGACGCGAACGGAACGCTCGTTTGCAGTTACATCGGCTTCCTCTCTTCCGAAGTGCCCATCGGCGGCCGGACGGAGCTGACCGTGCTGCTGCGCGTCGATTCCAAAAACCTCGGTGAAGTGGTGATCACGGCGTACGGCTCACAGAAAAAAGGACAGGTGACCGCCGCCATCAGCACTATTTCCACGAAAGATATTGAAAGCCGTCCTGTTACGAATATGTTCCAGGCGCTGCAGGGTACTGCGCCCAACCTCACGCTGCAACAGGCTACCGCCGAGCCCGGGGCTGCGCTGGTACTCAATATCCGCGGCGTGGGATCGCTCACCGGCAATGCACCCCTCATCATTATCGATGGGGTGATGACGCAGGGCGGCGGGTTGCAGAACCTGAATCCCTACGACGTGGAAAGCATTTCCGTGTTGAAAGACGCTGCGTCTTCCGCCATCTACGGTTCGCAGGCCGCCAACGGCGTGATTTATATCACCACCAAGCGCGGTACGAAAGACCAGCGCCCTTCCGTTCACTACAACGGCATGTACGGCTGGCAAACGCCCACGGCGCTGCCCCGCCAGGTGGAAGGATGGGAATATATGTCGCTCAAGAACGAAGCGCTGGTGAACTCCGGCAAAACGCCGCAATACACGCCGCAACAGGTGGCGCATTGGAAAGAGCGCGGTTCCGAACCGGCTTACCTCCGGGAAATGATCCGCCATTCCACCCCGCAGCAAAACCACAGCCTGAGCCTTTCCGGCGGCGGCAAATCCACCAGCTACCTGCTCAGTATGGGTTATGTGAACCAGGGGAATATGCTCGCCAACAAGTATGTACCCGATGAGCTCAACCTCGGTTACCGCCGCTACAACGCCCGCGCCAACGTGAGCGTGGAAGTCAGCAAGTATGTACAGGTGAATGTGAATATGGCGTACACCAAATCCTGGTTCAACCGTCAAAATGCAGACATCGGCCTGCTCATGCGCGATGCGATGCGGACCCCGCGGATCTACCCGGTGAAAGACTCGCTGGGCAACTTCGTGGTGCCGGCGCTGAACAGCAACAACGTCATCGCGCAGCTCGTGAACGCCGGTTACAATAACACCGAGCGCGACAACCTGCTGGGTGGCGTGGATGTTACGATCACCCCGTTGAAGCATGTGAAAGTCAACCTCAACGCTTCCGGTAACTATACCATCAACAACCATTATTACCGGCAGAACAAATACAGCTACGCACCGTATTACACCACAGCCAACCCGCCAATCAACAACCAGCAGTCGAACGCTTCGTACCGCGACCTCACCACCAACGTATATGCCACGGTGGAATATGAGAACACTTTCGCGAAAGACCACTACGTGAAAGCGCAGGTAGGGGGCAGGAGCGATGCGCAGAACGAATATTACGGCCTGCGCGCCACCCGGTACGGGACTACCAACCTCGACAGCGACTGGAGCATCGGCGGCGGGTATATCCCCAAACCAGATGGCACCCTCGATTACGCCACGATCGGCACTTACAACGAGCTGGTGAACCCCAACTTGTTTGCGTTGAATTCACTATTCGGCCGGGTGAACTATGTATTTAAAGACAGATACCTCGCGGAATTCACCTGGCGGTACGACGGTTCTTCCAAACTGGCGCCCGGCCACCGCTGGCAGATGTTCCCGGCGTTTTCGCTGGGATGGCGCGTGACCGACGAGCCTTTCCTCGAAAATCTCCGCGACATCGGCAACCTCAAACTGCGTTATTCCTGGGGTAAGGTGGGCAACTCCAACATCGGCGGGTTCAACTACCTGGCGCGCGTGTCCATCAACCCGAACAAATATCCGTTCAACAATACCGCCAACCCGGGTGCTGACTTCACGCCTTACAACGACCTGCTGGAATGGGAAACTTCCGCCATGGCCAACTACGGTGCCGACGTGGAATTGTTCGATAACAAAGTCGGCGTTTCCTTCGATTACTTCGACAAGCGCACTTCCGGCATTTACCTGTTTGAAGTAGTGCCTGGCACCACCGGTATCGGGTCCAGCCTGCAGAACTCCGGCCAGGTAAGGAACCAGGGTTGGGAAGTGACGGTTTCCTGGCGTGCCAAAACAGGCGCGTTCAACCATAACCTGAGCGCCAACGTGTCGGACAACCTGAACAAAGTGACCAAATTCGGCCAGGAATCTATCCGCGGTTCCGACTTTAGTTACATCATCCGCGAAGGTTTCCCCATCGCTTCCTACTTCGGTTACAAATCCAGCGGCCTGTACCAGAACCTGGACGATTTGAAGAACGCGCCCAAGGTGCCTTTTGCGTTTAACCAACAAGTAATGCCCGGCGATATCCGGTACATCGACCGGAACGAAGACGGTACCATCGATGCGGATGACCGTTTCGTGTTCGGCAATCCTTTCCCGCGGTATACCTTCGGTTTCAATTACAACCTGACCTGGAAGAATTTCGATTTCACCATGTTCTGGCAGGGCGTGGGCAAGCGCTCGCAATACCTGCGCGGCGACATCGTGGAAGCCTTCCATAACAACGAAGACCACGCCATGGTGCAGCACCTCGACCGCTGGACGCCGAACAATCCCGGCGCTTCCTACCCGAGGCTTACCATCGGCACGGCCAACGCCAACAACTTCGCTTATTCCGATTACTGGATGTTCGATACCAAATATCTGCGGCTCAAGAACCTGCAGTTCGGTTACTCCCTGCCCAGGTCCTTTACGGAGCGGGTGAAAATCCAGGGCGCGCGGATTTATGTGACGGGGCAGAACATGCTGACCCTCATGCCGAAGCGCTTCCGCGAGATCGGCGTAGACCCTGAGTTTACGCAGTTCGACGATAAGATGGATTTCTTCAATTACAACGCCATCGCAGGGCGCAACTATCCGAACGCAGCGACCTATGCTTTCGGGATCGACATCAAATTCTGATAAACACACCGTTATGAAACAATTGATCTTCACCATAGCATGCATTTCGTTACTCGCCGCCGGCTGCCGCAAGCTGGAGCAGCCCAATACGCGCGAGTTTACGGAAGAGGCCTATTGGCGCGACGCGCAGGATGCGCTCGATGCGCTGGCCAGCTGCTACGAAAACATGTACGGCGACGGTTTCTACTTCGGGAACGAAGCCCTCAGCGACAATGCCTATGTGGCCGGCGGCGGCTTCAGCGGCGTATCGCTCATAGCAGGCGGGAGCTACGATCCGGCACAGGCCCGCGTTCGCGAGGAATGGAGCTATCACTATTCCGCCATCCGCAAATGCAACCTCGTGGTGCTCAACATCGGGAAGGTGCCGCAGATGGATGAAGCCCTCCGCCGCCGGATCGTGGCGGAAGCCAGGTTTATCCGCGCATGGGCTTATTTCAATATGACCGACCTGTACGGCAGCGTACCTTTCTACCTGGACCTCATCTCCGTAACGGCAGCCCGCACCATCGGCCGCACCAGCCGCGAAGAAGTGACCAAATTCGTGCTCGACGAACTGACCGCCATCCGGAACGACCTGCCCGTAAATACCCAGTACGCGGAAAAAGACCGCGGCCGCATCACCCGTGGCGCCGCCATTGCGCTGGCTGCCAGGGTTCGCCTCTGGAACGGCGAGTGGGACCTGGCCGCACAGGAATACGGGCTGTTGATGGGAAATCAGAACGGGACTTACGGGCTGCTCGGCAGTTATGAGAACCTGTTCAAACCCGCCAACGAGTTCAACAACGAAATCATCCTCGATATCCAATACGGCGGCGGCCGCACCTACAGCACCCAGCGCAGCTTCCTGCCGCAGACGGTGGCGCTGTTGCGCAGCACGCTGGTGCCCACGCAGGACCTGGTCGACGATTACATCATGACGAACGGGAAAGGGATCGCCGAAGCCGGTTCCGGGTATGATGCCAATTCGCCCTACGTAAACCGCGACCCCCGCTTCAAAGCTACGATCATCCATCACGGGGCTACCATCGTGGATTTCAACGGGGCTACCCAAACGATCCTCACGCAGCCGGGCTCCGTGCCGGCTACCAACAGCGTGGACGACCAGGGGGCTTCACCCACCGGGTACTACTTCCGGAAACATTACGATCCTACCGCGCCGAACTATAACTCCGGCCTCAACCTGCCGCTGATCCGCTATGCGGAAGTATTGCTGGGCTTTGCCGAAGCTAAAAACGAACTGGGGCAGCTCGATGCCGATACCTGGAACAAGACCATCCGCGCCCTCCGTATCCGCGCCGGCTTCACCGACGCGGGCGCTACCGAATATCCCGCAGGGGCTGTAAAAGAAACCCTCCGCGACATCGTGCGCCGCGAAAGAAGGGCAGAGCTGGCGTTCGAAGGCATCCGGGTGTTCGACATCCGCCGCTGGAAAACCGCGCAGACCGTTCTGGCCCGCCCGGTCCGCGGGATCAAGGTGGCCTCCGGGGCTTTCAATAAAGACCCCAACGGGTATATCATCGTCGAGGACCGCCGTTTCGAGAACCCGAAACATTACCTCTGGCCGGTACCCACCGCCGAGCGCGACCAGAACAAAAACCTGGGACAGAACCCCGAATGGTAATCCAATTCAACAATCAAATTCAATCGTAAGTCATGTATAAAAGTATTTCCATGGTAACCTTGCTCGTTGCGCTGTTGGCCGGCGGGTGCAAAAAGGACGATTACAAGCTTAACACCAACATCCAGCCGGTAGATAAACTGACCGCGCCGCTCAATAACAAATTTACCAAGCTGCAGCCCGCCACCAGCGCCTTCGAGTGGGACCAGGCCCGGGCGGAAGACGGTTCGCTGGTATTATATGAAGTAGCGTTCGATAAGGAAGACGGCGACTTCAGCAACCCCATCGCCCGGATCCCTTCCGATGGCGGCGGCGTGCAGAACAAACTGAACCTGTCTCACAAAGACCTGAACAGCATCGCCGGCAAAACGGGCATTCCCGCGCTGGGGACCGGTAAAATCAAATGGACCGTACTGGCTTCCAAAGGTTTTAACATCCAGCCAGCAAAAGAGGCCCGGACGATCGAAGTGGAACGCCCGAACGGCTTCGCCGAAATCCCGGTGGATGTATTCCTGACCGGCGACGCTACCGAAGCAGGTGCCGACCTGGCCCAGGCGCAGAAAATGAAATCCGTGACCGCTGGGGTGTTCGAAATCTACACTTCCCTGAAAGACGGCAAATACAAATTCACCGACCGTAACAGCGGTACGCCTAACGTGTTCCCCCTCGATGGCGGCCTGATCCGCGAAGGCGGCGAAAGCACCCACACCGGCGGCACCAAGGTTTACCGCCTGCGTCTCGACTTCAACAACGCCGCGGTAACCGTGACGGAGATCACCGGCATCGGGCTGTGGTTCGCCCCCAACGACCAGATCATGCACGAACTGAGCTACGCCGGCAACGGAGCCTGGTCGTTCGCCGATAAGGTAATT
>NZ_CALNBI010000122.1 GCF_937874145.1 uncultured Chitinophaga sp. | reverse complement strand
GTTCGGGTTGATGTCGGACAGGGCGCCGGGGTAGATCACACCGTCGAGCACGAGCAGGGGCGAGCTGTTGGCGTTCAGGGAAGAGCGGCCGCGGATCTGGAGGTCGCCGCCGCCTTTGGCGGAGTTGTTGCCCGTTACGGAAAGGCCGGGGATATTGCCGCGGAGGGCGTCCTGGACGGCGGAGGGGTTTTCGTTTTCCAGTTTGCCGAGCTGCAGCTGGGCAACGGCGCCGGTGAGGTCCGATTTTTTGCGGGTGCCATATCCCACCACCACGAGCTGGTCGAGCTCGGTGGCGTTGTCTTGCAGGATAATGTTCCAGCTGGTGGTTCCGGCCACGGGCACTTTTTGCGCCTGGTAGCCGATGAAGCTGAACACGAGCGTGGCGTTGTCGGGCACGCCGGTGAGCGTGAATTTGCCGTCGGGATCGGTGGTGGTGCCTTTGGAAGTGCCTTCAATGGCGACGGTAACGCCGGGGAGCGCAGCGCCGGATTTGTCGCGGACGATGCCGGAAATGTCTTTCGCTATCCGTACATGCGTCTTGAAATCGGTTGCATGCATGCCGCTGGCGGCGGGAATGCCGGCCATTAGCGCAAGTAGCAGGGCGCAACAGGCCGGGGAGGGCCAATAGAGGCTCCTTCCGATACGCATTGTCATGGTAAGTCAGATTAAGGATTTAGAAATGGTAATATCGACGTGTTAGTGTTAAATGTGCTTGTAATACTTCGTGTAACGTGTGAAGCTTGTACCAGTTTTTAACGTGAAAAAATAGTTAGCCGTAAACGTGATGCATATATCAGTTTGCAGTTTGATAGATATGTTTTTCCGTACGGGTGTAAATTGCCTGACCGGCGGGCGGTCAAACGGTGGCAGCACACCTGGCGCGTAGGGTCCGAATGGCGGGAGGGGGACCGGTTGCCAGCATCAACGTGAAATCATCTTACCGTAAACGGGCGAAAAATATGGTTAGAATAGCGGAGGGTAAACGTGAATCAATTTTTAACGTGAAAAAATATATTACCGTAAACGCGATTTTTCAATGTTCTTTTACCAAATTAGTATTTGCAATCGATTTAACTTTATATAAGGGGAGAAAAAGTCTATTACAACGTTTGAAATCGTTTTTTTTGAATTATGAAAAGGGGAGTAACGATAAAAGATATTGCGCGGAAATTGAATATGTCGGTATCGACGGTTTCGAAAGCGTTGAATAACGATGCTACGATCAGTTCGCTGACAAGCGAGCGGGTGAAGGCTTTGGCGCGGGAATTGAATTATGTTCCCAACGAGGCGGCGCGGCATTTTAAGTTGAACCGGACGTTTACGCTGGGGTTGATCGTGCCTGATATTCTCGACCAGTATTATGCTTTTGCGGCCAACGGTGTGGAAGCGGCGGCGGAAGAGAAGGGGTATCACGTGATGCTGGCGCAGTCGCGGGAAGATGAGCAGAAGGAAGAGCGCATTATCGACCTGATGATCCGCAACCGGGTTGACGGTGTGGTGGCGGCGATTTCGAAGACGCGGACGGACATGGCGCCTTATCAGAAGTTATTGTCCATCGGGATCCCGGTGGTATGCATCGGGCGGGAGCCTTCGACGCCGGCGTTCGACTTCGTGTCGAGCGATAATATGGAAGGCGGGCGGCTGGCCACGGATTTCCTGATCCGGCAGGGGCACCGGCACATTGCGCATCTGCGGGGGCCCGAGGAGATGCGGACGGGCAGGGCGCGGTACGAAGGGTACCGGCTGGCGCTGGAGCAACATGGGATTCCCTTCCGGGAGGAGCTGGTGGAAGTGGTGGATTTTACCCGGGAGAACACGGACGCGGCGCTGGCAAGGATGCTGGCGTTGGCAACACCTCCTACGGCGGTGTTTGCATTTAAAAATTATGTGGCGCTGGATGGGATCGCTTATTTGAAGAAGCATCATCCGGCTTTGTTGGATACGTTCCAGTTTACGGGATTCGGCAATCTGCCTATTCTGGGTTACCTGGATCATAAACCGGCGGCCTCGATTGAAGAGGGCTCGCGGGAGATGGGGCTGGAAGCGGCTATGCAACTGTTTTCCCGGATTCGCGAAAGTGAAGGGGAGGAGCAATCGGCCCGGAGCATTCAACTGCCGTGCAGGCTGGTGGTGCATGTGTGATGAATTACAGACGGCATACAAACAAACTTATTTTCACCTGATTCAATACCATGTTATACGAATTACAGACGCGCGCCGAAATGGAATCCTGGAAGGTCCGCATGCGGAAGGCTCCGAATGTGGTGCAGCGGCTGTCGCGCACATTGCAGGCGCGGGTGAACCGGATCATCCCGGAGAAGGTGCACCAGGCTATCACAGTTACGATCAAACAGATGGTGCGCGGGGTGTTGTTCGGTTCGTCGTACACGGTGCCGGGGAAGCAGGAATATGCTTCGTTTGCGGAGATGGAAGAAGCTGTGCGGAAGCGTATTGGTTTCTACCGGCATACGGCCGCGGCGGAAGGCGGGGTTACCGGGGCGGGAGGGATTTTGCTGGGACTGGCGGATTTCCCGATCCTGTTATCGATGAAACTTAAATTGCTGTTTGATATCGCTACGATGTACGGGTTTGATGTGAAGGATTACCGGGAGCGGTTGTATATCCTCTTTATTTTCCAGTTGGCTTTCAGCAGCCAGGACCACCGGCGGCAGGTGTTTTCGCAGATGGAAGACTGGGACCATCGT
>NZ_CALNBI010000121.1 GCF_937874145.1 uncultured Chitinophaga sp. | reverse complement strand
AGGTGCCGGATCTGGGATTTGATGTGTATATCAGTACGGGCGGGCCCGGTTCGCCGGTCGACAGTGCCGGCAGCGACTGGGAAGTGGCTTATTTCGGCTGGCTCCAATCGGTGCTGGACTGGAACCTGCAGGAAGGAAGCCGCAAAAAGCACATTTTCCTGATCTGCCATTCGTTCCAGATCGTATGCCGTTTTTTTGAACTGGGAGAAGTGTGCCGGCGGAAAAGCTCCGCTTTCGGCGTATTTCCCGTCCATCTGACGGCCGCTGGCGAAAATGAAGCGGTATTTGCCGGGCTGCATGATCCTTTTTACATCGTGGACAGCCGCCATTGGCAGGTAATCCGGCCGCATGAGGAGAACCTCCGGGCCATGGGCGCCGAAGTGCTGGCGATCGAGAAAGAAAGGCCGCACGTGCCGCTGGAAAGAGCCACCATGGCCATCCGGTTCAATCCGTATATGATCGGAACACAATTCCATCCCGAGGCAGACGCCGAAGGGATGCACAAATACCTCCGCCAGCCCACCCGCCGCCATCGCGTGGTGGCAGATCACGGGGCGGAGAAATATGAAAACATGCTGGAGCTGCTGCAACAGCCAGACAAGATCCTGCTCACGCACGACACCTTGCTGCCCAACTTCCTGGAAGCGGCGCTGCATTACCAGCACACCTAAAAATCAATCGCATGATCCCCGATATCCGCCACGCATACAACCAGTCGTTTTCTCCCGCCCGGTACCAGGAGCTGCTGAAAGACCTGGCTGGCACTTCCGGCGTGGAGCCCTCCTTCCGCGTAGCGGAAACCCCCGTTTTCATCCCCCGTGAACTGACCAGCCGCCTCCTCGAAGCGGGCGACGCAATCCTCCAGGTAGTTACGCGGCCCGATATCAAAACCCTCACTGCCGGGGCTATCCCCAAAGCATTCAACGTGCCCGGGGAGAATGCCCGTCCGCAGTTCATCATCATCGATTTTGCCGTTACGCGTGGGGAAGACGGCTCCCTCACGCCCAAACTCATCGAGCTGCAGGGGTTCCCCAGCCTGTTCGGGTTCCAGCAATTGCTCGCTGCCGCATACCGGCGGCATACCAGCGTACCTTCGGGATTGGAGAACCTGGGCAAAGGTCTGGACCTCAACGCCTATCGCAACCTGCTCCGCCGTACCATCGTCGGGACCAGGCCGCCGGAAGAAACGATCCTGTTGGAAGTGTTGCCGCTGCAACAGAAAACACTGATAGATTTCGCGTGTACGGAAGAGATGCTCGGTATCCCGGTGGTTTGCGTGTCGGAACTGAAGCAGAGCGGCCGGCAGCTGTATTTTGAAAGGCAGGGCAAGAAGCGGCCCGTCAGCCGGATATATAACCGCGTGATTTTCGAAGACCTCGAAAACATGCGGCCACAGCTGGGCAATCCCATCGATCTCCGGCAGGACTTTGACGTAGAATGGGCGCCGCACCCCAACTGGTATTACCGCATCAGTAAATACCTCCTGCCCCACATACATGGTCCCTTTGCGCCAAGAGCCTGGTTCCTGGACGAAATACCCGTGCTGCCGCAGCAGCTGGACCAGTTCGTGCTGAAACCCCTGTTTTCCTTTGCGGGCCAGGGCGTGATCATCGATCCAACTCCGGAAGATGTGGCAAAGATCAACGACCCCGGCAACTGGATCCTGCAGGAAAAAGTGGAATACGCGCCTGCCGTGGAAACGCCCACCGGCCCGGCCAAGTGCGAAATCAGGCTCATGTATTGCTGGCCCGACGATGCACCCGCTCCCATCCTCGCCCAGAACCTCGCCCGGCTCAGCAAGGGCAAGATGATCGGTGTAAGTTATAACCAGTCGCAGGACTGGGTGGGTGGCAGCTGCTCCTTCTTCGAATACTAAAAACTACGATATGCAACGACTCAACATCAGTTCAGGCGCCGTTTGGGAATCCAAAGTCGGGTATTCCCGCGCGGTAAGGATCGGCAATGTGGTGGAAGTTTCCGGAACGGTATCGGCCGACGGCGACAAGATCGTGGGCGCCGGCGACCCTTACGAACAAACCAAACACGCGCTCGCCAAAATCGAAGCGGTATTGGTGAAAGCCGGCGCCACGCTGCACGACGTGGTACGAACGCGTATGTTCGTTACCGATATTTCGAAATGGGAAGAAGTAGGCCGCGCGCACGGGGAGTTCTTCGGCGGCATCAGGCCCGTTACCACCATGGTGGAAGTGAGCGCGCTCATCCACCCCGACCTGATGGTTGAGATCGAGGCTACGGCCATCGTTCCGGTCCAGGGTTGATGTTCCGGCCATAAAAAAGCCGGATGCGCGTGCATCCGGCGGGAAGGCATGTGCCTGTAAATAGTTTACGCCCCGAAAGTTTCCTGCCATTTCAGCATTCCGCCTGTAAGGTTCTTCACGTTGGAGAAGCCCATTGTTTCGAGCACCATGGCGGCCTGACCGCTGCGGTTACCGCTGCGACAATACACGATCACTTCCTGGTCTTTCAGCCCTTCGATCGCTTCGATCTCCATGGAGCGGATATCGCCGAGGGGAACGAGAGTGCCGCCGATGTTGAATTCGGCGTTTTCGTGCGGTTCGCGCACGTCCACCAGGTTCAGCTGTTCGCCGCTGTCGATACGTTTTTTCAGGTCTTCTACAGTAATATTTTCCATTGTTGGTTTTTTTTCAAAGTTAATATTAATATTCCGATGCAGGCGGGGCCGGGGGAGGTACAGCCAGGGAGTCGGTCACGGGTTTGGTGGCGGAGAGCCACAGGTCGATGCTTTCGCCGGCGCGGATCATGTTGAGCTCGCCCAGGCCGTTGCGCCTCGGGGGCGACTGGCGGTATACGAAAGCGCCGAGTGTGTCGGCCACGCCGCCGTCGATCAGTACGGTGCCGATGTTGAGGTTGCTTGCTGCGAGTACTTCACGGGCCTCCAGGTAGGTCATCCCCACGGTTTCGGGCACGGGGTTTTCCATGCTGCCGGTACCGCTGGAAAGCACCAGGGTGATGTTACTGCCTTCGGGGACTTCGGTGCCGGGCTTGATGGGCTTGCCGTTGAGGCGTTGTTCAAGCACGGTGTTGGTGGCGAAATCCGGTTTGTAGATGGTATCGCCGATGTTGAGCCTGCGGGCGCGGAGCGTCATTTCTGCGCTGCGGTAAGTCAGGCCTTCGAGATCGGGCATCGGCACCATGGGCGGCACGAGCTTGTTGACCGTGAGGAAGATGGTGCGGTGGCTTTTTACGACATCGCCGCGCTCGGGGGTCTGCTCATAAACGAGCAGGGCGCGCATGGTGTCAATATATATGGAGTCGCGCACTTCCACGTCGAAGCCCAGGGCTTCCAGGGTGGAGGTAGCGTCTTCAATGCTTTTACCTCTTACATCCGGCACCGTCACTTCCTCGCCGTGGCGGGTCAGGAACCCAAGCGAAAGGAAGAAGATGATCCCCATGAGGATGATCAGCCCGCCTATCACCAGCAGATTGAAGCCGAAGGAGCGTTTTGTTATATTATCGAACATTTTCATATTAGCAAAGTATGCTTATTTATTAACAGCAGCAAGGCACCCTTCAATAAGTATGCCGTAAAACTCCCGTAAAGTCATGCCTGCGGCGCGTACCTGCTGGGGCACGAGGCTATTTTCGCTTTGGCCGGGCATGGTGTTGACTTCCAGGAAATAGACGTTGTTGGTGCCTTCTTCCAGGATGAAATCAGCCCGCACGATCCCTTTGCAGTTGAGGCGGTTATACAGATCCTGGGCCACTTCGCGGATGTGCGCGGCGGCTTCCTCCGGGATTTCGGCGGGCGTCACCTCGTTGGTAACGCCGGGGGTGTATTTGGCTTCGTAGTCGAAGAATTCTTTGGTGGAACGGATCTCGGTGAGCGGGAGTACTTTCAGCTCGCCCTGGGAGCGGAACACGCCACAGGTCACTTCCGTGCCTTTGACGAACTCTTCGATGAGGATCTGGCTGTCTTCCCGGAACGCCTTCTGAATGGCTTCTTCCAGTTCTTCGGCCTTGTTCACCTTGCTCATCCCGATGCTGCTGCCGCCTTCGGCCGGCTTCACGAACACGGGCAGGCGGAGGTAGCTGAGGATGGCGGCGGGGAAATAGGGCTGGTCGCGGAAGATGTGGTAGGATTTGCTGACCCGCACCACGCCAAGCGCGGCCACCACTTTATTGCAGTAGCTTTTATTGAAAGTGAGCGCGGAAGTCACCATGCCGCAGCTGGTGTAGGGGATGCCGAGCATTTCGAAGTAGCCCTGCAGGCGGCCGTCTTCCCCGGGCGTGCCGTGGATGCCGATAAACACCGCGTCGAACCGGATTTGGCCTTCGGCGGTGCGCAGGGAGAAGTCGTTTTTGTCGACTTCCACGGCGGTGCCATCGGGCGCGGTATACGTCCACGCTTCGCGGGTGATGATAATTTTATATACGTTGTAGAGGGCGGGATCGATGTTGCGTTCAATAACGGCGGCGCTTTGGACGGAGATGACATATTCCCCGGAATAGCCGCCCGCAACGAGGGCGATGTTTTTCTTCATAGTTCGGCAAAATAACAAAAAAGGAAGCCCCAACCTGCGCTGGTACTTCCTTTTTCCGTGATTATTCTTTGAATAATATCAATTTGACGGGAAAACTAGACGTGCAGCTTGGCTTTCTTGGCCATAAGCTCGTCAACGGTTTCCTGGTACATTTCGTCGGGCACGCAGCAATCCACCGGGCAAACGGCGGCGCACTGGGGCTCTTCATGGAAACCCTGGCACTCGGTGCATTTGTTGGGAACGATATAATACGTATCTACAGCAACAGGGGCATTCCGCTGATCGGCGTCCATTTCGGAACCGTCCATCATTACATAACTTCCTTTTACGGTGGTTCCGTCGGACAGCGCCCACTCTACGCCACCTTCGTAAATCGCATTATTCGGGCATTCGGGTTCACAAGCTCCGCAGTTGATACATTCATCCGTTATCTTAATTGCCATATTGTAAACTTTTTGTTTAGGATGTAAGCCATTAATTTTGCTCCAAAAATAAAATATCTTCAATTCAAATACTCAATTTATTTTCCCGGAGATGAATGTAACTACTAAAATCACCCTTTTGGAGCGCCTGGGGGCCTATCTGAACGGACAGGGTACGGAAGAAGAGCGCGAGCGCCTCCGTTTGGCCAAACAAAAGGCTTTCCATCAAAACGGGTGGTTTATCCCCGAATTTGTGGACCTTTCGATCCAACAGATCGCGGATAATTTTCTGCAACGCCCCCTGCTCGAAGCCTGGGTAGCGCAGTATCCGGGCTTCGGGGAACCGGCTTCCCCCAAAAACGTGGGCATCGTGGCCGCCGGCAATATCCCGCTCGTAGGCTTTCATGACTGGCTGACAGGCTTCCTCTCCGGGCACCGCATCAAACTGAAATTATCTTCCAAAGATGACGTGCTCCTTCCCCACCTGATCGGCAAAATCGCGGAATGGTCGCCCGAAGCCGGCGAAATCACGGAAATCCGGGAAGTGCTCAAAGACTGCGACGCCTACATCGCCACCGGCAGCAACAATTCCGCCCGCTACTTCGAATATTACTTCTCGAAATACCCGCACATCATCCGCCGCAACCGCACGTCCGTGGCTGTGCTCACCGGTTCCGAGACAACTGCCGACCTGGAGGCATTGGCTTCCGATGCGCTGCTGTATTTCGGCCTGGGCTGCCGCAACGTCACCAAGGTATATGTGCCGGAAGGGTATGATTTCGAAGCGCTCATGACCGCGTTCAAGCAATTCGACTGGCTCATGGACAACCATAAATACAA
>NZ_CALNBI010000120.1 GCF_937874145.1 uncultured Chitinophaga sp. | reverse complement strand
GACAAGGTAATTACCTTCCGCCAGGAGTCCTGGGGCCGCGATGAGCGCTACAAATTCCGCCTGAGCGTGAAGAATGCGGGAGCCGACGGGTTTGAATGGTTCGGCAGCTCGAATGCGGACAACAACCGTCCGACGTCCGCCACGCCTTTATCGTTCTGGGAACTTCGACCCATTCCGAACAGCGACCGCTGGAATTATTGCTACAAGTTCATGACGGAAGTGGACACCCGCCCCTGTGATGTGAATGTATATTTCCGGGCAGACAGGGCGTATACCCATGAAGTAATTGTTAAATAACAAACACGCAACATGCTGAAAATCAATAAATATAGCCTGTCGCTGCTTATGCTGGCCGTATCGTTTACCGGTTGTTTGAAAGAACCGGTAGACGATGGGCCGGGGCCTGGCGCGGGGAAGAAAACGTACGTGTACAATTGGCCGTCGATCGCGGATTCGACTTATAATTCATTGATCGCCAATTTCTACAATGCGTCCGGGAAGTATTTCAACGAGAACCATACCGGCGGTAATACCTTTCATTACTGGCGCAATGCGCATGGGCTGGATGTGTTGCTGGATGCGTACCTCCGGAAGAACGATCCCCAGATCAAAGCGCGGATGGACGAATTGCTGGATGGGATGAAAGCCCGTAACGGGAACACGTACATCAATCATTTTTATGATGATATGGAATGGATGGCGCTGGCCTGCATCCGGGCGTACGAGGTAACCAACGACGCGAAATACAAAACCGTGGCCGAGACGCTTTGGAATGACATCAAGGGCGGCTGGGACGATACCTGGGGCGGTGGCATTTATTGGAACAAAGAGCGCAAGAACAAGAACACGCCATCCAACGCGCCGGCAAGCATCATTGCGTCGCGGATGTACACGCTCAATAAAAATCCCGAGGATCTGGACTGGGCGCGGAAGATCTACAATTGGCAGAAAAACAACCTGGTAGACCCCGTTACCGGCCTGGTATGGGATGGCCTCGATGGCACCGGCACCAATAAAAACTGGAAATTCACTTATAATCAAGGTGTTTACATTGGTGCGGGCGTGGAGCTATATAAGATCACGGGCGAGCAGGTGTACCTGAACGATGCGCTGCGCACCGCCAATAACTCCATGACCGGTGAGCTGACGCAGGGGAACGTGATGAAAGACGAGGGCGCCGGCGACGGAGGGCTTTTCAAGGGCATCCTGGTGCGCTACATGATGTTGCTGATCACGGACGGCGGGATTTCATCCACCGACGCCAGCAAGTATGTGAGCTTCCTGAAAGTCAATGCCGAAACGCTCTGGCTCCAGGCTACCACGCGCCCGCAGATACTTTTCGGCGGCAAATGGAATGCGATGGGTTCGCAGGTGGACCTGAGTACGCAACTTTCGGGTTGTATGCTGATCGAGGCGGCGGCGCATTTGAAGTCGATGGATTTGATGGATTAGATTGCTTCCAGGATAACTTCGTTAACCGGGAAAACGGGCGGTCCTTGCAGGATTGGCCCGTTTTTTCATTATAGGATAATTTCATATCAAAACGATCATCTATTCCCAAGCAGCTTTTCGGCCCGTTGCCCGAATTTTTTCGGTTTACGGCAGAGGAGGAGCTGCAGGTTGATTTTCACAAGGCTTTTCAATACTTGAACGCTCACCTTGCGGCGTATGACAATTCGGGGCACCTAATTTCTTGCAGAAAATTAAATTAATTATTTGTTGAGGAGACTGATGTAGATGCATGATAATGAACTAAATAACGTGTTTGTTTTGGCCGGATCGCACCGGGAGGATTGTCATGGAATATGTGGTCAAAATTCCCATTGCCGCAGGATTTTCGCGAATAATAGAGACACATACAATTGCAAGAGAAATAATCCATCATGATAAGTTTAGTAAAAACAGTCAAACCATATTTACTCAATGTTAAAAATATTAGGGAAATCATAATTCAGCTATATAATTTATATTATGTTAAATACCGTAATGCCGAATTCGCTCCCTCTTTTTCACCTGTATTTATAACCTGTAAATGGCATGACTTAATCCCCGCGAAAGTCCGTTAAGAAAAAATACCAGCATACAATGGAATAATTTCAGGAGCAATATCCTGCCCTTTTGTGAAAGATTGGGATGAAATCATGCTAATATTCAGTGTAATCGTCCTCCGGTACCGACAACTAATCAGGAATTTGAGTGGGATTTTTGAACGGATTTCCGGTAGAATTCTGCTATTTCTATCGTCCCCAAAACGCCCATAAAATGGCTTACCCCCGCAATACACATGAATCCGTTGACCAGCCAGGAAATCCGGTTTCTGCAAACTACTGTTTTATCCGTGTGGATAAGCCGCCATATCCGATACAACGAGTGGTTTTACCATCCTGGCACCGGTCGCACGGCAGCGGGGTTTCAAGTCTTCTTACGGTAAATACCTGGATTAGTACTGCAAACTTCCTGGCAATCAACTCTTTACATTATCCAACTTTAAAAGGCTGAAAATCCCCCCGGACCAGGGGAAAAACAGCCTTTCACAGGTATCCGTATTTGTAGAAATTTGACTGTTCGCTTTTCTCTGTATGCTTAAGTCTATCCACATAGAATCCTCCCTTTCCCCCGGATTGTTCGCCGTCCAGATGGATATTGGCGCCCATCAGCCCGGCGGGCCGGCCCTTCATATCTCGCTCACCGTCGATGAGCAAACCCGGCAGATTACCGGGACCGGCCAGCTGTCGGCAGCCGCGCATCATCATGCCTTCGGCCTCACCTATCTGAAAGGTTACTTCTTTGCTTTGCCGGCCTCATCCATTGTGGAGTTTCCCAATTCATTGATTATCATGGGCACGCCGTACCTGGCAACGCGCTACAGCAATGTAGTGCCTCAGCCCAGCATGGAAATCTTCCTCGAACTGGATAATGCCTGGAAATCAGGCTTCTGTACGTTCAGATATGAAACCGACGGTGTATGGTTTACCGTAGCCAAAGCTCCGGCCGGTTTCATGGAACCAAGGATGCTCGCATCTGTCGTGTAATAACATTGCATCCTCTAGATCCCTATTCCATTACCTTCAGTTTTCACTAAGTAACACACATGAAACGAGCACCGGAGCTGGTTTTCCGGCGCCGGTTTCTACACTCCATGCAAACAAAAAATCCCCGGCCCTTTCATCCAGGCCGGGGATACTTTTTATAAAGCAAACTGTAATCAGGGAGCGTACAGTTCGTTTTTAATCGCAAACAGTACCAGGCCCGTACGCGATTTGATCGCCAGCCGGTCGAACAGCTCCTGGCGGTAGTTGTCGATCGTGTGCGGGCTCAGCTTCATTTCTGCCGCGATCTCCTTGTACGTCAGTTCGGAGCAGCAAAGGCGCAGGAACGTGATCTCGTTGTCGCTCAGTTGAACCTGCAGCGCGCCGGGCGTGGGATTATCCTGGATGCTGCGGAGCATTTTGGCGGAAATAAGCTCGTTAAGAAAATATCCTTGCTCGTGGATCGTGCGGATGGCCTGCACCACGTCAGCGATCCTGGACTCCTTCACCAGGTAACCACCCGCCCCGTTCTTGAGCATTTTGATGATGGGCTTGTCATCTTCAAATGTGCTGAGTGCCAATACTTTAACGTCCGGGTGGAATTGCTTGAGCCATTGGGTGGATTCGAAGCCATCCATGACGGGCATGTTAATATCCATCAGCACCACGTCGGGCGCTGGCGCGGCTGAGAGACGGTCTTTCATTTCGGCGCCGTTGGCGGCTTCGAAGGCAACGCGGATCTCAGGGTATTCTGACAACAGGCTGGTGAGCCCCTGCCGGAACAGCGTATGGTCGTCCACGATAGCGATCTGTATAGTGTTATGTTGCATGGTGCTGGATTGTGCGGGGAACGGTGATGGTGACGGAAGAACCTTTGCCCGGCGCCGACCGGATGGCGGCGGCGCCCCCGATCATGGCGGCCCGTTTCCGGATATTCTGGAGGCCCATCCCCGATTGCTTGGCCAGTGCGGCTTCCACATCGAAGCCGGCGCCATCGTCGGTGAGCGTGAGGGTCAGGGTGTTATCTGACCAAGATTGTTCGATGAAAACGGAAGTGGCCTGTGCGTGGCGGATGATGTTGTGCAGTGTTTCCTGGAAGATGCGGAACACGAACAGCTCGGTTTCCGGGTGTTTCGGCATACCCGCGAGGCTCCCGGTACGGTGGATCTGGTAGCGCCCGGATTTTTCCAGCCAGTCGAGCTCGAACGCGATGGCATTGGCCAGCCCCTTGCCCACGAGCTCCTCCCCGTGCATGAGGCGCGAGAGCGCGCGGATTTCCCGGATGGATCTCCTGGCCAGTTCCTCCGCCGCGGCGATCTTCCCGGCTGCCTTCTCCGTGTCGGACAGGTCTACGGCGGAAAGCGTGATCGTCATCAGCCCAAGAAGCTGGTTGATATTGTCGTGCAGGTCGTTGCCAATGGTTTTGAGCGTTTGCTCCTGCACTTCCATCTGCGTCTGCAGCAATTCCGTCCGGAACGCGTTGCGGAGGCGCTCCGTTTCTTCCAGGTGCTTCTTTTTCCGGGAGTTGTACACGGTCACGTATACGATAAGGAAGAGTGGCGCCAGGAGAAAGACGGCGCTCACCCAGATAATAAGGGTTAGTATTTCGTTTGTCGGTACCTGCATATAAAAGCATATGTCCAGCTGCCGTATAACAGCACGTTCAGGACCTTAAAAATAACATACCGGAGCGAAAAGCGGATGCCTTCGCCGGAAGAAGCTTCCAGCAGGTACTGAAAAAAGATGTAAGTGGCGATCCCGCCGAAGTAAAACATCAGCGTTCCGCTCACCCACCAGAACGGCGGATGGGTGGATAGGCGGACGTATTTATCGTCTCGGAGCACCAGGTAAAAATAATACAGGCACCCCGTTACCATGACCATCGCCATCAATGCAGCCGTGAGCGGCGAATAGTAACCGAACTGATGGGAAAAGGATTCGGTGAGCCATGCGGCGAGGAATACGGCTCCCCAGGCAATGGGGACCCATTTGCTGATCCCGTAAGGTTTGATAAGGTGGTACAGGAAGGTGGTGATGGCGAAACATTCGGCTACCATATACAGGTTGTACAATGGGGCGTTGGGTGCGCGCAGAACGGCCCGCAGGTAGATGCCGCCGGTTTCCACCAGGCAAACAAGGAGAAGGTAGAATGGAAACCGCCTCCACACCGGGTCCTTGTCGCGCCGGAGGCAGACAAGGGCGGTGAGGAAGCAGATCCATTCGGCAACCGTGTTGACGGTGAAATATTGCATTATTGGTAAATGTGATTTTTAGTGCTGTCCACATTGGGCGCGAGGAAGTAAGCGCCGCGGGCGAAGCAGTTT
>NZ_CALNBI010000119.1 GCF_937874145.1 uncultured Chitinophaga sp. | reverse complement strand
TTTCCGGGATCAACGGTTTTGTTCCAGGTAAGGTTACCCGCGCTGTCCAATTTCAGGATCAGGATGGCGCCATAATCATAGCAATAAGAGTTGGTGGAGCCGATGGCGATATACCCGCCGTCTGCCGTGCGCTCAAGCCGTGCCAGCTCATCGTTGGCCTCCGCACCGAAAGTTTTTGCCCACAGGAGATTACCGAGCGCGTCCGTTTTGATGACATAAGCATCCCTGCCGCCGCTGCCGAGGCCCGTAGTAGAACCGGCCATGATGTAACCATTGTCATGGGTACGCTGGATGTCGTTGATCACGTTCACTCCGCCAGCGGTATAGGTATTTACCAGTTGCCGGCTCCGCTCGCTCCCTTCCACACAAACCGATGTAGTACCCACCGGTCCCTGCACGGCGCAGCTGTCCAGGAAACGGAGATATTCGTAAGCCATCAGCCCATAACCAAACTTTTGGTTCATGTGGCGCGTAAAGAAGATGTTCTTCGCCTGCTGCAGGGAATCGATGTTCTCCAGGCTGGGGACGATGGTAGGATACACCGATATATAATGATCATATGCATCTTTCACTTCCTCGCAGGGCACACATGCCGGCGCTACACCGCACTGGATGATCGCAGGGATGGGAACAGGACGGGGAAGATACCTGCAGGTCACATCCCGGTTCGGATTGCAGGTTTCCAGGAGGATGGTCAGGGTCGCCTGCGAAATGTTCGCCCCTTTCACACGGGAGATATAGGCCGAAAAAGTAGTATCCTCCGCCAGTTTGCGCAATTCGTACTCTTTCTGCAACAACGACAGCGTTTTGCACTCACAGTCGGAAGGTGTGGTATAGGTCTGCTTATCTGCCTTTACGGTTTGTTTGCCGTAGGGCAAAGGCGCCAGGATCAGGTTGGCATTGCAGGCCATGCTGGTCGTGATACCGTGCCGGGCATTGAAATCTTCAATTACCGCTTCGAAGCTCCTGAACCGGTATGTGCTGGAAGGTTTTACCGTGCTGGCGCCATAAACATGGTCGCGATCGGCGCCCTGCCGGCACACCTGGATCAACTCGGGGATGATCTCGGATTTAATAAGATTGGTATCGTATAAAGAACATTCCTTCAACTGCGCCAGCCAGGCGGTTGCATAGGCTTCGCAATTGGTGAGATAGAATTTATCTTCCTGCTCCCGCGCCTGCGCGCCGGCTTTTGCGGTATCTGCCGCCCCGCCGTTCTGTAAGCCGTCCAGCCCCGCATTCGCCAGCAAAGCGCGCGGGTTCCGGATATGTATATCGTACCCGTTATTTTGCAGGGGATCAATATTGGCGTTACATACCCCGGCGTTTACAGCATCGAAAATAATTTTGTTGCGTGCATTGATATAGGCGTTCCGGAAATTCCGCCAGCCCATATCGAGGTCGCCCTTGCAAATAGCAGCAGGATTGAATGCCTGGGCGGGCGTAGAAAGCGATGACATGCATGCCACGTCGTTGGCATCACAGCGGACAATCGTCATGGCCGTGGTCCACATATTCGTTCCGGCAACCGTCTGGTTGAGTTCCGCTTCCAGTTGGACCTTATTCTTCAGCGCCAGCGGGTCGTTGCCGTGGGCGAATGGCACGGAGGCCATGTTTGCGGGGTTAAGGTACCCTTTTGCCACGGCACTGTCGTATTCATCCGTTTGTTCGAAATCGAACTGCCAGTCGAGACTTGTGCGGTACGCTTCATAATAGCCCAGGCGGCAATATTCCGGGTGCTCCGGGAGCAGGTCCTCCGCCCAGGAAGACTTAAATTGCTGCGTAAACTCATCCTGGTCAAGTGCATTGGGAATTACCCATCTTCCTTGTTTCGCGCTCCAAACGGTGTCGCGCTTGCCGGAGGGATCCTTATATACGATATTACTTTTCTGGAACCTGTTGTTATAATAAATGCTCCATCCCTCCGCATCATTGCCGGTCTGGGCGTACTGGCCAGTCGGCGCCGTCATGTCCATGATCATATTC
>NZ_CALNBI010000118.1 GCF_937874145.1 uncultured Chitinophaga sp. | reverse complement strand
AAGATCGTATGCGAGGAAGTTATCGATCAGAGCGTCCGATATCTGGTCGGCTACCTTGTCGGGATGCCCTTCCGATACGGATTCAGATGTAAATAAGTAAG
Source organism: uncultured Chitinophaga sp. (assembly GCF_937874145.1). GTDB lineage: Bacteria > Bacteroidota > Bacteroidia > Chitinophagales > Chitinophagaceae > Chitinophaga. Next base: position 10,934 of record NZ_CALNBI010000118.1, on the reverse strand, counting down.
GCATGAGAGCTAGATTATAATTCTGTGTAAATGATCCTGAGTTTAACGTTGGCCGGAGGTGTTGCACTGCCGCCGCCTGCTTTGAGGCGCGGTAAGTCGATCATCCTGCTGGACCAGCCTTCCAGCCTCAGCACCGAATTGTCGATCTTCTTCTGCTGGGCAAGCTGGATATGCCGTGCAATATTAAATTTATATTGTACAACTTTAAAGGGGCCCAGGTCACTAATGACAATTTTATTACCGCCGAAATAGGCGAGGTCGGGGTTGGAAGACAAACCGTAATCCACCAGGAAGGCAAGGCTGTCGTGCGTCACGTACCGGCGCAGCATGAGGCGCGAAGGTTCGGTGAAGATATTGTCCATCCCGGCGGAGCCGCTGTTGATCTCGGTGATGACCAGTTCGGCTTTATTCACCACCGCATTGGGTACTTCCGCGATATTGGGCAGCTGGATATTGGTATAGACGCCGGGTGATTCCTGGATGTATACGATATTGTCGCCTGCGGGGTTGTTGGTATTAACCAGGTTGGCCACTTCCGTGCCGGTGTAATTCCGGTTGAAGTAGTTGGCGTGGCCGGAGCCGTACGTATCGAACTTGAAGTTCGCCATGAGCGAATCTTTCTCGGAATTCTTGTAGTATACGGTAAGGCGGGTATCGCCGCTGTTGAGGTTGGTGTAAAGCATGGTGTTCCCGGACATGGTGTCGGGAACGATGGCCAGGCCTACGAGCCATGCGCGGAAGGCGCTGTCGTTCTTGAAGGCGCCGTCGGCCCTTTGCTGCATCAGTTCCTGCCCGAAAGACGGGTTGAGGCGCATGCGGAGCTGGGGGGCGTATTTGGTGCCATAGATAGACAGGGAGTCTTTCGGGTATACCGGGTAAATCGTGGCCGAACCTACCAGTTTGGAAGGATCGTAGGAACGGGGTTGATTGTAGACGTAGCTGGTATCGATTTTGAAGTTGGGCTCGTTCATCCGGTAGATGTTCACGTTGAGCGGGCCGTTGGCGCCATACCAAACGGTGTCGGCACCTACATAAAGTACCACGGAATCGAGGCTCCAGCCGGTGCCTTCAAAGGTAAACTCGGAATTGGGCAGGGCCAGCTGGGTATATACAAAGCCATGGGATTTACCGAAAATGGGATCTTGCGTGATGCTTCCGAGTGCGCCCTGGTAATAACCTCCCCCGCTGCGAAGACTGGAATCCGTCCGGAGGATGTTGAGCGTAATCAGGTTGTTGATAGTGGTATCTTTTACCACAACTTTGTCTGAGCCGGGGATGAGTTCCTTGCCGAGAATGGTGGCCTCGTTGCAGCCTGTAAAGGCGTAAAGGGCGGCGAGGCAGGCGGCGGCGAAGCCCAGGGTCCTGAATTGAATCTTCACGTAATTGGTTTGTTCGGTTTGTTGACTAACTAAATAGAAAAATTAAAAATAAAAAGTTTGCCCATAAAACGGTCATCCCGCCCACAGTTTTAACTTTTCATTTTTAATTTTTCCCGGACTTATTTTACGCCTAAAAGCTGGTGATATAACTGGAGGTAGTCCGCCAGGTCTTCGTTATCCTTTTTGTAAGGCAAAATAATCTTGCCTTTTTCCGCCTTCACTTCCTCTATGGTCTTTTTGTCCACCTTCTCTCCTGCCATGATCACGGCGTCGGCGTATTTTGCGGCACCGCGGTTCAGGGCCGCATTGGTGCCTTCTTTATACAATTCCAGGTCTTTTTCCTTGATCTGATTGCTGATGATCGCCTTTTTAACGAAGGTTGCGCCCAGTTTGTCCTTAAAGCTGTTGGGCTCCATGGAGAAAACCGTCTTCGTTTGCGAAAATACAGGCTCCTTCTTGTACGCGGTTTTGAGGTAAACCGGTATCATGGAGGTCATCCAGCCGCTGCAATGAATAATGTCGGGCGGCCAGCCGAACTTCTTCACGGTTTCCAATGCGCCCTTGCAGAAAAATACCATCCGGGCGGCGTTGTCGTCGAAAAACGTGCCGTCGTCGTCGGCAAACACGTTCTTGCGCTTGAAATAATCTTCGTTGTCCAGGAAATAAACCTGCAGCCGCGCATTGGGGAGCGAGGCCACCTTGATGATCAACGGATAATCATCACCGTCAATAACGATGTTGATACCCGAAAGCCTTACCACTTCATGTAACCGATGCCTGCGTTCGTTGATACTACCAAACCTCGGCATGATAACCCTCACCTCCAGGCCCGCCTCATTCGACTTGATCGCCATTTTATTGACCATGTCCGCATACTCTGTTAAGTCCAGATACGGAGACATTTCCTGGGCAATAAAAAGAATTCTTTTCTTTGTGGACATTTATTGCTGATTATTAATGCAGTTATTTTTAATTTGGCATGCAAAACTACGAAATTTTTAGGTAATACTGGCCAAATTGTCACTTTTAACATCCTTTTAAGCAAAGGTTTATGTACTTATTCAAGCGGGTAGCGGATCTCGGGCAGGCGCTGGGACAGGAAAAAAAGGCAGGAAAACGGATCGGATTCGCCCCCACCATGGGCGCCCTCCATCAAGGACACATCTCCCTCATCCAATCGGCCAAACAACAATCAGACATCGTGGTGGCAAGCATCTTCGTCAACCCCACCCAATTCAACGACCCGAAAGATTTCGAAAAATACCCGTCCACCCTCCAACAGGATATCCTCCTCCTCACCGCCGCCGGCGTCGACTATCTCTTCCTCCCTTCCGTGGCAGAAATGTACCCCGAAGGGCCCGGAGCGGCACACCCGCATTACGATTTCGGCTATATCGAATCCGTGCTGGAAGGCGCATACCGCCCCAATCACTTCCAGGGCGTAGGCATCATCGTCCATAAGTTACTGGACGCCGTACAGCCCGACGACCTTTTCATGGGCCAGAAAGATTTTCAGCAATGCATGATTATCAAACGGTTACTGGAGATTACCGGCATAAATACACAATTGCATATCTGTCCCACCCTGCGGGAGAACGACGGCCTCGCCATGAGCAGCCGCAACATGCGCCTCACACCCGAACAGCGGACCACCGCCGTGGAAATAAGCCGCACGCTGCAATGGGTGAAAGATAACCTCGGTTCCCGCCCATTCGCGGAGCTGCAGGCCGAAGGGCTAACGCGCCTCAAAGCCGCCGGATTCGAGCCGGATTACCTGGAGCTGGCCTCCGGGAACGACCTCCGGTTGCTGGAGGCGCCGGAAGACGGTCTCATGGCTATTCTCGTGGCAGCCAGGCTGGGAGATATCCGGTTGATTGACAATATGACCCTCGGCGGCTAGGTTATTTAAAGGAAATTCCTCTACCTTTGCGGACTACACCAGAAATATGCTGATCGAAGTATTAAAATCCAAGATTCACCGCGCGGTTATCACGGAAGCCAATCTGAACTACGTGGGCAGCATCACCATCGATGAAGATCTGATGGATGCAGCCAACCTGATCGCCAATGAGAAAGTGCAGGTCGTGAACGTGAATAACGGAGAGCGCCTCGAAACTTATATTATCAAGGGCAAACGCGGGTCCGGCGTGATCTGCATGAACGGTCCGGCCGCGCGCCTCGTTGCCGTGGGCGATATCGTCATCATCATTTCCTACGCCACGATGGATTTCGAAGCCGCCAAAACCTTCGTTCCCATCGCTGTTTTCCCGAAGGAAGGCAATAAATTATAATCCGCAACCCGCTCATCCTCCCCTGGTTTATGCCGAAATCGCTTAAAACATTCCTGCAATTCGCTGTTTTTCTCGGCCTCGGTATATTAATCATCTGGTGGACGGTGCGCGGGTTCACGCCACAGCAGGTCAACGAGATCAAGGATGCCATGCGCCAGGGTAATTACTGGCTCCTGGTCCCCGCCATGATCCTGGGTTTCGCCAGCCACTGGGTGCGCGCCATCCGCTGGCGGCTCCTGTTTACCCCGCTGGGGTACGCTCCCAAAAAACTCAATACGTTTTTCGCCGTGATGATCGGCTACCTCCTCAACCTGGCCGTTCCGCGGCTGGGCGAAGTCGCGCGCTGCGGGGTGCTGTCGCGGTACGAAAAGATCCCGGTCGACCGCCTCGTGGGCACCATGATCGCCGAGCGCGCCATCGACCTGTTGTGCCTCATTATCCTGCTGACGGTGACCGTGCTGGTGCAGGTGGATGTGGTCGGTGCTTTCGTGGACGAATACATCTGGGTGCCTTTATCCGGTAAGTTTACCGGGGTACCGATGGCTACCTGGGGGATTATAGCGTTGGGGGGCATTGCTTTTATTGCGCTCGCCGCCTGGCTCCTGCGCCGTTTCCGGCACACCAAGGCCGGTATTTCTTTCCGCAACCTGCTCCGCGGCATCGTGGAAGGTATCCTGTCTGTCGGCAAGCTGCGCGGCAAGGGCTGGTTCCTATTCTATACCGTTCTGATGTGGTTCCTGTATTTCTCGCAGGTCTACATCGCATTCTGGTGCCTCGAAGAAACGATCGGGCTCGGCGTTAAAGCAGCGCTTTCCATCCTCGCCTTCGGCAGCATCGGCATGATCGCCACGCAGGGCGGGATCGGTGCGTACCAGTACATCGTGCAGCAAATCCTCATCCTTTACGGCATCTCCGCCACCATCGGCTTCGCTTTCGGCTGGATCATCTGGCTGGCGCAGACGGCGCTCATGCTCGTGCTTGGCCTCGGCAGCATGGCCGCCATTCCTGTTTACAACAAAAAGTCCGGAACCGAAAACCCCTGACAACACTGCCGGGATCACCGTTTTTCATGCGCCCATCCTCCCGCTCCGGCAACAATTGATGCCGGAAATGCGTAATTTAATGGTAAGTTAACACGGCACGGATACTTGGCGCCCGGGTTTTCCTCATTTTTGCCATTCATTTTTACTGGCCCTGCCAACGCTCCAAAATCATGTGCATTTATGAGATCCGACTCTACCGCCGCCATATTACCGGCGCCCCTTAAAAACAAACCGGTGAAGAAGACGACGAAACTAAAGACGGCTTTTGCGAAAAAGAAAACGATTGTAAGGGATATCAGCTGGCTCTCGTTCAACGCCAGGGTTTTGCAGGAGGCTGCCGACACTACCGTGCCCCTCTACGAAAGGCTCCGCTTTCTCGGCATATTTTCCAACAACCTCGACGAGTTCTTCCGTGTGCGCGTTGCCACGCTCAAGCGCATGGTCGCATTCGGCCGCAGCGCCCGCATGCACCTGGAAGACAATCCCGAATTGATCCTCGAAGAGATCCAGGCCACGGTGATCGCGCAGCAGCAGGAGTTTGACCGTATCTGGAAAGAAATCGAAGAAGAGCTCAAACGCGACCACATCTTCCTGCATACCGAAAAACAACTCAACCGCGAGCAGCAGAAATTCGTGCAGAACTATTTCAACGATCAAGTGCGCACCAACATCATCCCGCTTATGATCGAATCCATTCCCAACCTCCCCTATCTGCGCGATAAATCCATCTATCTCGCCGTGGTGCTGGCGAAGGAAGATAATTCAGTGCGTCAGACGTATGCACTGATCGAAATCCCTACCACCGTTTTGCCCCGCTTCCTTATCCTGCCCAGCAAGGAAGGCGAGCACGATATTATGCTGATGGAAGACGTCATCCGCTTCAACCTGCCGCATATCTTTTCCTATTTCGGGTACGATAAGTTCAGCTCTTCCATCATCAAGGTGACGCGTGATGCCGAGCTCGACATCGACAACGACATCGCCACGCCGCTCATCCACCAGCTGGAAAAAGGCCTGAAAGCCCGCCGCAAGGGCAAACCGGTCCGTTTTATATACGATCACCAGATCGATCCGTACCTCCTCGAATTCCTCATCCGCCGCCTGGGCCTTTCGAAAAAGGACAACCTCCTGCCCGGCGGGCGTATCCATAACTTCAAAGACTTCATGGATTTTCCGGATGAAGTCTTTACCCGCGAGCGCATGCGCCGCAAAACCCTCATCCATCCCCTGTTCCAGAACGTACCGAGCGTAATGAGCGTGATCCGCGAACAGGATGTGATGCTGCATACGCCTTACCATTCTTTCGATACCATCATCGACCTGCTCCGCGAAGCGGCGATGGACCCGCTGGTGACGACCATCAAAATCACCGCTTACCGGCTTGCCAAGAACAGCCGTATCATCAATGCGCTCATCAATGCCGTGCGGAACGGCAAACAGGTGTCGGTTGTGCTCGAACTGCGGGCGCGCTTTGATGAGGAAGCCAATCTGAAGTGGAAGGAAAGGCTGGAGGAAGAAGGCGTGAAAGTGATCTACGGGGTACCGGGAATGAAGGTGCACGCCAAGATCTGCGTGATCAAGAAACGCAGCGGGAACTCCACCGTGCAATACGGCTTCGTTAGCACGGGGAACCTCAACGAGCGCACCGCCAAAGTTTACGGCGACCATTGCCTGCTGACGAGCGACCGCGGCATCATGGCCGACATCAACCGCATTTTCCGCTACCTGGAAAGCCCCCGGCACGACGAGAAAATTCTCCTGCAGTGCAAAACCCTGCTGGTGAGCCCGCATAACATGCGCAAATCGTACCTTCGCCTCATGGACAGGGAGATCCGCAACGCGCGCCATAAGAAGCCCGCAGCGATCACGCTGAAGATGAACTCGCTGTCGGACGATATCATGATCGAGAAGCTTTATGAAGCAGCCCGCGCGGGCGTGGAAGTGAAGCTCATCATCCGCGGCATCTGCTGCGCCTATACGTCGAACAAGAAATGGAAGAAGGATATCGAAGCCATCAGTATTGTGGACGAATACCTGGAGCATGCGCGGGTTTTTGTTTTCCATAACGGCGGGCAGGAGAAGGTGTACATCGCGTCGTCGGACTGGATGACGCGCAACCTCGACCACCGCGTGGAAGCCGCGGCGGAGGTGGTGGACCCCGTGATACGGCAGGAACTGATCGAGATACTGAACATACAGCTGTTAAGCAACGTGAAGGTGCGCATCCTCGACAACGAACAGCAGAACGCCTATAAGCACACGCCCGGCCGGAAAGTCCGGGCACAGCTGGAGATTTTCAAATATCTGCACGACAAATCCTATATTTGACGCATCGGTACACCAAAACCGCCTGATGTCGGAATGAAGCTTGCAGCCATAGATATAGGATCGAATGCGGCGCGCCTCCTGATCACGGAAGCGTCGCCCAAAGCAAACGGAGAAATGGATTTCACCAAAGTGAACCTGGTGCGCGTACCCCTGCGCCTGGGGATGGACGTGTTCGCCACCGGCGCCATTTCCGCCAAAAGGGCCGAGAGCTTCGTCAACACCATCAAAGCCTACAAGCTCCTGCTCGACGTTTACGAGGTGAAATACCTCAAAACCGCCGCCACTTCCGCCATGCGCGATGCATCGAACGGCGCGGAAATACTGGAAAGGGTGAAGCGGGAAACAGGCATGGAGATCCGGGTGATCACCGGGCAGGAAGAAGCCAATTACATTTACGAAAACCACATCGCCGAGAACCTCGACAAAACGCGGGGGTATCTCTATATCGACGTAGGCGGCGGCAGCACGGAACTGACGTTCTTCAACGGCAACCGCCTCATTTTTAAAGAATCTTTCAACATTGGCACCATCCGCCTGCTGCAGGGCAAGGTGGAAGAAGACCACTGGCAGCAGATGAAGGAATTCCTCCGCCAAAACCTCAAAGGCTACAACCAGGTGGTAGCCATCGGTTCCGGCGGCAACATCAACAAGGTGTTTTCATTATCCAAAAAGAAAGAAGGCAAGCCGCTGACGCTGGACCAGCTGAAGGATTATTACAAGGAATTCAGCAGTTTTACGGTGGAAGAGCGCATCCATCTCTATAACCTCCGGGAAGACCGTGCAGACGTGATCGTACCTGCGTTGCAGATATACGTGAATGTAATGCGGTGGACCGACATCCAGGAGATCTTCGTTCCCAAGATCGGACTGGCCGACGGGCTGGTGCGCGCCCTCTACAAAGAGATTTCCGCCATGGCCGTGCCGTAGGTCAAAAAAATGTAGGCAAATCCGGTAAATATTCCAACCTTTGTGCCGCTTCGGGCATGGGGCCCGGCGTAAATACGTACTGCAATGTCTGCTGTAAATAAAGAAATCAAGCGCATCACCACGCATGTGCTGCAAAAGATGAAAACGGACGGAGAGAGGATTTCCATGCTGACCGCATATGACTTTTCCATGGCCCGTATTTTCGACGACGCGGGCATAGACATCCTCCTGGTAGGCGATTCCGCTTCCAACGTGATGGCCGGTCATGAAACCACCCTTCCCATTACCCTCGACCAGATGATTTACCACGCCGCCTCGGTGGTTCGCGCCATCAAGCGCAGCTTCGTAGTGGTGGATCTCCCCTTCGGCTCTTACCAGGGCAATTCCAAAGAAGCGCTTATTTCCACGATCCGGATCATGAAAGAAACCGGCGCCCACGGTGTTAAAATCGAAGGCGGCGAAGAGATCATCGAATCGGTGAAAAGGATCATCAGCGCCGGGGGTCCCGTGATGGGCCACCTGGGGCTTACGCCGCAAAGCATATATAAATTCGGTACCTACGCCGTGCGCGCCACGGAAGATGCCGAGGCCGACAAGCTTATCCGCGACGCCATGCTCCTCCAGGAAGCCGGCGCTTTCGCCATCGTACTGGAGAAAATCCCCGCCCAGCTGGGTAAGAAGGTCTCAGAAGCCCTCACCATCCCCACCATCGGCATCGGCGCCGGCAAATACGTGGATGGCCAGGTGCTGGTGATGCACGACATGCTGGGCATCAACAAGGAGTTCAAACCCCGCTTCCTCCGCCGCTACCTCAACCTGTACGACGAAATCCTCGGCGCTACCAAAAACTATATCAGCGACGTAAAAGCGAAGGATTTCCCGAACGACAACGAGCAATACTGATAAATCGCGCAGTAAAATACCTGAAGGCCGTATCCTCCCCGATACGGCTTTTTATATCCTCTTCGCTACTAATTCTTTAGTTAAAATACTCAGTTACTACGGTTGCAGTACGGTATCTGTACTGTAGCACTACTGAGCCCCTGGTGAGCCCATATGTAAAATTCCCCGGCTTTTGTTATATTCGCTTCCGTGAATGCGATGATTAACATACAACTTTCCCTTTTATCGTACCTGCGGAGCACCTGCTCGCACGTGCCATGAGCCTGCGTTTACCCCGCAATCCGCATATCTCCCAAACATTTTTACAAAATCCAAGCTGATGACAACACTGGAAACAGTATTGAACGGACTGATGAGCCGTTACCAGGAGCGCGTCCCGGACGTGGGCGCAATCATCAAAGCCATGATCCGCGAAGGCATCATCGCGAAAGCCACAGACATCGAAAACGATCACATCGCTTTCCGGACCCTTGGCGTGCCGCACCTCGGCATACAGTCGCTCGAGAAAATATTCCTCCATTACGGCTACCGTAAAATGGATTATTACAAGTTCGCAGAAAAGAAACTGGATGCATATTGGTATGCGCCACCTTCCGATAATTTCCCGCGGATCTTCATTTCCGAGCTCCGCGTGAAAGACCTCTCCCCTGCCGCGCAGCAGCTCATGCACAGTTATACCGACGAAGTAACTTCCGACCCGGTGAATGCCCTGAACCTCGACGATGCTGCCGCCGTGGACCATTTCCTCCACAGCGGTTTATGGCGCACGCCTACTTATGCCGATTTCCAGCAGCTGGCGGCGGAAAGCGAGTATGCGGGATGGGTAATTTACAACCGTTATTACCTCAACCACTTTACCGTAAGCGTACATAATTTACCCACAGGATATAATACCGTAGCGGATTTCAATAAGTTTTTGGAGAAGGAAGGCTTCCGCCTGAACGATTCCGGCGGGAAGATAAAGACCAGCCCGGATAATGCGTTGCTGCAAAGCAGCACCGTAGCGCGGATGATCGAAGCGGAGTTCGCCGGCGGCGAAAAGCATGAGATCGCCGGTTCGTATGTGGAGTTCGCGGAAAGAAGGGTGTTGCCACAGTTCGCGCAGCTGGCGCCTGCCGATATCCGCAGGGAGCACCGGCGCGAGGGCTTCGAAGCCAACAATGCGGACAAAATCTTCGAAAGCACGTATTCAACCCAAACGGGCAAGCAGGATTAATGCGGGAGGCGGTCTTTCAGCAAACCGTACACCCAGGTGCCCGCAGTGGCGCTGATCAAGGTAACGATCACCACGGTGAAACCGCTGCCGATCTGCGCGAAGAGCGGTCCGGGGCATGCGCCGGTAATAGCCCAGCCCAGTCCGAAGATCAGTCCGCCGATAATATTGCCCAGGTTGAAGGGTTTCTTCCGGATTACGATCTCCTCCCCGTTCATGCTGCGCCAGCCCATCTTTTTGATGAGCATCACGCCCAGCATGGCGGTAACGATAGCGCTGCCTATGACGCCGTACATGTGAAAAGATTCGAGCCGGAACATTTCCTGGATTCGGAACCAGGATATCACTTCCGCCTTCACGAGGATAATGCCGAAAAGCATCCCGGCAATGAGGAATTTCAGGTTTTTCATAAGAGCAGCCAGCGCATGAGAGGTGGTAAAATAAGGTTGGACATGGTGAAGCCGCCCGTCATAAAGCAAAGCGTAGCCACCAGGGAAGGCCATTGCAGCGTTGCAATGCCGTAGATGGAATGGCCGGATGTGCAACCGCCCGCGTAGCGCGTGCCAAAGCCCACCATGAATCCGCCGGCTACGAAAAAGAGGAGGCCCGTACCGCTGAAGGCATTGCCCCAGTTGAAGATGTCGCCGGGCAGCAGTTCGTCGAACTCCTGCACGCCGTTTTTACGCAAGGCGGCGATGGTAGCAGGGTTCAGGTCCACCGGCTCGCCGTTGTTCAAAAACAACAGCACGAGCAGCGCCCCGAGCGTGATGCCGCCCACGAACCAGAGATTCCAGCTTTCCTTTTTCCAGTCATACTGAAAAAAGGAAAGCTGGAATCTCTGGTTCGTGGG
>NZ_CALNBI010000117.1 GCF_937874145.1 uncultured Chitinophaga sp. | reverse complement strand
GAAAGGGAAATATTCGAGCAGGTCGCGGAAAGTGTGGATATTGATTTCCTTGCGCAACAGTTCGCCTTTCTGCGGGCCTACGCCCTTCAGGTATTCGATCGGATTGTTCAATATGGAAGCGATGTAACTCACGCTGCGGATTGGAGGTACGAAGTACGGCAATTTAGGGAGAAAAGGCAAACGGCGGGCGTCATGAAAAAGCCCGGAAGCGGTGGCTTCCGGGCTTGAATCTTATGATGAAACCAGGCCGGGATTATTCGGCGCTTGCATCAACTTTACCTTCCACGAATTCTTTCATCCATTCGGTGGTCACGGATTTCGGGCGCTCGAGGGAGAGGCCGAGGGCGCGGTCCCAGCAGAGGGAAGCCAGTACGCCCAGTGCGCGGGAAACGCCGAAGAGGACGGTGTAGAATTCGTATTCCTTCAGGCCGTAGTGCAGGAGCAGCGCGCCGGAGTGCGCGTCCACGTTGGGCCAGGGGTTTTTAACTTTGCCGAGGTCGCCCAGGATGCCGGGAACGGTTTCGTATACGCGCCAAACGATCTGCACCAGCTCGTCGCTGGCCAGGTGTTTTTTCGCGAATTCCTGCTGAGCGGTGAAGCGGGGATCGGTTTTGCGGAGAACGGCGTGACCGTAGCCGGGCACCACCTTACCGTCTGCAAGGGTCTTGCGAACGAAAGCATCGATCTGCTCTTTGGTCGGAACACCGCCGCCGAGCTCTTCTTTCATGTCGAGGATCCATTTGATCACTTCCTGGTTGGCCAGGCCGTGGAGCGGACCGGCAAGACCGTTCATGCCGGCTGCGAACGACAGGTAAGCGTCGCTGAGGGCGGAGCCTACGAGGTGCGTAGTATGGGCGCTCACGTTACCACCTTCGTGGTCGGCGTGGATCACCATATATAAGCGCATCAGTTCCTTGAAGCCTTCATCTTCATAACCCAGCATGTGGGCGAAGTTGGCTGCCCAGTCGAGCATGCCGTCGGGCTGGATGTGCTGGTCGTTTTTATATTTACGGCGGTAGATATATGCCGCTACGCGGGGGAGGCGGGCGATGAGGTTCAGGGTATCCTCATACATATAGCTCCAGTAATCTTTTTTGTTCATCCCTTCGGCATACGCTTTGGCAAACACGGATTCGGTCTGCAATGCCATCACCGCTACGGTGAACATGGTCATGGGGTGCGTATGGAGGGGGAGTGCGTTGATGGCGTCAAACACGTGGTTGGGCACGTGCGAACGGCGGCCCAGCACGCTGCTGAGGTTCTGAACGTCCGCTTCGGTCGGCAGTTCGCCGATCAGCATCAGGTAAAACAGCCCTTCCGGCAGGGGCTCTGCGCCTCCGGGGGCTTTCGGGAGATGCTCGCGCAACTCGGGGATGGAATATCCGCGGAAACGGATACCTTCATTTGCATCCAGCAGGGAGGTTTCAGTAACCAGCCCTGTAATGCCACGCATGCCCTGGTAAGCCTGGGCTACCGTAACATCGCCTACCTTCTTTGTTCCGTGATTCTTGAGCAGGTCCTTAACCTCTGCGCCCAGTTCATCTGCCTTTGCCTTGAATTTCTCTTTTATATAACTCATTTTCCCACAATGATTTAGAAAAATTAACGTAATCGATCAATGAACAAAAGTAATGATTAATAAATTAAATCCCGCCCTTTTAAGACAGATTTAACGGAGAAATTCAACTTTTGGCCGAAAATGGTCAACCGGGTTACTTGGGCGCCCGTAAGTAGAGATAAAAGGCCAGTCCAGCGAAAACAAAGTTGGGAATCCATGCCGCCAGCAAGGGGTCAAGATCTGCTTTTGTGGCGAAAACGGTGGAGAACTGCATGAAGAGGATATACGTTGCGCTGATCACGATCCCGATCGCCAGGTGCAACCCGCTTCCGCCCCGCACCTTTTTGCTGGAAATAATGGCGCCGATCAGCACCAGTATCACTACGGCCACGGCGGCCGATGTCCTGCGGTACTCCTCTACATAATATACGCTCAGGCCTTCCGCCCCGCGCAGCTCTTCCTTAGCCAGGTATTCCCGCAGCTCGGGCGTGGTCATCCCCTCCTGCCGGTTCCGGATCTCGATCAGCTCCGACGGGTCAAGCGCCAGTTTCAGCGCCGTATCGGGCCGGGTCGCGAAAACCTCCTTCATCCCGTTGATCCGCCGCTCCGATACGCCTTCCAGTTTCCACTTTCTGGAGGCGGTATCATAGGTAACGCGGTCGGCCCGGAGAATGTACTCCAGGTCCTGCCCGTCGATCCGGTTGAGAATGAAATTGGTACCGTTTTTATAATTGGGGTCGTAATACCCGAAAGTGATATAGGTGGAGGTATCGATGCGCATGGATTTATCTTCCAGCGCCTTCTGGTCTTTCTGGTCTTTTACGTACTTGGTTTCGAAGGTGGTGCGGATGCGGTTGGCCTTCGGTACGATCCATTGGTTGGCGACCCAGAGAATGGCCCCGAATCCAATAGCCCCTACCCAGTAAGGCCGCAGGAACCGCCGGAAGCTCACCCCGGCACTGAGGATCGCCACGATCTCCGTACGGTAAGCCATTTTAGAAGTGAAAAAGATCACAGAAATAAAGATGAACAACGGGAACAGCAATGCCGCGATGTGCGGGATAAAGCCGATGTAATAATTCATGAAAACGAAGCCCAGGGAGAGATCATGCTCCAGGAAGTCGTCGATCTTCTCCGTGATGTCGATCACCACGGAAATGACCAGCAGCACCATGAGGGAATAGATAAAGGTCCCGATGAACTTACGTAATATATACCAGTCGATCTTCTTCATATGGTTTGTTCGGAACGGCGTGGCCGTCAGGTTGCAAAGCTAACATTCCCGCCGGAATGCAGGTGCAATATATCGTATGACGATGAATTTTAACATACCCTTACAGCCGCGTCTGCAACTGCGGCACCATCCTGCGCTTCCATTCCCCGTAGGTACCGGCCAGGATCTCCCGGCGGGCGGCTTTCACGAGGTCAAGGTAGAACGCCAGGTTGTGGATGCTCGCCAGCGTAAGGGCGAGGAATTCCCCGGCCACGAAAAGGTGGCGCAGGTAAGCCCGGGTGTAGTGCTGGCTGGCGAAGCAGGGCGTTTTTGCGTCGATGGGCGAAAAATCGCCGGCCCATTTCTTATTCTTGATGTTCACGACGCCGTCCCAGGTAAACAGCATGCCGTTGCGGCCGTTGCGGGTGGGCATTACGCAGTCGAACATATCGATACCGAGCTCGATGTTGTTGAGGATATTCCAGGGCGTGCCCACGCCCATGAGGTAGCGGGGCTTCTCTGCGGGGAGGATTTCGGTCACAATGCCGCACATCTCGTACATCTCATTTTCAGGCTCGCCCACGCTGAGGCCCCCGATGGCGTTGCCGGCGCAATTACGGCTGGCGATGGCTTCTGCGGAGGCGCGGCGAAGGTCTTTATTAGTGCTTCCCTGCACGATGGGGAAGAGCGTTTGCTCATGCCCGTACACGGGACCGGTTTCGGCGAGGCGGCGGATGCAGCGGTCGAGCCACCGGTGGGTGAGCTCCATGCTTTTTTTGGCGTACCCGTATTCGCTGGGGTATGGTGGGCATTCGTCGAAGGCCATAATAATGTCGGCCCCGATGTTCCGCTGGATATCCATGACGTTTTCGGGGGTGAAGAGGTGGCGGGAGCCGTCGATATGACTTTGGAAGACGACGCCTTCTTCTTTGATTTTGCGGTTGGCGGCGAGGGAGAACACCTGGTACCCGCCGGAGTCGGTGAGGATAGGGCGCTCCCATCCGTTGAAGCGGTGAAGGCCGCCGGCTTTGCGGAGGACTTCCGTTCCCGGGCGGAGGTAGAGGTGATAGGTGTTGCCGAGGATGATCTGCGCGTTGATATCGCTGCGGAGTTGTTCCTGGGTAACGGCTTTCACGGAGCCGACGGTGCCCACGGGCATGAAGATGGGCGTTTCGATGGCGCCGTGGTCCGTGGTGATGACCCCGGCTCTTGCGCCCGAGGGGTCTGTGGTGATCAGTTTGAAATCCAAAGCCTCGCAGTTTTTTTCAGGGGGCAAAGGTATTGAAATTCCCGGGGACGGTTAACAGGCTTTTAACTAATATTATTAGCAATTATTTAGAAATTCGAAATAATGATTCACTTTATACAATTTATGCGTATTTTTAATATGGTTGTAATCAGCAGGAAGGCGCTGAATGACTTCGCTGTGAGATATCCTGTTTCGGGCGATGCTTCGTTAAACTGGTTCCGGATATCAGCAGGGTCTGACTGGAGCGATTTTCAATTCAGGCTGATCGTCCGGATTATTTTCCCGGTACGGACAGCGTTTATCCGATGGATTGGCACGCATGCGATGTACAACAAACTGGATGTAAGTTTATTATAAAAAGAAAGGCAAGGGTATTCAAGACAAATCTATTTTTTCATGCCAGCACCTCCCACTATGTCGAAAAAGGTCGGAAAGCATAAGCTGCCTACGGAAAATGAGTATGATAAACTCATGCAGGAGATTGAACAGCTTATGAAGAAAGGCAGCGACGCGCTAACGGAAAAAGATATAGACATTCTCCAGGAAATGGTCAATACCGTACAGGAATATGAAGCGCATTACTTCACTTTGCCGAAACCGAATTCCCTTGCCGGGATGCTCGATCTGAAAATGTTCGAGATGAACATGTCCCAAAAGGAAATGGCTGCGTTCCTGGGTATTTCACCTTCCAAATTCTCCCTTATCCTTAACAACAAACGCGAACCGGATGCGCAATTTATCAAGGCTATTTACCGGAAATTGCAAATCGATCCGAAATTTATTCTCGATCACCTTTAAAACCATTCACTAAATAATTTTGTCCACAACTTTATATAGATAAATAAAAACTTATATTTTTGCCCCTTATGTCAGATAATCTGGGCTTAATTTTCTTCTATACTTTCGCCGCGATTGCGGGCATCCAGGTCTTATACTACCTGATTTTCTTCTCCCGCGTCGCGTTTTACAGGCGGAAATTCGACCTCGACGAGCCCCCGGGCGGCGATATATCGGTCATCATCTGCGCTAAGAACGAAGAAAGGAGCCTCCCCATGAACCTCCCCACCGTTCTCCAGCAACGATACCACGTCCACAGCGCCCCGTCCTACGAAGTGATCGTCGTGAACGACAATTCGGAAGACGATTCCAAATATTACCTCGCCTCCATTGAAAACGGTTATCCACACTGCCGGCATATCGAAATCAAACAGGCCGCCAAATTCATCCCCGGGAAAAAATACCCCCTTTCCATCGGTATTAAAGGCGCCAAATTCGAAACGGTAGTGCTGACCGACGCCGACTGCAAACCCGGCAGCATCCACTGGCTCAACCTCATGAGCCAGGGCTTCCGCAACGGGAAGGAAATCGTACTGGGATACGGCCCCTATTACAAAAAGCCCGGTTTTCTCAACAAGGTCATCCGCTACGAAACCTGGTTCAGCGCCCTCCAATACCTTTCCTTCGCCCTTTCCGGCATCCCGTACATGGGCGTTGGCCGCAACCTCGCCTATAAAAAGGACCTGTTCTTCCGCCACAAAGGCTTCACCGCCCACCAGCATATCGCCTCCGGCGACGATGACCTGTTCGTGAACCGCGCCGCCACCAGCAAAAACACGGCCGTAGTGATCGATAAACTGGCCTTCGCCTACTCGGAGCCCAAACGCAAATGGAAACACTGGTTCGGACAGAAAACCCGGCATATGTCGACCGGCCGCTATTACCGCACCGGCCACAAATTCCTGCTGGGCCTTTTCTCCCTCACCCACTTCCTCTTCTACCCCGCCCTCGCCCTCGCGCTGTTTTACACACCCATGCTGTATTTCACGCTCGGCATCCTGGGAGCGCGCATTTTGGTGCAAACCGTCATCTCCGGCTTCGCCCTCAAAACCCTCGACGAACGCGACCTCTTCTGGTATGTGTGGCTGATGGACATCCTCATGTTCCTATATTATGTTATCTTCACGCCCGCATTGTTCTTCGCGAAAGGAAGAAACAAGTGGAAATAGCATGGAGCAAGTTTTAAAGTATTTCAGTGATTTTACACCCCGGCAACTGGAGCAATTCCGGTTGCTGGAACCTTTATACCGGGAGTGGAACGAAAAGATCAACGTCGTTTCCCGGAAAGACATCGATTCCCTCTACGAAAAACACGTGCTGCACTCCCTGGCCATCGCCGCAGTGGCGGAATTGCCCGACGGGTACCAGGTGGTGGACCTCGGCACAGGAGGCGGATTCCCCGGCATCCCGCTCGCCATTTTCTTCCCTGAAGTGAAATTTCACCTGGTGGACTCCATCGGCAAAAAACTGAAAGTGGTGGAAGCCGTTGCAGAAGGCCTTGGCCTCCAAAACGTGACGGTCCAGCACACCCGCGTCGAAGACATCAAAAACCGCAAGTTCGACCTGGTGGTTTCCCGCGCGGTAGCCCCGCTCAAAGACCTTTGGCGGTGGAGCAAGCCCCTCGTCAAAAAAGCCGCCGGCGGCCCCACAGGCCTCATCTGCCTCAAAGGTGGCGACCTGGCGGCCGAAATCAGCGAAAGCGGCGTCCGACCCAAAATGGTGCCTATCTACAAAATGTTCCCCGAAGAATTTTTCCAGGAAAAATACGTGGTGGCGGTTCAGTAATCAGAAGCCGACGTCCCCGTCGGTATGGTTATATTCCGTTTCCAGCGTGGCATGCACGATATTGAGCGATTCGAGCAGATGCTTGAGGTCGTGCTTCACCCGGTCCACCTCCTCCGCCGACAGCCCCGGCGCGATGGTTACATGCGCTGTGAGCGCGTTTTCGGTGGTGCTGACGGCCCAGATGTGGACATGATGCAGATCCACCACGCCCCGGATCTCCCGCGCCTGCTCCTGCACCTTCTCCACCGTAATGCCCGCCGGCACCCCGTCCATCGACAGGCGGAGGCTGTCACTCATCAGTCCCCAGGTGCCGTATACGATCACGGCCATTACCAGGAGGCTCACGGCGGCGTCGAGCCAATACCAGCCGGAGTAGAGCATGAGCAGCCCGGCCACGACGGTGCCCAGCGAAACGAGCGCATCCGCCACCAGGTGGAGGTAAGCGCCCTTAATATTCAGGTCTTTATCTTTATCTTTCAGGAACAGCAGCGCCGATACGGTATTGACGGCGATACCCACGCCGGCCACGACGGCCACCGTTCCACCCTGCAGCGGCACGGGGTTTTGCAGCCTGCGGACCGCCTCGTACCCGATGGCGCCTACGGCCACCAGCAGTATAACGGCATTTAAAAGTGAAATGAGGATGGTACTTTTTCGGTAGCCGTACGTATATGTAGAGCCAGGCGGGATGCGCGCGAGGCGGAAGGCCACCATCGACAGCCCCAGGCTGGCCACGTCGCTGAGGTTGTGCCCCGCGTCCGACAGCAGCGCCAGCGAGCCCGTAGCGAGGCCCGCGGCCGCTTCTACGACAACGAACATGAGGTTGAGACCGATCCCGATGAGGAAGGCGCGGTTCAGCTGGCCGGAAGGCGGAGTGTGGGAGTGGGAATGGTCGTGCATCAATTAAAATTACAAGACCCGGTAAAAAAAGTTCGGAAAACCTACAATATGCTAAGCGCCTGTTCGTCTTTAACCATAAGATGAACGAGTGGCTCTCCATAAAAAAACCAATGGCCCTGGAACAGAACGAACGTATACAGCGTACGGTGGAAAAAGAACGCCAACGGCTCCTGCAATTCATCCGCAAGCGGGTGGAAGACAGCGCCGATGCGGAAGATATTCTGCAGGACGTGCTTTTCCAGTTCACCCAGTACCTCCGCGGAGGCTCACCCATTGAATCCCTTACCGGCTGGCTCTTTGCCGTAGCCCGCAACCGCATTACAGACTGGTTCAGGAAAAAGAAGGAAGACCGCTTCTCCGACCACGCACTCGAGGGCGCGGATGGCGACGGCCCCCTGTACCTGTCCGACATCCTGGCCGATTCCGGCTCCCAAACCGATGAACCGATGCTCCGCAAGTTCATGTCGGAAGCCATTACGGAAGCGATCGACGAACTGCCGGAAGATCAACGGTTTGTGTTTTTGCAGCACGAAGTGGAAGGGAAACCGTTCAAGGAAATCGCGGAAATGACCGGCGTGTCCGTCAACACGCTGCTGTCCCGCAAAAGATACGCCGTGCTTTACCTCCGGGAAAGGCTCGCGCAATTGTACAACGAATTGAAAAACGCATAAAGATGATGACCAAGAAACAATTTAAGGGCTTGAAAATAGTAGGGTTTGTGATTTTGGGCGCGGCCTGCGTTACCGCCCTCGGGTTCGGCGTGATGTTGCTCTGGAACTGGCTCGTACCCGAGCTTTTCCATGGCCCTGTCATTACTTTCTGGCAAGCCCTTGGCCTGTTCATCCTCTGCAAACTGCTTTTCGGCGGTTTCATGAAAGATAACGATAAGAAAAACAGCTGGAAAAGAAGGAAATGGGAGCGGATGCAGGCTAAAATGGAACACATGTCTCCCGAAGAGAAGGAAAAACTGAAAAGTCATTTCGATCGCTGCTGGGGCAGGAAATGGCAGCGCGAAGAGGAGCCGCAGCAGCCTCCCGTTGAACGCCAACCCGAGTAACCATTCACTTTCCTAAAACCTGACATATGCAACGCCATCTCTCTGTTACCGAAGCAGCCCGTATTGGCATCTTCAAGACCAATATCGGCACCCTGAAAGCCCGAAAACGCGTTATCAGCGCAATTTGTAATACCTTTGAAGTAGCGTCCTGCAACGTGGACATCGAAGACTGCGACAAGGTGCTCCGCGTCGTGGACATGAAGGTGGACGAGCCTTCCATGATCCGGTTCGTTCAAGCGCAGGGCTTCGAATGTGAAGTGTTGGAATGAAACCCTCCCATTATGCAACAATCTGAAATTCAGCAACTCCTCGATAAAAGCTTTACCGATTTCTCGACTTTCGTCGGCGATCTGTCCGACCACCGTTTTATCGTTTCCCCGGAAGGAAAATGGTCTGCCGGGCAGCAGCTCGACCATCTCATCCGCAGCGCCAAACCCGTCAACAAAGCCCTGAACATGCCCCGTTTCTTCCTCCGCTGGTTCGGAAAGCCCGCCAGGGCCTCCCGCAGCTTCGAGGAAATCCGGGAAGCGTACCGCCATGTGCTGAAAAACGGCGCGGTGTCTACCCGGCCATATGTGCCGCCGGTAACGGAGATCGAACAGCGCGAAACCCTCCTCAAACAGTTTGCGCAACAGAAAAACAGGATGATCGGGCTGGTGGGCAACTGGCCGGAAGCCGAGCTCGACCGTTACCAGCTCCCCCATCCCCTGCTGGGAAAGCTGACCACCCGGGAAGTCCTGTATTTCACTATCTACCACAATTATCACCACCTCCATACCCTCCAGCTCCGCGAAAAACCCGAGCAACCCTGGCCAACCCAGCTGGAAAGGGTCATTTTCTAAAAAAAATTTCAACCCGCATCAGGGTAAACTACCGTTTGCGTGTTTTACATTGTGAAGAGCGGGCCGCATGATGGCGCCGCCGCATCGAATTGGACAGCAACGGCAAGAAATACCTGGCTTCGGATTTTTCCGCGGCTTTTCATACCTGGTATGAAAAGCTGCATCGTTATGCCTATACGATACTGAAGGATCAGGACGAAGCCAGCGATACCGTGCAATTTGTTTTTACGCGATTGTGGGAACGCTGGGAAGAGCTGGATGATACGGAAGAACTCGGGCCTTATCTCTACCGCGCCATCCATAATCAATCGCTGAACCGCATCCGGAAAGCGGGCAACATGCGGAATTTCACGGCCTGGCTGAACCAGGGCGCGCCTCCCGTACAAAGCGACGCCGGCAACAAACTGGCCCTCGCGGAACTGAATACCCGCATCGCCGCCGCCCTGGACGCCCTGCCGCCCCAATGCCGCCTCATCTTTACCATGAGCCGGGAGCAGGATAAAAAATACGCGGAAATTGCTCAGGCATTGTCGATTTCCGTGAAAACCGTAGAAACGCAAATGAGCAAAGCGCTGCGCATCCTCCGGGAAAAACTGGCGGATTACATCGCGGCCGGCGGAGCTTTGCTGTTGTATATCGATAAATTATTATCTTAAATCTGTACTTGAGCCAACATCCACATATCACCATTACCGACGAGCTGCTCGTTAAGTTCCTGGCCGGGGAAGCCGGTCCGGACGAAGCCATGGCCATCGGCGACTGGCTGGAAACGCCCGCCAATGCCGCGGCATTCCGGCAGCTGCAAAAGGCCTGGGATGCCGCCGGGCCGGGAGATCCCTATCAGCCGCCGGATGTAGCCGCGGCTTGGGGGCACTGGCAAAAGGTACAGGAAGCCCCGGTGAAAATCCGCCGGATCTGGCCGCAGTGGGTTGCGGCGGCGGTGGTGGTTTTACTGGCAGGCAGCCTCTGGTTCTTCTCAGGTGATGTTGGAGAAAAGGACCGCGAAGTGAGCATTTCGATCGAGAATAACAAAGATGTGGGCGTCAGTTCTCCGCTGCCGGATGGTTCCGTCGTTCATATTGCACCCGGCGGAAAGGCTGCATATGTGAGCAACCCCTTTACCGGGCGGCAAACTACGATTATGGGTAACGCAACTTTTGAAGTGGCCGCCGATCCCGCGCTGCCTTTCACCGTGCAGGCGGGGCCGTTGATCATCCGTGTGCTGGGAACTGTTTTCGACGTCCGCCAGTACCCTGACAGCATTACGGTGGATGTGCGCCAGGGCGTGGTGCGGGCCGTGGGGAAAACAGACAGTGTGCTGCTGCGTTCCGGCATGCGAACGGTTTACCTGTTGCAGGCGGAACGCTTCGCGGGCAGGTCCCCGGATTCACCCGGTGTGCTGCCGTCGAAAACGGTGTTCGAATTCAATGATACACCGCTGGGAGAAGCGATCGAAAAACTTTCCGCAGCCTACGGCATCCCGGTGGCGCTCGATAACCCCGCGCTGGCCAATTGCCGCATCAATACCTCTTTTACCGATAAACCGCTGGACTACGTGCTGACCGTGATCACGGAGTCCCTGCGGCTGGAGTACCGCAAAGCCAACGACACGGTGTACATTTATGGAAATGCATGCGATTAAGCGATGGTGGCCCCTCATCTTCCTGCTGTGCGCCATCCCTTCGGCCGCGCAGGACGCGCTGCGCAAGCGGGTTTCCCTGCCTTCCACACTTATCAGCGCAGGCGACTTGCGGAAGGAAGTCTCCCGGCAAACAGGGCTCCAGTTCACATTCAGTTCCCAAACGATCCGGCCGGGACAGGTCATCCGGCTATCGCAGCGAAACCTCACCGCAAAAGCGCTGCTGGATGCAATGCAAATTCAGCTGCAGGCGGAGTATAAAGTGTATGAGGATCATGTCATCTTCACGAAAAAGAAACAAATAACCGCTTCGCGGGATGATGGACAACTAAAAAATACAGCTGCCGGAAAAATAAAACCGGTCGTCAACTCCGCCGGGAATCATATAACGCGAATAAACACACGCAGTTCGGATACGCAGTCCGCGCAAAACAAGATCGAGGGGCAAG
>NZ_CALNBI010000116.1 GCF_937874145.1 uncultured Chitinophaga sp. | reverse complement strand
GCGCACGGTCACCTTTTCCCCGGAACAGGGATCAATGCCCTTTTCCGCCGCCGACCATTCCGCCCGCAACAGCTGTAGCTGGCTCTCCCGGTCGGGCAGGCCCCTGTCCTTGTAATCTGCATTCACCCGGTCGAGCAGGGTGCGCAGGGCCGCGTCGGTATCGTAGTCTTTGCGGCTGTATTTTTCAGTCACGGCACTCAGGGCGCCCAGCAGGGCGGCAAGGTCTTGCCGGATCTGATGATGGAACCTTTGCATTTCGGCTTTTTATTCGAATTCGACAATTTGCTGATCCTGGCCCGTTTCCTCGTTCCGCACCGTGCGCACGAAAACGCCTTCTTCCTGGATTTTCGCTTTGATGGTAAACACGGTGGCGTCGCTGCTCCCGTTTTTCACGATATTAGTTTCGGGGTTGACGAGCAGGTTTTCCATTTTACTCTGCGTCACCATCGTGTATTCCCGGATCCGCGCCACTACTTCAGCCACCATCTGCGTGAACATTTCGTTGCCCGGATATTGTTCCTTGTAGAAAGCCACCAGCGCATATTGCTCCAGCCGCGCGTTGAACATTTCCGCCAGGCAAACCTGCGCGATGTTCTCCGGCTTAGAAGGCTCGCTGTTTTCTTTCAGCAAACGGTAAAACTTATCGACTGTTTCCTCGGCCGGCACATTGATGGCGATGGCTTTCCGGCTTTTCTTCGACCGGATCGCGAAGGAGGTTTCGTAATTGGTAGGCTGGCGGAAGATGGGAATATCGAAGATGTCGTCTTTCACATTGCCCGGGTTCTGGCTAAGCTTGGATTTGGCGATGAGCAGGGTTTGAATGGCGGAATTTACGCGGTTGTTGACATATTTTTTGAAGTCTTCGGCCGGCATCGTGAAAGCCATGGCATTGGAGAATTTGGCGGAGGAGATGAGCACGGGGATGGTCAGTTCCATTTCCGGGATCTTAAACCGGGGAACGGAAAAATGTTTCAGAACATCGTCTTTGGAATATGCGATCGCCATGTCTTTCGCTACGCGGTCTGCATGATCGCGGGCGCGTGTGATTTCGGAGAAAATAAATCCGACGTAATCTGCCAGGGTTATGTTTGACATGTTGCTTGAAATTGAAAGCTACGAAAAAGGAAAAATGGCGCCCTCGTTCCCGCGAACCCGGACAAGGGCGCCGGTATACAATTATGCGGAAAGCATGCCGAGGATTCTCTCCAGGCCGGCGGGCATTTCGTCCTGCACGGCTTTCACGTTTACGTTCAGTGCGAACTCCTTTTTCACTTCCACACCGGTTACGGATTTGCGCTGGTAAGAGGCGGACACCTTGAAGTTCACCGGGCCCCAGCCCACTTTCAGCTCGGCGTTCACACCGATATCTTCGCTTACTTTGGAAGATTCCACGGAGTTCAGTTTGGCGTTGAAATCGATGATCACGTGCTCGATGCGCAGGCTCGGAACGGGGAGCATGGCAATGAGGGGCACTTTCACGTACACTTTCTTCTTCACTTCCTCGCCTTCGTCGTTCACGTCGCTTCTTTCGTGGGTGAAATCGACCATGATGAGCTCTTTCTCTTCGCTGCCTTCGGCTTTGGTAAAGCCTACTTCATTGATGAAGTTCACCGTGGCGAGGGCGGATGCAACCTGTGCATCAACCGCCGCCTGGAGCGGGCCGCCGATCATTTTCTTGAAGTCGATGGCGTTCAGCTGCGACACGAGGTCGGTGTTGATGCCCTTGGCCATGGGCGCGCGGCCGGAAGAAACGGCCCTGGCGAGTTTGCGGGTGGATTCGGCCGCTACGTCAGCCGCAGCGGTTACAGCAGGGGTTGAAGGGGTTGCAGTGGGGGCGGTAGCGGGCGCTACGCGGGGCCGCGGGGTAGAACGGCTTTTAGGATTAATCTTTGCCATTGTTTTTTGACATTTAATTATTGAATAAATAGAAGGTAGCGGTGGGGTTATTCGGGCGCTACGCCGACCTCAGCCAGGAGGGAAGCAGGCAGCTCTTCCTGCACGGCGGTGACCTGCATGTTCATCTCGAAATGCTTCTGCGTGGTGCCACTTTTCTGGTACGCGGGCGCGGCTTTCATGGCGCCGTTCCGTTTTTCGATCTGTATCATTTTTACGTTGAAAGACAACTTCGCTTCGGAGATACGCAGGGATTGCACGGGCACCAGCGAGATGAGCGGAACGCGGATCGTGCGGGTTTCGCCGTTGCGGGAATGACTGAAATCCGCCATGGCGATTTCGCGTTTGCCGGGCTCGGGTTCGTGGAAGCTGATTTTGCGGACCAGTTCTGCGGAAGCCAGCGCGGAGGCGGTTTGCGCTTCCATCATGGCGCGTAGTGGTGCGGAAATCAATTGCTGCAGGGCCAGTTGGGAAACGGGCAGTTCCTGCGCGGAATCGTTTTTCGGGGTCATAATATGTTTTTCAAAGGAGCCTGCTACAGGCTGTTACGTTCAGTTTTCACCTTCCGTTGTCCGCTACCGGCCGATATGGGACGACGATGCGGGGAGGGCGGGGGTTCCATGATACGATGTATGCAAACGCCGTATTTCGAATGCAAGTTTAAAGAGGATTTTTTAATCGTACAAAAATAAAACCTACGAGAAAAGGAGCGGCCACGGCCTGAAAGCGTTACCGCGGCCGTCCTTTTCCTACCGCGCAGGCAGCACCGTTATGGCTGCGCCGGAATGTTACCCGCCGAAAGTTACG
>NZ_CALNBI010000115.1 GCF_937874145.1 uncultured Chitinophaga sp. | reverse complement strand
AAAGCATGAAGGCCGTCCTGTATCGTTTCAATGATTTTCAGATCCGGCCCCTTCGCCCATTTTTCATATTCCATCAGCGGCAGCAAAACCGCCAGTTGCACCATGATCTCCGGCGCGGTGTCGTAATCGCAGAGGTAAGCGTTGAGGTAGGAATGGCCTCCTGCGCGATACCAGCAGCCGCAATTCACCTGTAAATCACGGAGCGTGCCCTGCAGCACGGTTTGCCAGGGTTTATAACTGGTCACCGGCAACGGGATGTGCAGGTACAAACGCCCCAGCATTTGCAGGAACAGCGCTGCCAGGTCGTTCTCGTCTTCCGGCCTGTCTTCATGCATCATGAGGAAAGCGTCATTGATCGTGATCTCCGTATTGGCAGGCAGCGGGTCATCGGGCGCCGCCGGCAAGCCGAAACCCAGTTCCGGCCACGCTCCGCCGACGGTATCTCCCAGGCCTTTTTTCGTATGCAACGCATAGTCGTTGAGCGCCGTTAAATTTTGAAAGTAGAGGAAAGTGCAGGAGTCCGTACTGTCGATGCCACCGAATAGCCACCCCGAACGGATGCCCTCCTGCTGCACATACAGTTTGCCTTTGAAGGGCTCCTTCGCCTGCGAAGGCCGGCAAACCATAAGGTCGCGGGGCCAGAAAGGGATGCGCAAATCGGCTTTCGGTGTGAGTTTGGTTGTGCAACGGATAATGGGAACAGATGGATCAGGCAGGTAGATAGGAATATGGTAACGGCCCACAACGCATTCCGCCAGCATTTTAAAAGAATCACCGCCTGCATCCGTGTGCAATAACTTGAAACCGTTGCCGGGGAAATATCCCGACCGCAGGGCAAGTACAGTTTGGCGCCTGACGGATACTTTAATCCACAGTGAATCGTCGGAAACATGGGCTTCGTATTCAATATTGCCCGTTTTCCTGTGCCACAGCGGCCCGTTTTCGGGCCTGTTGTCGAAGTGATACCAAGGAGAAAAGCCTTTCATGCGTAAGTATTTGGTTATAACATTGCCTGGGTTACAAATAAGCGGGTTTGGTGGAAAAGCTTCCACAGTTATCACAGGTCTCAAATTAAGTACCGGGATTTATCCGTCAGGCGGCAGATTCCTGCCCTTCCAGATAGTCTTTGATGATGGAATGCCACGCCTCTGCCGGCCGGTAGCCCGTGAAAAGGACGCCCGGACGGCCATCCATGGCGAGAATGAAAGTAGGGTAACGATGGATGCCTTTCAACTGGGCCTCGTTCATATCGGCCTGCAAGGCTGCGGAAGCTACGGGCGAAACGAGGTCTTTGCGGAACTGGTCCATATCCAGGCCGGCGCCCTCCGCCACGCTGATCAGCACTTCCTTCCGCGCGATGTTCCTGCCGCCCGCCATAACAGCGTAGCGCAATGCAAATAGCATTTCTTCTTCTTTTCCCTGCATTCCCGCGCATTTCACCGCAAGGCAGGCGGGCCAGCTGGAAGCTGGCGGATCGGTGATCCATATCTTTTCGTTGAATGGCTGGCCGGAGGCGTATTTGGCTTCCAGCCACACAGGCCCCATCTGGACAGGGCGCGAAACGGCCTGCATGGTATCGCGGTAAGAAGACCAATCTTTGATCAGTCCGCCCATCACATATCGCCATTGCAGTTGACCCTGCCAGGTCTCGCGCACCTGTTGCCAGACGGGCTCCAGGGCCCAGCTCCAACAACAGAGCGGGTCCGTAAAATAAGTGAGCCTCAGTCCTGTCTTGCTTCCGTTCATGATTCCGTATTTGCTATGCCGTTTGCGTCGGGGTCTTTATCCATATTCCATTGCATGCCGCTGACGGGCGTCGCCATTTTCACCATATCACTGCGCACTTTCGACATTTCCCGGTCCATTTCAGCGACCAGTTCCGGTGTACGCGGGGTGCCTTTCGGTTCGCAATCGAGCAGTCCGTTCGTTTCCATAACATGCTTCACCGGGTCGTCGATATACTGCCAGGTTTCCCCCAGGTGCGTGGACGCGCCTTCGTTCCAGGGGCCTCTGTAGTCCGTGCCGTTCGACATGTTGAAATAGAGATTGCTGTACCGGGGATCGCTTTGCAGGACGCCCGGCGGGAAGTTGGGCTGAATGGTATCCAGCGCCGCCTGGAACATCTGGAAGTGCGCCACTTCGCGGGTCATGAGGAAGTTCAGCGTCTCTTTCACATACGGGTCGTCGGTAAACTGCAGGAGATATTCGTAAGTGATCTTCGCGCGGGACTCGGCGGCAATGTCGGAACGCAGGTCCACCGAAAGATCGCCGTTGGCGTCGCCGTTGATGTACGCTGCCGTCCAGGGAACGCCCTGGCTGTTGGTGAGCGCCGGACCGCCGCCGGTGGAAGTCAGGATCTGCGGGGCTACCATGGCTTTATGGATGAAGGATTCGCGGGCGGCGGAGCCGTCGAGCAGCTGCATGATTTCTGAGCTGTCGGCCGCGTTTTTCAGCGCGCCGTTCACGCCTGAAAGCAGCATCTGGATGGTGGCGCCAACGATTTCGAGGTGGCTGAACTCCTCCGTCGCAATGTCCATCAGCATATCGTACTTATCGGGAAACGGGTTACGGGCGCCAAAAGCCTGCGTGAAGTAGCGCATGGCCGCCGCCAGCTCCCCGTTGGCGCCGCCGAACTGTTCCAGCAGCAAAGAGGCGAACGCGGGATCGGGGCGGGAAACGCGCGCATTGAACTGTAATTCCTTTACGTGGTAGAACATAACAATGATTTTATGTGGGAAATGATGTTTTGGAGTATGATCCAATAAACATTCCATTTCGATTTCATGTAACAGCAGGAAATTCGTCTTGTTGTTGAGGCAAGTAGTTGTGTCTGAAAAGAAACGAATGTGTAAACCCTCCTCAACACGGGGCGCACCACGCTGTTAAATCAGCTGCTTATGCGGACGGATTTTCATATCCACCACATCGCAACGCTCCGGCCGCGTGATCACGAAAAGCACGGCTTCGGCGATATCTTCCGCCATGAGCATTTCCTGTGCTTCAATCTTCTTCAATTTTTCTTCGGCAGGCTGTTCCTGCATATCCGTATCCACCGCACCGGGCTCGACCAATGAAATGCGGATGCCTTTGGGATTGAGCTCTTTCCTGGCCGCTTCGGCAAATCCCTGGATACCGGATTTCGTTGCCACGTATACGGAGCTCTTGGGATCGCGGGTGTCTGCGCTCATGGAGCCGATATAAATGATCTGTCCCTTACCACCGGCGCTTTCCATCCTTTTGGCAGCTTCATGCGTACAGGCCAGGTAGCCGAGCATATTTACGTTGAGGATGTATTGCCATTCCTCATAATTGCCTTCCATAATGCCCTGGTAGCCCAACGCGGCATTGTTGACCAGTACGTCGATGCCGCCGTTGGCGTCTACTTCGGAGAAGATCTTTTTAATCCCTTCTTCCGTGGCCACGTCCGCCGTAAAACCGACGGGATCGTTGCCGGAAGCGGACTCCCGGATATCTTCCAACGCCTCGTTCATAGCGTTTTCATCGCGGCCGAAGATCATTACGCTTGCGCCTTCCGCCGCCAGCATGCGCGCGATTTCGCGCCCGATACCGGTGGTGCCCCCGGTAATGAGGACTTTTTTTCCTTCCAAAGAAATGTATTGCCCCTGCAATGTTTTGCGGGCGGTTTGTTGTTCCTGCATAACCGGAAATTTTAAAGTTTGAAAAATAGACTGACGGAAAAATCCAACCGAAAAGCATGCCACGCCAACAGCATTAACCGTGGCCTGTGGTTTGCCGTACTTACCTTATAAACCATTCGTTATGACCAGGCAGATCATCATCAACATTCAAGGCATGGACCATATGCTGAACGCGCAGATCGAAAGAATCGCAGGCGCCACCGTCTTCCACATTTCCGGCGGTGATTATGTAAAAAACACCGTAGGAAAGGATTTCGATGTAGTGATGTCCGACGAAAACGACCTTCCCCTCTTCCGGCCTGAAAGCCAGACCGCAGATGGGAAAATCTGAATCCATCGCTACGTCACCATTCGGATTCTTTTCCGTTGGATGTATGTTTCGTGAAATGCGTTTTATGGCGGTTGCGCCTGCCGGGCTGGCTACTGTCGGCCGGCAGGTTTCCCGTCTCCATAAAATAGCCGAAGCTCAGGAGTTCTTCCCGGAGCATGTCTTTGAACATGGGGGTAAACAACCTTGCAATGGATTCACCTGCCGGGCCCAGCGGTGCGCGGTAAGTGATCACGGCCTGAATTTCAGTCTGCCCTTCTCCCGCATCGCGGAATTCCACCTTGCCGGCATTGTCGAGCACGCTGCCGGGGAGGGAATTCCATCCCAGGAAACTGCCTTCTTCTTCCTTAACAATTTCAGCGTCCCAGGACAGGATCGCCGGAAAACCGGGGAATTGCGCGACCCAGTGCGATTGCCCGCCTTCGCGTTCCTCCACGGATTGGAGATGTTTCATGAACAACGGCAAGTTTTCCAGTTTCCGCCAGAAAGCATATACCACTTCCCGCGGTTTATTGACGGTGATGGTGCTGCGGATATTGATATTTTGTACGGGATCCGGGAGCCGTTGCTTGCCAATCGCAGTATACAACGGGCAATTCCCCGAAACGGCCCGGTAGAGCAGGTACGCTCCCGCTGCGCCTTTCAGGGCTTTAGCGCCGGGGTTTGTCAGTGCTTTCCATACGAGCACGGCACCCGCCGCGGCGGAAAGCACACGTTCCAATTTCCCGACATTCACTGGTGGTTTGGGGCCTGTGCATGCATTTTCGTTCATACGGTTGTTTGTTTGGTGTAGATGAATAATCGTTGACGGGTGCCCTTCAGGGCTGGCCTTCCGTGTCGGGATCCTGATCCTCGCTTTCAACCTCCTCTTCGCGAAGGTCGTTGTCTAACAGATCCTGCTCGTCGACCACGGGCGAGCCGTCTTCTTCCCGGACAGTGTCTCCCGGGATATTTTGCGGATCAACGGAGCCGCGTTCGGCTTCTTCACGGTTTACCGGCACGGTGGTGCCATGGATTTCCTGCTGTTCGTTCTGCATAACAAATAGTTTTGAAAGATGATTGAAACGTTTTCTATAACAACTGCAAACGCCGTGCGTATCGAAACAGCAGGAGAAAGCGGGCCGGCTTTGTGTAAACCTTCCGCAAAGTGAGGATTAGCGTGGAAACAGCCGCAGGATCGGAATTTTCATACCCGCAGGGATGCCGGAGGTATGGAGTTTGTACCGGTTTTTCCTGATCACCAATTCAATTTCACCATGGGAAAAGACAGAGAAGGGAAATACATCCCGCCAAAAGGAAAACCTTCGGGAAAAGGCGATGAAAGCGAACTCGGGCTCCGCCCCAACCTGGAAGGCACTACACTGGAACAAGACGGCGACATCACGCAGCGATATACCGAAAACGAGGAGAAACCAGCGGCCAATGTGCGCGTGCTGCACCCTAACCGCAACGTATTGAAGGGAGAAGAAGAACTGGCCGCGCCCAAACCGCGCCCTGCTGCGGGAGCGCCCTCCCATTCAGGTAAGCAAATTACGCCCGAGGGAATTACAGAAATTAATACCCTCGACCGCGAAATCTTCACGCAGCTGTCGAACCACCGCGCACCCTTGACCATTTCCGTGTATCTGCCCACCCACAGCCGCGGAGTGGAAGTGAACGAGCAGCAAGACAGCATCGCACTGAAGCACCTCGTTCGCCAGGTGGAACTGGCGCTCCTCAGCAATGGCGCTCCGCGCCACGAACTGGGGCCGCTCATGGAATGCGCCCGGATCATGGTGCACGACGACCAGTTCTGGCGCAACCAGCGCGAAGGGCTCGCCATCTTCCTCGCACCCGGCAACTGCCGTTTCATCCGGCTGCCTTACTCGGTAAAACAGGAATTCTACATCAATCATACGTTCTACCTGAGCCCGCTCCTGCCGCTCCTCACCGCCGACGAGCGCTTCTACCTCCTGGCCCTCAGCAAACACCGCGCAACGCTCTACGAAGCCGACGCCTGGGGCATGCATGAAGTGGAAGTGCCCGGCATGCCGCGCGGCGTGGAAGATGTCGTCCATTTTGAAGAAAAAGACGACCAGAAGCTCTTCCGCACCAGCAGCTCCGGCGCAGGCCAGGGCGCCAATTACCACGGCATCGGCGCCGGCAAGCCAGACGATAAGGCGAATATTTCCATGTACCTCGACGAAGTCGACGAAACCCTTTGGAAAGAAGTGCTCCACGACAGCAATATACCGCTGATGCTGGCCGGTGTGGAATACCTCCACCCAATTTTCCGCCAGCGCACCAAATACCGGCACATGGCGGACGCGGCGCTCACCGGCAATATGGAACACGTACCCGTCAACGATTTGTTCCGGAGCGCCCGGGAGGCCATGGAGCCCTGGTTCTGCGGAAAATGCGAAAAGGCCATCGAGCGCTTCAATAACAATACCGGCAATAAACTCAGCACCACCGATCCGGCGGAAATCATTCCAGCGTGTTACTACGCACGAACGGACCTCCTGCTCGTGGCTGAAGGCGCGCACCTCTGGGGCGCTTTCGTGAAAGAAACCAACCAATTGCAGCTGCACGACCAGGAACAGGAAGGCGACGAATGCATGGTGAACGCAGCGGTCACCCAGGCGTTGATGAACGGCGCGGAAGTCCATGTGATGGACCCCGATAAAATGCCGTCCGGCGCGGTGATGGCGGCCGTGATGCGGTATCAGCAGATATAACAAAAAAGCCCGGTCAAATTTGAACCGGGCTTTATCATGTTATCCTTTATCGAACGTCCGCAAAGCGTCGTCGTCTTTATATTGGAGGATCTGCCGGCGAAGCTCCGCTTTCAGGTCGGCGGTGATTTTCTCATAACCTTTCCGGCCGATCAGGTTGCGCACCTGCCCGGGATCTTTTACGAGGTCGTATAATTCCCAGTTATCCGCGGGGCCGTAGAACCGGATGAGAGTATACCGTTCCGTTCTCAGGCCGAAGTGCGGCGATACGCGGTGCGGTTCGGGATACTCGTAATAATGATAATATGCCGCTTTGCGCCATGCGGATTTGTTGCCGTTGCGCGTAACCAGGGGCATGAAGGATTTCCCCTGCATTTCGTCTGGAACAGGTACGCCGGCCCAGTCTAAGATCGTGGGCGCCCAGTCGATGTTGCACATCAGTTCCTTCACCTGTGTGCCGGGCTTGATCTTGCCGGGGTAGCGGACTACGAAAGGCGTCCGCAGCGATTCTTCGTACATGAAGCGCTTGTCGAACCAGCCGTGTTCGCCGAGGTAAAAACCCTGGTCAGATGCATATACCACCACCGTATTTTCGGCAAGGCCCGTGCGGTCGAGGTAGTCGAGCAGGCGGCCGATGTTGCGGTCGAGCGAATTGGCGGTGGCCAGGTAATTCAAATAGCGCTGGTATTTCCAGGCGGTGAGCGCGGCGCCGGTGGGTTTAAGCGCGTCGAATTCCTTTGTCACTTTACCGTCGTAATATCCTTTGAATGCGGAAAGTTGTTCCGGTGTGAAGCGGTTGTAGATCCAGCCTTTATAGTTCGCGTGGACTTTCAGGTCGAAATCCAGGCGCATGGTGGCGCCGATGGTCATATCCTGGTTGCGGGCGGCTTCCCGGTTGTCGTAAGTGTCGTTGAAGTTGGCGGGCGTGGGGAAGTTGATGTGATCGTAGGCGCCGAGGTCCTGCAGGTCGGGCAGCCATTCGCGGTGCGTGGCTTTGTGGCCTACTACCATCATGAAAGGCTTCGTTGTATCGCGGTGCCGGAGCCAGTCGATGGAGAAATCTGTAACGAGATTGGTCACGTATCCCTGAACGCGGGCCGTGTCTTTTCCTTTTTCGATGAAGTCGGGATTGTAGTAGTGCCCCTGCCCCGGCAGGATGCGCCAGTAGTCGAAGCCTTCGGGCAGGCTGCCGAGGTGCCATTTCCCGATCCAGGCGGTCTGATACTGGTTTTGCTGGAGCACGCGGGGGAAGAGGACCTGCGTGACATCGAACTTCTGCTCATTGCGCGGATAACCGTTGCGGTGGCTGTACTTGCCCGTCAGCAAGGTAGCGCGGCTGGGGCCGCAGATGGAATTGGTGACCAGGGCGTTGCGGAAGATCGCGCCTTCGCGGGCGATGCGGTCGATATTCGGCGTCTGGGCGAGCTTGCCGCCGTAAGCGCTCACGGCCTGGAAAGCATGATCGTCGGAGAAAATGAAAATAATATTGGGCCTTTTGGAGGATTGCGCGGCGGACGGAAGGCTTGTCGCCAGCAGCCCCGCCAGCAGCAGTCTGCTAAATTTCATGTTCACGGTTTTGATGATGGTCTGGTCAAAGATAATCATCCCGGGCAGTTACTTGCAATCAAATAGTATATTTGACAAAAATCCCTTACATGGCCATACCGGCGATCGATATTCAATCGTTATCAATTGCAACACCATGCGCATCCAACCACCACACATCCTGCTTCCCCTGCTGCTTTTGCTGTTTACAACTACCTCCGGCCAGCAGCCCGTACCACTCGCCGTGATCAACGATCCTGATGGCTTTACCTATATCCGCAAAGGACCTTCAACTTCATCCCCTATCGTCGTAACATTGCATAACGACCAGCCGTTTGCCGTGCATCCCGGCAACGGAGATTGGTGGCGTATCGATTACGTTACATGGCAAATGAAATGGATTACCGGCGAGCCGGAAGGCTATATCCACCGCAGCCGGGTGCGGCTGCTAAGCGACATGCCGGATACTGCGCAACGGGGCATTCTTTGCCGCACCCTCGCCGCGGTAAGGAAGGAATATAAACGCGCTGATAAACTGGCCGAAGAAGCCGGCCGGATCGCTGATCCGCAGAAACGAAAAATATTGTCCGACAGCGCTTACCTGACCCGATCCCGCGCGTTTGAAGCTACCTACGAAATGATACTTGAGGAGTTGGCGGCACACATTATCCGGACCAAAGATACCGCCGTCCTGCATGAATGGCTGCTCGTTTATATCGATACAGAAGGCGCAGCACCGGAATGGCCATCGGATGCGCTGGCAATTTGTTTTTCCGGAGCGCCCGAGCTGGTGATGTCCGCAATCCGCCGGTTTCCTGCGAAAGACCGGAAAATCCTTTACGGACATATCTATTTTGGCTTGACGAACATGGAGACTGATAACCGGGAAGACATAGAGATGCTGGAAAAGTTGTTGAATGAAGATGATGGGATGAAATGACGTTAACCTATTATTGCATAAACACATCATCCCTCGTCAGATCGTAGAAAAGATTCTGCAACTGGTGGAGGTGGACGATAGGGCGGCCATACGGCACAAATCCCCCTTCATGCGCCGCCAATGGCTGGAATTTGTCGCCTTCGTCGCGGATATAAATGCTGTCCGTCCGGTTGTATTTGTACGTATAAACGTCCGGATCTTCGCCATAATCCGGGTCGCCGGCGAGGAATCCGAACTGGAAGAGAAATTGCGCCTCCAGCTTGAGGGGATTGGTTTTTTCGAGGGGAAGCTTGCTGCGCGGCAGGCCGGTGTTATAAACGAAACCTTCATGAACCCCCTCCACGCGGAACACGGTTTCGACCATATGATAGTCGTAATACCAGAGCAGATTGCCGATCCTGATGTCCGTTGCTTCAATCATGCCCGGAATTTACCGTTTTTTGGGTGGATGGGAAAATCCGGCCCTCAACTTTCGTCGCGGGTGTTGCGCACCAGCCCGATACCGGCGGAAAAGAACACCACACCGATGATCCCTACGACCAGGATTTCGCGCCAGTTCGCATTCTGACGGATAAAACCATAACCGGTATACAAAATCCCGACGATGCCGAGGATGGTCAGCAGGGTGCCAAATGTCCGTTTGAGGTTCATATGCAACAGTTTTATCCTTCCCGGATCAATATTTGTGCCCTTTCACTCCTTCAAACGGCAGAATTTCATTATCTTCCCTCCGAACATATCCCTAGCCAATGATTCGTTTGTTACACATTATGGACTGGTTCAGCCCCCTTCCCGTATTCGAGAAGGTCTTTTGGTCCGTCGCCTTATTATTTTCCCTGTTATTTCTTGTCCAGAACGTGATGAGCCTCTTCGGCGGCGAGCACGACGGCGCTACCGGCGATGTTACCGACATGCTGGATGCCGACGATGGTATCGGGTTCCAGTTTTTCACGATCCGCAACATGTTCGGCTTTTTCACCATTTTCGGATGGGTGGGCCTTGCCGGCATTCACAACGGGTTCTCTCCTACCGTCACGGTGCTAACAGCTACTGTTGCCGGTTTGGGGATGATGCTCATCATGGCTGCCATGTTCTACTACACCGGGCGCCTCGCCTACGACGGTACGCTCAAAATGCAGAACGCCGTCAAAGCCAGCGGCACGGTATACCTCGCCATTCCCGCCGCCAGGTCCGGCATGGGGAAAGTTACCCTCCAGATCCAGGGCGCCTGGCGCGAGCTCGACGCCATGACCGACGACGCGGAGCCCATCCCCACCGGGGCCCTCGTCACCGTAACCTCCATCCTCGACAACCAGGCTTTAATCGTCACCAAACAAACCCGATAGATACATGGATTTCATTCTGATTGCCGTCCTTGTGGCGGTCTTTTTCGTGTTTACCCTGCTCTATGCCCTTTTCAAGCGGTATAAACGCTGCCCTTCCGACCAGATCCTTGTGGTATATGGTAAAGTGGGCAAAGGGCCCGACGGGTCGCATTCCGCCAAATGCATCCACGGCGGCGCCGCCTTCATCTGGCCCGTGATCCAGGATTATGCTTTCATGGAGCTTACGCCTATCTCCATCGAAGTAAACCTGACCAACGCCCTGAGCCGGCAAAACATCCGCGTGGACGTACCCTCCCGCTTCACCGTGGCCATCTCCACCGAGCCCGGCACCATGACCAACGCGGCAGAACGCCTCCTGGGCCTGCAGCGCTCCGCCATCCACGACCTGGCCAAAGACATCATCTTCGGCCAGCTCCGCCTGGTGGTAGCTACCATGGATATCGAAGAGATCAACAACAACCGTGATAAATTCCTCGCCAACGTTGCGTCGAACGTAGAAGCCGAAATCAAGAAGATCGGTATGAAACTGATCAACGTAAACGTGACGGACATCAAGGACGAATCCGGCTACATCGAAGCTCTCGGTAAAGAAGCCGCCGCCAAGGCCATCAACGAAGCCAAGAAAAGCGTGGCTGAACAGGAAAAACTGGGTGAAACCGGTAAAGCCGAAGCCGACCGCGAAAAGGATATCACCATCCAGCAAACGCTGAAAAACCGCGACGTAAGCATCGCGGAAACCCAGCGCGACAGGGATACCCAGATCGCCACGGCCAATAAAGACAAAGCCATCCTCATCGCCGCCGCCAACCGCGACGAGGCCATCGGTAAAGCCGAGGCCGAAAGAGACACGCGTATCCGCGCTTCACAAGCCAATGCCCTCGCCGTGGAAGGTGAAAATACCGCCCGCGTGCACATCGCGCAGTCGGAAGCGGAGCGCCGCGAAAAAGAAGCGGAAGCGGCAAAGCGCGCCGTGGCAGCGGAGAAAATCCAATCCGCAAAAGCGCTTGAAGAAGCGTACGTAGCGGAAAGAAGAGCGGAAGACGCGCGCGCCGACCGCGAACGCGCTTCCCAGAACGCCAACATCGTGGTAACCGCAGAAATCCAGAAGCAGAAAGCCATCATCGAAGCGCAGGCCGAAGCGGAAAAAATCCGTGAAAAAGCCAAGGGTGAGGCAGACGCGATCTACGCAAAAATGGAAGCGGAAGCAAAAGGTATGTTCGAAATTCTTACCAAACAGGCGGAAGGTCTCGATAAAATCGTTCAGGCCGCAGGTAATAATTCGAAAGACGCCGTATTGCTGCTCATCGCCGACAAATTGCCTGAGCTCGTGAAAATGCAGACCGAAGCCATCAAAAATATCAAGATCGACAAGGTCACCGTTTGGGACGGCGCCAACGGC
This sequence comes from uncultured Chitinophaga sp., assembly GCF_937874145.1. Classification (GTDB taxonomy): domain Bacteria; phylum Bacteroidota; class Bacteroidia; order Chitinophagales; family Chitinophagaceae; genus Chitinophaga. The sequence continues at coordinate 29,581 of NZ_CALNBI010000115.1, read as the reverse complement.
CAAAACGGGCAATCCTCGACCGCAGGGTTCATCAGCGGCCTCTACAAAGCCGTTCCGCCCCTGCAGGACATGTTCAACATGGCCGGGATGGACCTTCCCAATTTCCTCGGTAAAAACAAAAATGGCGACACCACACTGCCAGCCATCACCGAACAGGAAGAACAATAAAATTTGCAGGAAGCCATCCTCCCGGGTGGCTTCTTCTTTTCCCCTCCCCGCCCAAAAGGGATGAACGGCGTTGCGTTTTTTACCGATTTTGCCTATTTTGACTGGCCTCCGGGATGAGCCCGGAAATTTCTTCCACGTCAAGATTGCTAGTATGAAACTACCCGTTCTGCGCCAGGCATCGTCCTGCGCCCTTGTCTTTTCCGCACTCCTGGCCGGTTGCGGCCAAAAGGCCGTTGATCTGCGGATCAAAAAAATGGACTCTGCCCAAACGGCGAAGATCGCCACCGCTATTGAAGCCGAAATAAAACCGGAACTGGCGGAAGGATTGACGCTCAGCCTCTGGGGGATCGATTCGCTCGTGGTGTCGCCCATCGCCATCGATATCGACGACAACGGCAGCATCTATTACACCACCACCAACCGGCAGAACAATTCCGAATTCGACATCCGCGGGCACCGGGAATGGGAGATCCCTTCCATCAGCCTGGCCACCGTCGAAGACCGCCGGAAATTCCTGCACGAAGAACTTTCCCCCGAAAACAGCCACCGCAACAAATGGCTCGCCGACCTCAACGGCGACAGCTCCCACGACTGGCGCGACCTGGCCATCGAAACGGAACACGTTTATCGCCTGGACGACCTGGATGGCGACGGCCGTGCCGAGCAATCGCAGCTGGTGGTGGATGATTTCCACGACGAAGTGACCGATGTGGCCGGCGGCGTACTGATCGACGGCAAAGATCTGTATGTAGCCGTGGCGCCGGATATGTGGCGGATGCGGGATAAAAACGGGGATGGGATCGCGGATGAGAAAACCTCCATGTCGCACGGGTATGCAGTGCATATCGGGTTCAGCGGGCACGGCATGTCCGGCGTGGAAATGGGGCCTGATGGAAGGATCTACTGGCAGATCGGCGACATCGGCTTCAACGGCACGGATAAAACGGGCAAGAAATGGGAACATCCCAACAGTGGCGTCATCGCACGTTCGAACCCGGACGGAAGCGACTTCGAGATTTTCGCGCACGGGCTGCGCAACACCCACGAATTTGTGTTCGACGAATACGGCAACCTCATCAGTGAAGACAACGACGGCGACCATCCCGGCGAAAAAGAGCGCCTGGTGTATATCGTGAACGGTTCGGATGCGGGATGGCGCAGCAACTGGCAATATGGAAAGTACCGCGACCCGCAGAACAATACTTATAAAGTCTGGATGGAGGAAAAGATGTACCTGCCCCGCTGGGAAGGCCAGGCGGCGTACATTACGCCCCCGATCGCCAATTTCGTGAGCGGCCCTACCGGCATGGTGTACAATCCGGGCACGGCATTGGGCCCTGAATACCATAAATCATTTTTCATCGCGGAGTTCGTGGGCAACCCTGCGGGGTCGGGGATCCACAGTTTTAAGCTGAAGCCTTCGGGCGCGGGGTTCGAGTTGGGGGAACAGAAGAAGGTACTCGGCGGCGTACTGGCCACCGGGCTGGATTTCGGGCCGGACGGCGCGTTATATGTGGCTGACTGGATAGATGGATGGGGCACGCATAAATACGGCCGCATCTGGAAACTTGATCATAAAGACGGCGCGGCAAACGCGATGCGCAAAGAAGTAAAATCGCTGATGGTGGCGGATTTCAAAAAGAAAAATCCCCAGGAACTGGGCGCCTTGCTGCAACACGCCGACTACCGGGTGCGGTTGAAAGCGCAATTCGAACTGGCGGGCCGGGGCAGTGACGGCGTCCAGGTGTTCGAAAACGCGCTGCGGCAAACCACCCATCAGCTGTCGCGGGTGCACGCCATCCAGGGTATCAGCCAGATGGCGCGCAAACAAGCGGAACATGCGGCGCTGCTGATCCCCATGCTGCAGGATAGAGACCCGGAAATCCGTGCGCTGACCGCCAAATGGCTGGGAGACATCAAATACAAACTAGCGGCTTCCGCAATCGTTCCCATGTTGAAAGACACGGCCGCCAGGGCAAGGTTCTTTGCTGCGGAAGCGTTGGGAAGGATGGAATACGCCCCCGCGGTGAATCCGCTCATCAGCATGCTGGAAGCCAATAACGACCAGGATGTATACCTCCGCCATGCGGGTGCGCTGGCATTGGCGCGCATCGGCGATCCCGCACCGGTAGCGGCCTTATCGGCACATCCCTCCAGGGCCGTGCGCATCGCGGCGGTTGTGGCGCTCCGCAGCATGAAGCATGCGGACATAGCCAGGTTCCTGCAAGACGGCGACGAGTTCATCGTTACAGAAACCGCCCGCGCCATCAACGACGATAATGGCATTGCCGCCGCCATGCCGGCACTCGGCAACCTCCTGGGCACTACCACATTCCAAAACGAACCGCTCATACGAAGGGCCATCAATGCATGCCTGCAGTCGGGCAGCGATGCGCTCCTCCAAACGCTCGTCGCCTACGCCAATAGCCCTGCAAAACCTGCTCCCATGCGGGCGGAAGCAGTAGCGGCGCTGGGCGTGTGGCCCAATCCCTCGGTGCTCGACCGGGTAGACGGGCGCCTGCGCGGCCCCCAAAAGCGCGACGACAAAAAAGTAATCGCAGCCTCTTCTGCAACGCTCATCGAGCTCCTCCGGGACAAGGAAACAAACGTAAAAACCAGCGCGGCATTGGCGCTGGAGAAACTCAAAGTCACCAGCGCATCGCCTGCTTTGCTGGCCGCCGTGAAAGCAGATCCCGCGCCGGAAATGCGCATCGCCGGGCTGAAGGCGCTCGTTGTGCTGGAAACGCCGGAACTGGAAACGGCGCTCCGCGCGGCATTGACGGATAAAGAAAAGAACGTTCGCGTGGCGGGGCTTGATTTGCTCGATAAAATGAAAGTACCCCAGGCTACCATGGCCACCCTGCTGTCTGACGTAATCGCCACCAAACCCCTGGAAGAAAAGCAGGCCGCAATTCTGGCGCTCGGCAAACTTCAAACGGAACACGCCTCCGCTCCCCTCGGCAAACTGCTCGACCAGCTGGCGGCAGGTTCCCTGGCGCCGGGCGTAGTGCTGGAACTGGGCGAGGCGATCGACAGCACCGGCTCCAAAGACCTGGCCGACAGGTATAAAGCCATCAGCGCCAAACGCGCACCCGATGAACTGTTTGCGCTCTACGCCGGCAGTCTTGAAGGCGGCGATCCCCAGCGCGGGCAGCGCATCTTTTTCCGCAACGAGAACGCCCAATGCATGAAATGCCATGCCTACGACGACCGCGGCGGTAATGCAGGGCCGCGCATCAACGGCGTAGGCGGCAGGCTGACGCGCCTCCAGATCCTCGAATCCCTCATCAACCCCAGCGCGCGGCTGGCACCTGGGTTCGGCATGGTGACGCTGGAGCTGAAAGACGGGAACAAGATCTCCGGCATCCTGTACGGCGAAAGCGCCGCCGGGTTGAAAATCAAAACCGGCACGGAACCCGAACGGCTCATCGCCGCCAATACCATCGCGAAAAAAACCTACTCCCCTTCCAGCATGCCCGACATGAAGGCCGTGTTGTCGAAGAAGGAGATACGGGACCTGGTGAGCTTCCTGTCCGAATCGAAAAAAGATGAATAGCGGGCCGGAAACGCGCAATCTTGCCAACTTGTACTATATTTAAGCACTGATTATCCATGCAAATAATCCAACATAACGTATGAACATCTATCCGACTCCCCACTTCCTCCGTACGCTGTGCGTAGGTGGCGCCGTGGTGATCGCATCCTGCGGCCAGGGCACTTCCGGCAACAGCCAGCAAGACAGCACCGCCGCCGGGGCAACCAGGGATTCCTCCATCGGGCCCGTGGAAACCGGTGCCGCCAATACCGATTACAAGCCTGCTTTTGAAGGGCAGACCAGGATCGCCGGCGTTACCACCACTACACCTTACGAAGGCAAGATGCTGGCGGAAGGGCTCAGCAAGCCCTGGGGCATCACGCCCCTGCCTGATGGCCGGCTCCTGATCACCGAAAAAACCGGCACCATGCGCATCGCCACTACCGACGGGAAACTGAGCGAGCCCATTACCGGCTTACCCGAAGTGAATTCCAAAGGCCAGGGCGGCCTCCTCGGCCTGCGCGTGGATCCCGATTTCGCGTCAAACAGGATGGTGTATTGGGTATTCTCCGAGCAAAGGCCCGGCGGCACCCTCACATCCGTAGCCAAAGGCAAGCTCTCTGCCGACGAAAAGAAAATCGAAGGCGCTACGGTGATTTACCGCGCCACACCCGAATATGACGGTACCCTTCACTATGGCGGCCGCATCCTGATCGACAAGGAAGGCAACCTCCTGGTAAGCACCGGCGAACGGTCGGACCTCAAAACCCGCCCCCAGGCGCAGGATCTCAAATCCGGCCTCGGTAAAATCGTCCGCATCACGAAAGACGGCAAGCCCGCTGCAGGCAATCCCTTCGCCGGCAACGCCGATGCACGCCCCGAACTGTATTCTTACGGTCACCGCAACGTACAAGGTTTAGCCTTCCACCCGGTTACCGGCGATCTCTGGGAAACGGAATTCGGTCCCCGCGGCGGCGACGAGCTGAACCGCGTGGAACCCGGCAAAAACTACGGCTGGCCCACGATTACTTATGGCCTGGAATACAGCGGCAAGAAGATCGGCGACAGTATCCAGCAGAAAGCCGGACTGGAGCAACCCGTGTATTACTGGGATCCCGTACTTTCTCCCAGCGGCATGACGTTCTATACCGGAACCGACATCCCCGAATGGAAAAACAACCTCTTCATCACAGGCCTGAGCAGCACGCACATCGCGCGCCTCGTGATCGAGAACAATAAAGTGGTAGGTGAAGAACTGATCCTTCCCAAAGAAGGCCAGCGTTTCCGCGATATCACCCAGGGCAACGATGGCGCCCTGTACACCGTAACCGACCAGGGACGGTTGTACCGCATCACGAAGAAATAATCAGTATATTATACAAGAAACGCCCGCGGAGCTTCGGTTTCGCGGGCGTTTTACGTTAGTTAATTCATTTACCAAACAACTCCAGCAATCAATTCGTCGCTCCCGGTATATCGCTGTTTACATAAAAAGTAAACATCCTTACCTACTCCGGAAGAAATTGCGCTATCAATTACCCCGCTCCCGCCGTATCGCTTTGCTCAAAAATTAATTATTCTTCCCCTGCTCCGGAAGATTGTCCATGTCCCCGCTAATATCCTTTACAAATCTGGTAAGATCGTTAACCTCGCCCTCCGTTCTTAACATTTATTTAGCATATCTAAATTTCACTGACATGAAAAAAACGGGAAGACTACTACTCATCTTCTTTATTTGTATCGCCAACGTCCATCTCGCAGTGGCACAGGCCCGCAAATTAACGGGCACCGTCACCGATGAATCCAATCAACCATTACCAGGCGTTTCGATCCTACTTAAAGGCAAGAACACGGGGACAACCACCGATGCGGAAGGCAAATACAGCCTGCAGATCGAATCTGGCGCCGCAATACTCGAATTCAGGCTGATGGGTTACCTGCCCGTCAGTAAATCTCCCGGCACTGCAGCCACGCTCGATGTTACCCTCGCTGCGGACATCAGGGGTATGGAAGAAGTGGTGGTGGTGGGCTTCGGCACCCGCAAACGCGCTACGGTAGCAGGTTCTGTGGGACTGATGAAGGCCGGGGCCATTGCCAACCGGCCCATTACAAATGCATCGCAGGCCCTGTCGGGCCAAGTGCCGGGGGTTTGGGTAAACCAGCAGAGCGGGCAGCCCGGCGCGGATGGCGCCACCATCCGTGTACGCGGTATCGGCACAAACGGCAACGCCAACGCGCTCGTGATCATCGATGGCGGGGTGGGATCGCTGCGCAGCGTCAATCCTGCCGACATTGAATCTATTTCCGTGCTGAGAGACGCATCCGTGGCTATTTACGGCTCACGCGCCGCCAACGGGGTGATACTCGTGCAAACAAAGAGCGGCAAGAAAGGAAGGATCAACCTTGATTTCCATACATCGTACGGCAAACAGAAAGCCACCTTTCTCCCGGAAACACCGACCAACTCCGTGGAATACATGCAACTGTACAACCAGGCGCTCATCAACCAGGGCGCACCGGTTTACTACTCCGATGCCGTGATCGATGAATACAAAAACGGGAAAGATCCTTCCATATACCCGAACACCGACTGGAGAGGGCTGGTGCTCCGGCCTGCGGGAATACAGACCAACCAGATCAGCATTTCCGGCGGTGAGAATAAAACCACTTTCAATGTATCGCTCGGGTATGCCGATCAGGATGGCATCGTTCGCAACGGCAACGCGAAGCTGCATAACCTGCGCGCCAACGTCACCACCAAGGTCAGCGATAAACTGGAAGTAGGCCTCCGCACCGGCATACGCTATGAAAAATATCGCGAATCGCACAACGGCGCCACCAACCTCTTTACAGAGCTAAACCGCACGCTTCCCTTCTTCGGCACCTACACTTCCGACGGCGAATATGCCGGCACCTGGGTACGCTCTATCAACACCCAGTTCCGCAGCCCGCTGGCGATGATTTATGAAGGGAAAAACGAAAGCGTTCGTGGTATTTTCAATGGCAACGCGTTTTTGAATTATGAGATTATCAAGGGTTTGAAGTTCAACGTTACCGCCGGTGCGGACTACTCCACTTACGACAACCAAACCTTCCTTCCGAAAGTCAACATCTACAATCCCAAAACGCTGACCCTCGCCACCACGATGAATGCCGGCGGCGCCAAAGCCTTCAACGACTGGGAAAAGACTTTATACACCACCCTCTTTACCAGCCTTTCCTATAACAGGGTTTTCGCGCAGGATCATGACCTGACGGTTATGGCCATTTACAGCCAGGAACAAAGCGACACTCGTTCGCTGGGTGGTTCCATCATGGGCTTCGTGAACAATACGCTGATGGAGATTAACGCGGGCCTGGAAACGCCGCTCATCGACGGCACCGTGAACGGCTGGGCGTTGCGTTCCTACATCGGAAGGCTGAATTACAGCTATAAGGAGAACTACCTGCTGGAAGGTATCGCACGGTACGACGGTTCGTCGCGTTTATCGCCCGCGGGCCGCTGGGGTTTGATGCCTTCGGTGCTGGTAGGCTGGCGGGTAACGCAGGAACCTTTCATGAAAAACCAAAACATCGTGGACGAACTGAAGCTGCGCGGTTCCTGGGGCCTTTCGGGTAATGACCAGATCGGTCTTTACGCCTATATGCCCACGCTTAAATTCGCCCGCTTCTATCCCCTGAACGACCAGATCCTCACCGGTATCGCGCAACGCGGGCTGGTAGATGAAACGCTCAAATGGGAAACCGGCGAAAAGATAAACTTTGGGCTGGATGCGGGTTTTCTGAAGAATAAACTGAGCGTTACCTTCGATTACTTCCGCGACGACCGTACCGATATCCTCCGGTCGCTGGAGGGCCTGCCCGACTTCCTCGGCATGCCTGACAAGCCCGTAATGAACCTCATGAGCGTCCGCAACAAGGGCTGGGAATTTTCCGCCGGCTATAACGACCAGATCGGCGCAGTGAATTTCAGCGGTGGCTTCAACATTACCCGCCTGAAGAACAGCATTCTTCACATTCCTGATCAATATTTAGCGCAAAACGCCCTGCTGAACGGCGAGCCATTGGATGCATTCTATATGTGGAAGGCCATCGGCATATTCCAGACGCAGGACCAGGTCGATAAAGCTGCGAAGCCCGCCAACGTGACCGTGGCTCCCGGCGACATCCAGTTCGAGGATATCAGCGGGCCCAATGGCGTGCCGGATGGGCTGATCAGCATGGACGACCGCCAGGTGATGGGCAAGCCTATTCCCACCTGGACCTACGGCGCCTATCTGAACGCCAGCTGGAAAGGATTTGACGCCAGGGTGAACCTGCAGGGCGTGGCCGATGTGGATTCGTATGTTGGCGGCGAACTGTATTTCCCCTTCCTGAACGGCGCGGGGATTATGAACAGGTGGATGCCCGGCAACACCTGGACGCCTGAGAACAGGGATGCCAGGCTGCCGCGGCTGCTGCAATACAACATCTCTTCCGGTCAGAACTACGCCTCCAACAGCTTCTGGCTGCAGGACGCCTCGTTCATGCGCATCAAAGATATCCAGGTGGGATATTCCTTACCGGACGCCTGGCTGAAACGCGCGAAGATCCAGGGTATCCGGGTATATGTAGACATACAGAATGCGTTCACTTTCACCCGGTTCGAAGGGATCGACCCGGAGCGGAACCTCACCAGCGCTTCTTCCGCCCAGTATCCCAACGTACGCATAATCTCCGGCGGCCTCAACGTAAAACTCTAACCGAAAACACTCGCCAGTCATGAAGAAAAACAAACTCATCATATGTCTTGCCGCCACCGCGTTCCTGGGTAGTTCCTGCGGCAAGGATTTCCTGAATAAAGTCCCCCAGGACCAGATTTCCCCTGCCACGTTCTGGAAAACGGAAGCGGATGCGAAAGCCGCCAATATCGGCTGCTATTCCTCACTATGGGACGTAACTACCGAAGTGCTTCCCTACCTCGACGTACTCACGCCCAATGCCTTCAACAACTATCCCTGGGAAGGCTGGAAAAATATCTCCCTCAGCCTGCAAACGCCCAGCGACATGGGTTCCATGGGCACACTGTACAACGGGGCCTATTCCGGCATATCGGCCTGCAATATCTTCCTCGCCAATATCGACCGGGTAACGATGGACGATGCCGCCAGGGATGTGATGAAAGGTGAAGCGCACTTCCTGCGGGCATACTATTACTCCCTGCTGACCAATTACTGGGGCGGCGTAGTGGTGCTGCTCGATGAGCCCTCGCTCGATCAGATAAATGCGAAGAAAAGCACCCGGGCGGAAGTATATGCGCAGGTGGAAAAAGACCTGCAGGCATCCATCCCCCTGCTGCCTGTTACTGCCGAGGATAAAGGCCGTGTAACCAAAGGCGCCGCATGGGGATTGCTTACCCGGGTTTATCTCTACCAGGAAAAATGGCAAGCCTGTGCCGATGCCGCTGAAGAAGTGATGAAACTGGGTTATGAGCTCTTCCCCAGCTACCGTGGTCTTTTCCTCGAGGCGAATGAAAACAACAGCGAAGTGATCTTCGACGTGCAGTTCCTCCAGCCCCGGTACCCTACGAGCTGGGACATCTACCTCGGCATTTACGACCCGCTGAATGCCCCGGGATGGAGCTCCATCGAGCCCACGCAGGACCTGGTAAACGCCTACGAAATGAAAGACGGCACGCCTTACGACCCGAACGATGCAGTGCTCAACCCTAAAAACCCGAATAACGAAAACCGCGATCCCCGGCTCGACCAGACCATCTTCAGAAGAGGTCAAAAATATAACGGCGTACCTTACCCCGTGGATGCCGACGGATGGCCCGGTGTATATACCGGATACAGCTATAAAAAGTACACCGCCTACGACACCACCACCAACCTGGGCGACGCCATCGGCGGAACCGGCCTGTCGCAGATCAATGGCATCATCATCCGGTATGCGGATATCCTGCTGATGTATGCGGAAGCAAAGAATGAACTGTCCGGCGCGGTAAGCGAGGTGTATGAAGCGATCAATGCCGTACGGGCCCGCCCCAGCGTGGATATGCCGCCGATTCCCGCTGGCCTTGGCAAAGAGCAGATGCGCCAGCGCATCCGGCACGAACGCCGGATTGAATTTGCAGGCGAAGGCCTCTACTACTCCGATATCCGCCGGTGGAAAATAGCCGAAACGGAGCTGAATAAAACACTCGTGCTGAATGGATCGCAGATGCGCGGCGCTACGGAGAAAAGGGTATTCCGGAAAGAAAAGGATTACCTCATGCCGTTCCCGCAAAACGAGATCGACAATGCGCCCAACATGAAAGATCAACAGAACCCAGGATACAAATAATAGTTCACTGAATTTTTCCTGCGCCGGCCTGTATTCCTGCAGGCTGGCTTTTTTTGCTACTCCTTCTCCCGCTCCAGTTCACGGAACTTCCTGATGCGGTGGAATGTGAGGTAATTCGCATCATGATTATTATGCGCCTTCCCCGCTCCTTCCCCGAATGCCGTCCGCGACAATACGATCATATCATTCCCTTCGAATTGCCAGTCTACATACTGAAACCCGTGATGCAGGACATCGGGGTGCTGCAGCACGATCTCATGCGTTTGCCAGCTGCGCAGGTCTGCGGAGCTCATCAGGGCCAGGGTATTGCGAAAGGTGGCGGGGTTGCGCTTCGGGTATTGGTCGCGGAATGATTGCGGGATGATGTTGGCCAGCGTCCAGTATCGGCCTGATTTCTCATCGAACCGTATCACGAACTTCTTGCTGCCGCCGGGGAATGGAATGAAGTCTTTCCCCGCATCGAAAGCCGCACGCCTGCCATCGGCGCTAATGCGGACGATAGCCGCTTTTTCATCCAAAGAACTGCGGTCGTCTACCCGCAGGATATTGACGATACTCCCATCCGGCGCGGCTACGGCGTTGCCTTCGAGCCAGCCGGTGAAGTGGCCGTCCAGCGACATCATCATGGCGCCATACCGTTTCCCCCAATCCAGCACCGGCCCGTGCGCCGTTTCCATCGCGCGCCAGATGCGGCCGTTATGGACGAGCACCGGCATGGGTGCGCAGTGGTACATACCTGCGAGGAGCAGCCCGTTTTCGCGGGTAGCAGGTTGCGTCCAGGTGGCGCCGCCGTCGGCAGAGCGCCGGATGAGAACGGTTCCGTGGTGCCGGTCGGGCCCCAGGAGGTACAGTGTGTCCTTATGCACGAAGAGGCTGGACCAGAACGCCCCGTTGACCGTGCTCACCTGCTGCCTGGATTTCCCTTTGTCGCGCGAGCGGAAGATGCGCGTTACGGCCTGTACGAACTCAGAGCTTTGCGGCCCGAAGAAGTCATGGGAAGCAACGTAGGAGCCGTCGGGCAGGATCGCCAGCGAAGGGGAGCCGATGTAGGTCTTCGTTTCCGCAGGTACATGGGTAACGATGGTGCCCGGAGGGGCCTGCTGCGCGAAGAGGCCGGCACCGGAGGCGAGGACCAGCGCGAGGAGAACAGGGAATTTCAGGAGCGAGGCTTTCATACTTCCAATATGGCGAAAATTCCCTGCAATCAGAATGCATTTTTGCGTACTGGTTGATTTTTTATTACATTTGCTCCCAATCATCAAGACTCTGTAGCTCAGTTGGTAGAGCAGCTGACTCTTAATCAGCGGGCCTAGGGTTCGAGTCCCTACAGGGTCACAGACGAAGTGAACAGGCTTCGCCAAATTTGTAGAAAACCGCGTAAATACAATGTTTACGCGGTTTTTTTATGATCCATCCGTAAAGTATTATACAAAAGGTCCTGATGCTTCGGTTAGCGAATCGGTTAGCGTACCTGCACCGTATATTCGCTAACCGGTCAGGTCGTTTACCGGTGGCCGTTTTTTCCAGTCTCCACTATTTGACGTAAATGGCATTATATTCCCTGAATCAGAAATATGCCTCTGCATTTGGTTTCCCATCAACAGGAATAAACACATTGCGGCAAATTCGCTCCGGCTATGCGCTCCCGCTACAGACACCGATTATAGGCCCCAAGACTGACATAATATAAGTATATAATATCTATAAGTTTCATATTGAATTGTTTATGCCTATGTAGCTGCACTACAGATGCATGGCAGCATATAGATTTGCCAACTGTTCTGATTGTTTTATACCTTTGCCAACCAATTAGATTCTATGCGAGAAAATTTGAAAATAGGAATACTGGGAGGTGGACAATTGGGCGCCATGTTAATAAGGCATGCGATTGATTTTGGCCTCGACATCTCCGTAATGGACAAAAACGACGCAGCTCCCAGTTCACGATACGCTTCTTCTTTTTATTGTGCAGATCCCTTGTCATTCGATGATGTGATAGAATTTGGCAAAGGCCTCGACATTATCACTATCGAGATGGAGGCCGTAAACACGGCCGCATTACGCCAGCTCGAGAAGTCCGGGGTAAAGGTATTCCCGACGCCCGACAACATTGAACTGATCCAGGACAAATTTACACAGAAACAATTTTTAATATCGCAGGGTATTCCGGTAGCTCCGGGTGAGGCTGTTGACGGCAAAGCTGATCTCCACAATTTCGAAAACAGGCTGCCGCTCTGCCTTAAAAAACGCCGTAACGGATATGATGGTTATGGAGTAATGGTTCTCAGGTCTGCAGCCGATATACAAACTGCTTTTGATGAGCCGAGCCTGCTCGAAGAGTTGGTGGATATTAAGCAGGAAATAGCCGTTATCGTCGCGAGAAATGAGCAGGGTGTTGTAAAATCTTACGCACCTGCCGCAATGGTTTTTTCTGAAGAAAAGTTCATACTGGATTACCAGATAGCGCCCGCCCAGCTGGACGGAGAGCTTGCCGGCCAGGCTACCGCGTTAGCGGAGAAGATCGCCGTAGCGCTTGGCCTGGTTGGTATTGTTGCCGTAGAAATGTTCGTGACAAAAGACGACCGGATATTAGTAAATGAGCTCGCTCCCCGGCCCCATAACAGTGGCCACCACACTATTGAAGCGAGTGTTACGTCGCAATACGAACAGCTTCTCCGTGCGATACTCGGCTTGCCATTGGGCGATCCCACCCTTCGGACCCCCTCTTTTATGTTGAACATCCTGGATAATGCATCATTCAGCAACAACAAGGAAGAGAAAATCAAAGAATTATTGGATTTGCCGGGTGTTCACCTGCACTGGTACAATAAAAAAGGTGGCCAACGGCCCGGACGAAAAATAGGGCACATCACAATTACTGACAGTACCATTGATAAAATTGTCTCAAAAGCGGAGACGGTACGTAAAATAATAAACTGATAAAAATGAACCAGATAGAGGTAGGCATTATCATGGGCAGCAGTTCCGATGCGCCCATTATGCGCCAGGCAATAGAAGTGCTGAATAAATTCGGCATAGGATACGAATTCAGCGTTGTATCGGCCCATCGAAGCCCTCAAAGAATGTTTGAATATGCATCGTCAGCTGAACAACGGGGGCTGAAGATCATCATCGCGGGAGCGGGCGGCGCTGCTCATCTGCCCGGAATGGTTGCGGCTATTTCTACATTGCCCGTGATTGGCGTGCCGATCAAATCATCAAACTCCCTGGACGGATGGGACTCTCTCCTGTCGATCGTTCAAATGCCCGGCGATATCCCGGTGGCTACCGTAGGCGTAAACGGCGCTCGAAACGCAGGCTTGCTGGCAGTGCAGATTTTAGCCACCAGTAACAGCGCGCTCCGGCAAAAGCTGGCCGACCTGAAAAAGGAAAATCTCGAGAAAGTTAACAAGCAGAACGAAACATTGAACCAGTTTGAATAGCCTTCAGAAAGGCTCAGGCAATATATTTTGAAAAACGCGTAGATCCGGTATCTACGCGTTTTTTTATGACTGCATGCCCCCCCCCAGGATGCCCCCGGGTCATCTGTCGCACGGCATCCAAGCTGGACTACCAATTATAATGCATTCTGGATGACCGGGCTGGTCCAATATACCCATAGATTTGCAGCTTCAACAACACGCTTACCATGGATTTCATCATCAGAAAAGCTACGCTGGCGGAGCTGGACGTAGCTGCGGATCTATTCAACCAGTACCGGGTTTTCTACCGCCAGGCGGCGGATTACGACAAATGTAAATCGTTCATCCATGACCGGTTGCGGCAGGAGCAGTCGCATATCTTTTTAGTGTATGCGGAAGGCCGCCCGGCGGGATTCGTCCAGCTGTACGAGCTTTATCACTACATCCGGCTTGCCAAACAATGGCTGCTCAGCGACCTCTTCGTTCACCCCGACTTCCGCGGGAACGGGCTTTCCGTGGCGCTGATCGACCGCGCCAAACAATGGTGCGATGAAACCGGCGCCTGCGGACTGATGCTGGAAACCGAAAAAACCAACGACATCGGCAACAAGCTCTACCCCCGCTGCGGCTTCGAATACGACGGGGCGCATAATTACTATTATTGGTGGAAATAAATCCCTATTCCCGCACCAGCAGCACTGGCGTATCCAGGTCGAACGTCAGGCGTTGCCCCAGCCAGTTGATCCACATGATCCCGTCGTAAATCAAACCTTCTACCAGCTGCGCGGGGAAAGGGCCTGTCTTGATGGATGGGGCGCCTTCGGGCGAGAGTTCCCGCAACTTCGTTTTGTATATAGATGATTTGAATTGCTCGTTGAACTCGCTCTTCCGCTCCACCTTCAGGACATTGGCCGTATCGCGCACATCCACGTGCAGGCGCGATAGATGCTTTGCATTCAGCCGGAACACGTCTTTGCCCGCCCCGCTGTCCAGCGAGCATTGCAGGCGCAGGCTGTCGTTTACCAAGAAATAGGCGAATATGGTCAGTGATTTATTGCGGGATTGCTCCAGTTGCAAAGGGATGGATTTCGCCTGCTTACGGATGCCGGCCAGCGACTGCCTGCTCTCGAAACGGATCACTTTCGCGGGGAAATCGATCGTGAAAGGCTGATGTTCCAGTACTTTGATGGCGATGATACCATCGATGCCGCCGAGGTTGGCGTCGAGGAAGCTCACTTCCTGCACGGCATTCTTCAGAGGCCCGAATTCGAAATTCCGCACTTCGTACAAGTCGATATCCAGCCGTTCGCCGGTGGCGCGGAATCCGGTGTATCCGCCGTCTTCCTTCTTTGAATATTTCAGCTTATCGAAAAATGTTTTGGTAAAGACGGTGAGCCCGGCGCCTGTATCGAAGATGAAATTGCCTTCTACGCCGTCGACTTTCGCTTTTACGAGCAGGTGGCCGGATTCGAGGAGCTGGAAGGGGATTTCGTTGGCGGCGGGAGCGGCTTTGGCAGAAATGAAGACGCAGGCGAAGAGGAATGCCAGGATGCACGGTTTCATAAGCTAAAAAATTTGGGTGAAGATAATGAAATGTCTAAAACAGCGGCAAGCAGCTTTGGCTTAACATTGCGGTAATATGGGACTATTTCTTTTGCAGGATGAAATACATCTTCCTGATCCTGATGTTAATTGCTGCCGCTCCGCTCGCCGCCCAGCCGGAAACGCCGGCCGTGATCGCCGTACTGCCGGAGCCCGGCGCCGCCCCGGGGTTCAAGGCGCTGAAGGATTCGCTGGAACAGGCCCTTTCCCGCAAAGACCCCATCTCCGCCGCGGGGATCCTCAGCCGGCTGGGCAACGCCTGCTATCACTTAGGCTACTATCCCCAGGCGCTCGACTACCACCTGCAGGCCGGGAAGCACTACCGCAGGGAGCAGCAATGGATCTCCCTCGCCCAAAACCTCAACGACATCGGCACCTTATATTATTACAGCCGCCAGCCCCGGGAAGCCCGCCGCCAATACGACGAGGCCCTGGCGCTTTACACCCGCGCCGGCAACTTCAACGGCATGGCCCAGACCATCGGCCGCATCGGGCACCTGTGCGAGAAACGTGAAGACTACGATTCCGCCGCCTACTACCAGCACAAAGCCCTCTCCCTCTTCGCCCGAACGGCAGACCAACAGGGCGTCGCCAAGATCTACGAGAACCTGGGCAGCATCCATGAAGACCTCGGGCAATACGATTCCGCCTATTATTACTTCCACACATCCCTGGAACTCAACCTCCAACACCACGACCGCCTCGCCACCATCGAGATCTACAACAACCTGGGCGACATCCTCCGTAAAACCAACCGCTACGCCGAAAGCCTCACTTTTACCCGCAACGCGTTGGAACTGGCGCTCGCCACCCGGGAAGAATACCAGCTCAGCAGCGCCTACCGCGATATGGCCCGCGCCTATAACGGGATGGGCCGCAACGACAGTGCCTTCTATTATGGTGAGCTCAGCCGCGAAAGCCTCCTCAATATTTATTCCCGCGAAAGCGGCAAGCAACTTTCCGTGATCCAGGCCATGTATGATACCGGGAAGAAAGACCTGGAAATTGTCCGCCTTCGGAATGCCCGCAACTCCGCCATCTTCCTCGTGATCGGCGCCCTCCTGCTCGTGACCCTCGGCGTGCTGGTGATCTCCCGGCAAAGGCTGCGCATCCGCAACGCCGCACTGCTCCGCATGCAGGAGCAGCAACAATTCAAAACCCGCACAGAACTATTGCAACTCCAGGAAGAAAGCCTGAAGCAGGAACTCGAAACCCGCTCGAAAGTCCTCAGCGCCCACACCCTCCACATCATCCAGAAAAACCAACTGCTGGAGGAAATCCAGCAAAAACTCCTGGATATGGTCAACGACGAGCGCCGCGACCAGAAGAAGCAACTCAGGCAACTCCAGCAGCTCATCCACCAGAATTTCAACCACGATCAGCATTGGGATGAGTTCCGCAGCACTTTCGAGCAGATCCACCAGTCTTTCTTCGATAAAATCAGGGAATACTGCAACGCCCTCACGCCCGGCGACCTCCGCCTCATCGCCCTCCTGAAAATGAATCTCAGCTCGGCCGACATCGCGGTGTTGCTGGGAATTTCGCAGGACAGCCTGCGGGTGGTCCGCTACCGGCTCCGCAAAAAACTGCAGCTCCGCCAGGGCGAAAACCTCACCACCTTCATCCAGTCGATATGAGGTTAACACGCCCTTCATGTTACGGTAATAATTCCTTAACAGCCATTTTGTTACGGAATTCCAATTTGATTATCAGGCACTTGCAGGGCAATTGTTCACGCTGTTGCCGGATTGTTTACGCACCTGTTAACGGTGTTTCCTTTTTGTTCACGGTAGAAATTTGCGGCGGCGGATGGTTCATGCGCATCTTTGGGTGCCCGGAAAAAAGACGGCCGCTTTTGGCCGGGCGCAGGCAAAACTTAAAAAAGATACCATGAAAAAATTGCTGTCTGTAATGATCCTTTGCTGCTGCAGCATATGGGCATTTGCACAGGAGACCGGTTTGCTGACCGGCCATATTATGGATAAAAACCAGCGGCTCTCCCTCCCCGGCGCCACGCTCCGGCTGAGCCCCGGCAATCACTATACCGTCAGCGACCAGCAGGGCCGTTTCGAGTTTCTTAACGTGCCTGCCGGTGTTTACCGGCTGGAAGTGACTTACATCGGTTACGGTAAATTGTCGAAGGATGTGAATATTTCTGCTGGACGCAATCCTGAGCAAACGCTCGCCCTGGAAGCCGGCGGCATCGCCGGGAAAGAAGTGCTAGTTGTGGGCGACAGGCTGCGGGGGCAGGCGAAAGCACTCAACCAACAGAAGAACAATCCCAACGTGACCAACGTGGTGAGCGCTGACCAGATCGGCCGCTTCCCCGACGGCAATATCGGCGACGCCATTAAGCGCATCCCCGGTGTAACCATGCAGAACGACCAGGGCGAGGCGCGCAATATCATCATTCGTGGCCTGGCGCCGCAACTGAATTCCGTTACACTCAACGGCGACCGCATCCCTTCCGCCGAAGGCGATAACCGGAACGTGCAGATGGACCTTATCCCGAGCGATATGGTGCAGACCATCGAGCTGAATAAAACCCTCACGCCCGATATGGATGCCGACGCCATCGGCGGCTCCGTGAACCTGGTGACCCGCGCCGCGCCAAACGGCCCGCGCGTATCGGCCACGCTGTCGTCCGGCTACAACCCCATCCGGGAAAAGCCGATTTACAACGGCGCCCTCGTGCTGGGGAACCGCTTTTTCCACTCCAAATTCGGCGCTATCCTGAGCGCGTCCTACAACAACAACGATTACGGGTCGGATAACATCGAGCCCACCTGGAAGAAGGACGATTTCGGGAATGTGTACCTGGAAGAGCTGGGCATCCGGCAGTACTTTGTGCAGCGCGTACGCAGGAATGCTTCGGCCGCACTGGATTATAAGATCAATCCCGCCAATACGCTATACTTGAACGCGATGTACACCTGGCGCGACGACCGCGAGAACCGTTTTGCTTTCAACGCCAAAGACATCGAACCGGAATATGACGCGAACGACAATATCACCGGCTACACCGGCACCCTCACGCGCGAGAACAAAGGCGGCGCAGGTGGGAACCGCGGCAAGAACAGGAGATTGGAAACCCAGCGCGTGCAGAATTACTCCCTCCGCGGCGATCACCTGCTGAGCCCGAAGGTTGACCTGAACTGGAGCGCGTCGTGGTCGGCCGCCAGCGAGAAAAAAGACCGGGAGCGCTATATCGAATACGAATATGAAGACGTTCCCCTGACCATGGACATCACCAATCCCCGCCGCCCGCTCGTTACCGCGCCCGGTGCTACAGACGGGGACTACAGCCTGGCTACGCTGACGGAGAACAACGATTTCACGAAAGAAAGCGAGCTCGGCATGAAGGTGAACCTTCGTTTCCCGCTCAGCGTGATCCCCGGTCAGAAAGGGCGTATGCGCGTGGGTGGCCGCCTTCGCCTGAAGGATAAAGAAAGGGAAAACGACTTCTTCGGATACGAGCCTCTCAACGAATTCGCGACGCTGGATAAAATGCCGGGTTTCCAATGGAACAAGCAACCCTTCCAACCCGGCAACCAATATGTTCCCGGCCGCTTCGTGGCCCCGGAATTCCTCGGCGGGCTCGACCTGGGAAATGCTTCTTTGTTTGAGAAGACGGCGGACCCGTCGGAGTTCCTCGCCGTGAATTACAAAGCCCGTGAATCGATCCTGGCGGGATATGTGCGCTGGGACCAGGACATCACGTCCAAACTTTCGTTCATCGCCGGTATCCGTTTTGAAAACACCAGCACCAAATACGAAGGGAACGTGGTGGAGGAAGAAGAAACCCTCACCGGCAAGCGCAATATCAAAAACAGCTATCTCAACGTACTGCCGGGCCTTACGTTCAAATACAACGCCACGGAAAATCTCGTGCTGCGCCTGGCCGCTACTACCTCGCTGGCGCGCCCGAACTATTACGACATCGCGCCGTTCCTGAGCATCGTACAGGAAGACGAGGAGATCAGCGCCGGCAATCCCGCCCTGAAAGCCGCTTACGCCACCAACTTCGACTTTATGGCCGAGCAGTATTTCAAGTCGGTGGGCATCCTGTCGGGCGGTGTGTTCTATAAAAACATCAAAGATTTCATCTACACATACCGGAACGAACAATACAACACCGCCCAGTTTGCGGCAGACTTCCCGGGCCAGGCCAATCCCATTCCTGTTGATGAAAACTGGTCCTACACCCAGGCCCGCAACGGCAACAAGGTGAAAGTTTACGGGTTTGAAGTGGCGCTGCAACGCCAGCTCGACTTCCTCCCCGGTTTCGCCAAAGGCTTTGGCGTGTACCTGAACTACACTTTCACCAAATCCAAAGCCGACGGGGTGTACAACGGCGACGGCGAGAAGCGCAGCGGCGTAACGCTCCCAGGCACCGCGCCGCATATGTTTAACGCATCGCTGTCTTTCGAGAACAAGATCTTCTCGGCCCGCCTGTCTGGCAACTACGCCGCATCTTACCTCGACGAGCTGGGCGGCGACGATTTCGAAGACCGCTTCTACGACCGCCAGTTTTTCCTGGATGCCAACGCTTCCGTGAAACTGACAAGCCAGCTTCGCGTATTCGGCGAGGCGAACAATCTTACCAACCAGCCGTTACGTTACTATCAGGGCATCCGCGAAAGAACCATGCAGGCCGAGTTCTATCGACCGCGTTTCAACTTCGGCTTTAAATTCGATCTGTAACCTGAAACATCAAACATGCATCAAATTACGATACTCAGCATAGCCCTGGCATTGGGCGGCGCCGCCTGCAACGGGCTTGCTCCCGTGGCGGAGAATGCCGTCAAACCCCGGGTGGTGACCCAGCAAACGAAACATGACACTGATGATCCGGCGATCTGGATCAACCGGGCAGACACCCTGAAAAGCCTCGTCATCGGCACCGATAAGGACTCCGACGGCGCGTTGTACGCCTTTGGCCTCGATGGTAAGATCGTCGGGCAGTCGGAACCACTGAAGCGCCCCAACAACGTGGACATCGCTTACAACCTTCCACTCTCCGGCCAACTGACCGATATCGCGGTGGCTACGGAGCGCGAGACTAAAAAGATCCGCATCTTCCGCCTCCCCGGCCTCGAACCTATCGACAACGGCGGCATTTCCGTATTTGAAGGCGAGGCGCAGGCCGATCCGATGGGCGTGGCATTGTATACGCGCCCGCACGACTCCGCCATTTTCGTGATCGTGGGCAGGAAGGAAGGCCCCACCGACGGCTACCTCTGGCAGTACCGCCTGGCCGACGACGGCAAGGGACAGGTGAAAGCGGAACTGGTGCGCAAATTCGGGAAATACAGCGGCAAGAAGGAGATCGAAGCGATTGCGGTCGACAACCAGCTGGGGTACGTGTATTATTCCGATGAAACGGTGGGCGTGAAGAAATACTTCGCCGATCCGGACAAGCGCGACGATACGGAGCTGGGGTTCTTTGGCCGGGAGGGCTTTGCGTCCGATCACGAAGGGATTTCCATATATCCGACGGGCGATAGCATGGGATATGTCATCGTTTCCAACCAGCAGGCGAATACGTTCATGGTATTCCGCCGCGAGGGGAAGAATGTTTTTGTGGGGGAAGTGCCCGTTTCCACGATTGAAAGCGATGGATCGGATATCACACCGGTGACTTTCGGGGGACAGTTCCCCGGGGGGCTGTTCGTAGCGATGAGCAACGGGCGGGTGTTCCATTATTACGCCTGGCAGGATCTGCTGGAGCGGTTGAAATGATGATTTACAATACTGCATATAACGGCCGGCGATAACTCGTCGGCCGTTGCCGTTATGTCAAACGTTACCGCTTCCCACGCATCCTGTCCAACTTCTCCAAACCTTTCTCCGTCATACGATCCATAGTATTGGAAAGTATCCTCGGCGCCCGGAACCGATATCCTACGAACACCCGGAAGATCAGGCGGCTGTCGCTGTTGATAATGGCGTTATTATCTTGCCTGGATGCATTGGAAATCACGTTCAGGTAGGAACCTGCGTAGACTTTGGGGCCGTTGTACCCCAGTCCTGCCCTGCCGTCGATCCGGAAGGCGGGTGTGTGGTTATGGCTGTGAACGGGATCGCCGGGATAACGCGTCGTTAGTTTCGTGAAGATGTACCCCGCGCCGGGGGTAATGCCGAGCGATGCGTAAAAGTCTTTCCAGACGAAAGTATGATGATACCCCGCTCCCAGCAGCACTTCGAAGTTGTTGGACCGCTGTGTGGCGCCGCCGGGCGATGCGGGTTCGGTGCGGTCGTCGATGATGTAATAACGGTATAGCAGCAGCGGGATGAAGCTGCCTGCGCTTTTACGCTGTCGTTCCGTTTGCGTGAGTACGGCGTTGACGGAAAAACGGGAGTTGAAATTATACCCCGTAATCCCCTGGAAGCTGGTAAATACCAATTGCGGAAACTGCAGGTAAGGCATACCTTCTTTCCAGTCGGGGTCGTAATCGGCGGTATTGGCGAGATAATAACCTTTGGTGCGGCTGTAGCTTAATTCCTGCTGCCAGTGGCGGAAAGAAAACCCCACGCCAAGGCCTCTTACGGAGGTTTTGCCTTTCAGGTCGTTGTCGTTATTGCCAGAAATAAAGCCCGGCGCCACTTTAAACCCTACCGACAGGAACCTGTAGGAAAAACTGGCATGAAGAGCAGCCTGCGAATTGGGCGCCAGTTCCACATCCAGCCCCGGCGTGAGGAGCGATAACGCTTCCACATCTTCGCTGTAAGTAGCCTTCACGGTAGCCATATCGCCGATCTTCTCTATCCAGGCGGGCTGGCCCGGGGGAAGTGAGTCCCGGTGCGGAAGGCTGTCGGTGGGTAAGCCGAAGGCGGAAGCGCAGGTAGCGATCCATCCCAGGCAGGTGCTGGTGAAGGGCATTTCCTTGAATTTGAATTGCTTGGCGCAAAATAGGATAAAATTAAATCAACCCGTTCAGGGCTTCACGTAGCCCGCTTCCATTTTCAGCGCTTCCAGTGCATTGACAAGATACACCAGCGGGGCGTTCCAGTTGATGGCGATCTCGTTGGAAGCGTAGGAGCACTCGTGATCCACATACGCCGTTTCGATTTCTTTAAATTGATATTCGCAGCTGTCCTGCATCTTTACATTTGGCCCGCCAACGAGGAGCCCCGGCACGGGGTCTGCCACGCCGTCGGCAATAGAGGGCCGGTGATGGGGGTGCATCGGCGGTTTACTGCCGAAACCGGTCACGAAGCTGTACCCGGTGGCGTTGCGGCCAAGGATGTAGTCGAGGTTGGAAAGGGCGTGATCGAGGTATTTCCTGTCTTTGGTAGCGAGATACGCATATACGAGCATGACGCCCTGGTTGGCGGCGTTGGCGTTGCCGCCCCAGTTGAAGTCGCCAGCGGTGCGGCCCATCACGGTTCCGAAAGCGTTTTTGTCGATATTGTCCAATAAAGCGCCGGCGAGTTTTACGCGCGGCGCTGCGGCCTGTTTTTTCAATGCGGGCGAAGCTGCCAGCCGGAAGCTGCTCCATCCGCCCAACATCCCCACTTTCGACCAGGTGGGCATGGCAGCGTCGTCGGGGACCGTTTGAAGGAGGGATTCGAATTTCCCGTTGCGTAAAGTGAGGTACAGTTCCGTGATGGCCCAGTTTCTTTCGTCGGCGGCGTTCCTGTCGCCATATTCGCCCGTCGTAATGGGAGGTTTGGCCCAGGCATTGATTTCTTTCTGGCTGTAACCGTTACGGTTATCCGGGTGTTTTTCTGTCCATTCCCAGGCGCGCACGGCCGCCTGCCGGCAGCTATCCGCCAGGCCCGGAAAGGCTTTCCCGAATTTTCCGTAGATCCGGGAGCCCATGGCCATCACCGCCGCGAAATCATAAGTGGCCGTCAGGCTTTTTTGCACGACATAGCGCGGAGATTTGGTAGCCTCGTGGGGCATGACCATCCCGTCAAAACTGGCATTGGTGCATTTATGATATACGCCGCCATCGGCAGGATCCTGCATGGTGAGCATCCAGCGGAGGTTGTACAGCGCTTCGTCGAGGATGTCGGGGACACCGTTGCCGCTTTCAGGGATGTTGATATCAAACTGGCCGAAGTACGCGGGAAAATCTTCGTAAGCCGCCAGCAGCATATACATGGTGATGCCGGAATTGACGATGTATTTGTTGTAATCGCCGGCGTCGTACCAGCCGCCGGGAGACGCGATTACCGTCCCCCCGGGCCTACGCCCGTCTGCTGCGGAAGCATGTACCAGCACCTGTGTGTCGGGGTGCCCGGCGGGGCGTTCCCATTTGCCTGCATATTGCGCTTCCAATGACATGGAAGCCCGCTGAAAATAGTATCCCTTCAAACAGGCAGCGGCCAAATCCCGGAACGGCGCATCGCCGATTTCGAAGGGGAATGAGGGAGCCAGGCCGGGAACGCGCAGGACGAAGTGCCCTTTCTTTTCCAGGGCGCTGAAATCGGCCATGCGGACGATGGTTGCGGACCACTGGGAGGGCTTCTCTTTCTGCAGGATGCCGCGGAACACCGTGTCTTTACCATCGGTTGTAGTGATGAAAAACTTGCTGGAGGCAACAGCGCCTGTAACAGCGGCGCGTTTGGGGCCGGCAGTGTAAAAGCCGCTCTGGTTCAGGCGGACGGGGCTCTCCTGTGCCTGTGCGCCAACGGCCGGCAGCAGGAAAAGCATGAGGGACGCGAAGGTTCTCATATCAGTGGAATTTACCGCTCAAGATAGCAAATAACCCAATCCCTGTGAAACCCATCAACAGCAACATCTCCCGACATGCAATTCATCGTTGACCTGTTTATTCCGCAAAAAGTGATATATTAAGGTAAATTCCGCGAATGAAACGTTTTTCCCAACTCAAGACCAAGTTCAAGGTATGTTGTGTTTTTATAGTGATTATTGTTTTGGTATTGCTCAACAACCTTCGTGAGCGGAGAAACATCAACCGGCTTGAACAATCCGTTACTTCTTTATACAACGACCGCCTGCTGCCAGCTACTTACCTTTTTGGCATCGCCAACCATTTGTACGAACAAAGGCTGAAAGGCAACGACGGGCATACCGAAGCGATCGACAGCCTTATTATCATCTACGAAACAACCTACCTTACGCCGGACGAGAAAAAGCAATGGTCTTCCTTCAAATCCCACCTGTCTGCCTACCGCCAACTGGCCGCCTCCGGAGACACGCTGGCCATGCTGCACCAATTCCAGGAAACCGTTATCAACCTCAACACGCTCAGCGGCATCCAGATCGGGGAAGGTAAGAACCTGCAAACCGACTCCAGGGACATTGCGAGCGGGTCGTCGCTCAGTTCCCGGCTGGAGCTCACGCTATTGATCATCCTGGGCGTGCTGGCGATTGTATTGCTGGGTTTATCGGAGAAGGCGTTCAATCCCGCGGAACATCAGAGCCTGAATTAGGGACTGTGAATGCGAAAATCCGTGGAAATGCGCTGCCAGATTTAATTGCATATTTTTCATATTTGATTTTTCAATCAAATAGCAGCGTAATAATTCATAAATTTTATTCTGAGGTAGTTGCCGGGGAGATGCGGTATGCGCAATGGCGGGCGCCTTCCAGCACGTGGTCGAGGCGTTCGATGGTGCCCCATTCCCGGAAGATTTCCTGGAAAGTCTGGAGCTCCACTTTGCAGATGTCATGGCAGGCGGTGGCGGCGGCGCAGATGGGGCAATGGTTTTCGATCATGATGAACCCCTCACCTTCCCTGCGGTATTCGGCCAGGTAGCCGTCGCGCGAGCGGAGCTCGGCGAACTTGCGGACTTTGGCTTCGAGGCCTTCCTCCTCTTTTAACATGTCGTAATATCTTAATAAGACCTTGTATTCCCGGGCGGATATCACATTATTAAGTGCTTCAGCGCCTAATACATCACGAATTGTATCAATAAGTTGAACGGTGAGCTCGGCGTGAGAGTCGGGGAAGCGGCGGTTGCCTTTGTCGGAGATGCTCCAGACGAGGGAAGGGCGGCCAACGCCGCGGGAGATGGATTCGAAGAGCACCCAGCCTTCCTCGGCCAGCCGCTGGAGCTGCTGGCGCGCGCCTTCGGCGGTGATGCCCAGCTCAACGGAAACGGCTCCCGTGGTAAGGGGGCCTTTCGTTTTGAGCAGCAGTAACAGCCGGTCGACAGAAGAGGTATGATGTGCTTTATAATTTTCCAAGTTTACACTTGCTTTATTCGCAAATATCGTAACTTTGTCGGGATTTCAAGCAAGTAATTCGTAAACGGGCTTGAAAATAGGGCCGGCGATATGGATTTACCGCATTTAGCGCGCTATCTTTGTAGCTGGTTTACGCAACGAGATAAACGATTAGAAGAGTATATAATTATTTATGAGCGCAGAACAAGACATATTACAGGAACTGGCGGGCCGTGAGTACGAGTTCGGGTTTGAGACGCAGATCGAAATGGATATTGCGCCCCCGGGCCTTAACGAGGACATCATCCGCTTCATTTCCGCCAAGAAGCAGGAGCCGGAATGGCTGCTGGAGTGGCGGCTGAAGGGGTACCAGCTTTTCCAGAAACTGACTATGCCCAACTGGCAGAATTTCGACCTCCCGGAAGTGGACTTCCAGGGAGTTTCCTATTATGCCGCACCGAAGAACAAGGTGAAATATAACAGTCTTGACGAAGTGGATCCCGAGCTCCTCCGCACCTTCGAGAAGCTGGGCATCCCCCTGGAAGAGCAGAAAATGCTGTCCGGCGTAGCGGTAGATGCGGTATTCGACTCCATTTCCGTGGCTACGACCTTCAAGGCGCAGCTCCATGAGCTGGGTATCATCTTCTGCTCCTTCGGCGAAGCCGTTCAGGAACACCCCGAGCTGGTGAAAAAGTACCTCGGCACGGTGGTTCCCCAATCCGACAATATTTACGCCGCCCTGAACTCCGCTGTGTTTTCGGACGGGTCGTTCGTATACATTCCCAAGGGCGTCCGCTGCCCGATGGAGCTTTCCACCTATTTCCGCATCAACGCGAAAAATACCGGCCAGTTCGAGCGCACGCTCATCATCGCCGACGAAAGTTCCTATGTGAGCTACCTCGAGGGCTGCACCGCCCCCATGCGCGACGAGAACCAGCTGCACGCCGCAGTGGTGGAGCTCATCGCCCTGGACAATGCGGAAATCAAATACTCTACCGTACAAAACTGGTACCCTGGTGATAAGGACGGTAAAGGCGGTATCTACAACTTCGTGACCAAGCGCGGGATCTGCAAGGGTAAAAACTCCAAGATCTCCTGGACGCAGGTGGAAACCGGTTCTGCCATCACCTGGAAATATCCCGGTGTGATCCTGCAGGGCGATAATTCCATCGGCGAGTTCTACTCCGTAGCCGTTACCGCCAACAAACAAGTGGCAGACACAGGCACCAAGATGGTCCATATCGGGAAAAACACCAAGAGCCGCATCATTTCCAAAGGTATCTCCGCCGGCCACGGCCATAATACCTACCGCGGACTGGTGAAGGTTGGCCCCAACGCCGCCAACGCCCGTAACTTCACGCAGTGCGATTCGCTCCTGATCGGCGACCGCTGCGGCGCGCATACCTTCCCTTACATCGAGTCGAAAAACAATACGGCCATGGTGGAGCACGAGGCCACCACGTCCAAGATCGGGGAAGACCAGGTGTTTTACCTGAACCAGCGCGGGATCGACAACGAACAGGCCGTGAACATGATCGTGAACGGATATGCAAAAGAAGTACTGAACCAGCTGCCCATGGAATTTGCCGTGGAAGCACAAAAATTATTATCCATCACGCTGGAAGGCAGTGTAGGATAACCTATAAAAATAAAGAGATGCTAGATATCAAAAACCTGCATGCTGCAGTAGAAGGAAATGCTATTCTGAAAGGCATTAATCTGACCGTGAAACCGGGCGAAGTGCACGCCATCATGGGCCCCAACGGCTCCGGCAAATCTTCTCTCGCCTCTGTGCTGGCCGGCCGCGAATCCTACGAAGTAACCGATGGCTCGGTGGACTTCCTGGGTAAAGACCTGCTCGACATGAGCCCCGAAGTGCGCGCGCGCGAAGGGCTGTTCCTCGCCTTCCAGTACCCGGTGGAAATCCCCGGCGTTTCCAACATCAACTTCCTCAAAACGGCCGTAAACGAGATCCGCGCCTACCATGGCGAACCTCCCATGCAGGCCAAAGCTTTCCTGGACATGCTGAAAAGCAAACAGAAGCTCATGGAATTCGATGCCAACCTAATGAACCGTTCCCTCAACGAAGGATTTTCCGGCGGTGAGAAGAAACGCAACGACATCTTCCAGATGGCCATGCTCGAGCCCAAGCTCGCGATCATGGACGAAACCGACTCCGGCCTCGACATCGACGCGCTCCGCATCGTATCCGCCGGCGTGAACAAGCTTCGCAGCAAAGACAACGCCTTCGTCATCATCACCCACTACCAGCGCCTGCTGGAATACATCGTTCCCGACTTTGTACACGTGCTCTACAACGGCCGCATCGTGAAATCCGGCACCAAGGAACTGGCGCTGGAACTGGAAGAAAAAGGCTACGACTGGCTGAAAGAAGACATCCGTTTAGAAGAACCTGTACAATAACACATGACCACAGCAACTAAGCATATATCATTTAACGAGGCATTGCCCGCGCTTTTCGGCGCGCAGTTCTCCGCCAATGGCTGGTTCGCCGGCCGCGAAGCGGCGCTGCAGCAGTTCCTCGCACTCGGTGGCATCCCCACCGTGAAAGTGGAAGACTGGAAATACACCAACGTGGTGCCGTTTTTCAAGAACGACATCCAGATCACCCTGCCGGAAGTACCGGAAGTAACCGCGGCGCAGCTCGAAGCTGCCGCCACGCTCATCCCCGACGCCCACCGCCTCGTTCTGGTGAACGGCGTGCTCCAGCAACATCTTTCCCAATTGCCCCCCGCCGCTCAGGTGACGGTCAGCAGGCTGAGCGAAGCCGGTACACAGCCCGCTGTGGAACTGTACTTCAACCAGAGCCCGAAAATCAATGAGCACCATTTCGCGCAGCTGAACTCCGCCCTCTTCAACGACGGCCTGTTCATCGAAGTGAAAGCCAAGGCGATCGTGGAACAACCCATCCAGGTGATCCACCTGTACGCCGCCGGCCAATCCCGCCTCTTCAATCCCCGCCACCTCGTGGTAGTGAACGAAGGTGCCAGCGTGCAGATCGTAGAATCCGCCGCAGGGCTCGGTTTGACGGATACCGTTGTCATCAACAGCGTTACCGAATCCATCGTGGCCGAACGCGCGCAGCTGAGCCAATACCAGCTGCAGACAGGCGGCAACCAACTCCGTTTCATCAACCAGAACCTGGTGGAACAGAAAGGCAAAAGCCTTTACAACAACTATACTTTTACCCTCACCGATTCCGACTTCGTCCGCAACAACCTTAATATCTCGCTCGACGAAGAACGCACGGAAACGCATATGTACGGTTTCTACATCGCCGCAGGCACGCAGGTAATCGACAACCACACGTCCGTCGACCACCGCATGCCCCACTGCGAAAGCAACGAACTGTACCGCGGCGTGCTCCTGGACAAGGCCACAGGCGTGTTCAACGGCAAGATCTACGTGCATGAAGATGCGCAGAAGACCAACGCCTTCCAGCAGAACAACAACCTGGTGATCAGCCCGGAAGCCACCCTGTTCACCAAGCCGCAGCTCGAGATCTTCGCGGACGACGTGAAGTGCAGCCACGGTTGTACGATCGGACAGGTGAGTGAAGACGCGCTCTTTTACCTCCGCGCCCGTGGTATCGGCGAAGCCGAAGCCCGGAACCTGCTGGTGAAAGCGTTCGCTTTCGATATCACCGCCAAGGTGACCATCCCGGCTGTGCGCAAGCATGTGGAGCAGATCGCTTCGCAATACCTGAACGCCTAGCCTTCACCCTTAAAACCCGGAAGGATCATGGAAACAGCTACTGCACAAGATATTTTATGGCCCGAAGTGGAACTGATCCGGAACGAATTCCCGATTCTCCAGCAAACCGTGAACGGGCGGCCCCTCGTGTACCTGGACAATGGTGCCACCACGCAGAAGCCCGTTTCGGTGATCCGATCCATGCAGGAATACTATACCCAATACAACAGCAACGTGCACCGCGGGGTGCATTCGCTGAGCCAGCAGGCTACCTCGGCCTACGAAGCCGCCCGTCACGCCGTGGCCGCCTTCATCGGCGCGCACCATCACGAAGTGGTGTTCACCAAGGGCACGACGGACGCCATCAACCTGGTGGCGAACGGCTTCCGCAAAACTTTCCTGAAAGAGGGCGACGAAATCATCATCTCCGGCATGGAGCACCACTCCAACATCGTGCCCTGGCAACTCGTTTGCGAGGAAAAAGGCGCGAAACTGAAAGTGGTGCCCGTTACCGATAACGGTGAGCTCGACATGGACGCCTTCCGTTCCATGCTGAACGGCCGTGTGAAACTGGTGTCCATCGCCTGGGTGTCTAACACCATGGGCACCGTGAACCCCGTGAAAGAGATCATCTCCCTCGCGCACGAACAGGGCATCCCCGTGCTGCTCGAC
>NZ_CALNBI010000114.1 GCF_937874145.1 uncultured Chitinophaga sp. | reverse complement strand
TTCTCGCAAATGCAATGCAGGCCTCTGCGGGACTTACATCAAAAGCCTTGCATGCCTCGAGCATGCGTTCACGCCAGCGAAAAAGTTGCGGATGGGTTAGGGCGGAAACGGGTTGATAATTGTAAAAATCCAGGCCGGTGAGGAACCCTCCGTTAAATACGGCCGCATTGATGATGGCGATGCCCCTTTCCTGCAGTTGCCGCATGAAATCCACAAGGCTCCCGGAATGGGAGTGCATCGTCATGCTGTTGGCGATCATCACCCAATCGGGATCGGTGTGCCGGCATATTTCCCGGATCACCATCCAGTCTTTGGCGCCGATCCCCACGGCCGTCACCTTTCCTTCCCGCTTTAATTCCTGCAACGCTGTGCAGGCGCCCCGTATGTCGCGGAAACGTTGTGTTTTTTCGGCGAGCGACGGCGCCGCATCGAGATATTCGTCCGGGTCGTGGACAGACACCCAGTTGGCCCGGTAATCGCCCAGCAGGGAGTTCCCTTGTTCGTAACAGGCCAAAATCCCTTCGTAGCTGATGGACTGCACCGCGTCGTGCCGCAAGTCTTTCCAGACGCCGGGCTCGAAGGTCGGCTCCGGTGTTTGCAGCGGTGTTTGCAGCCAGCCCAGTTTGTTGATGATGATGACATCGCGCGGAAGCACGCCGGCGGCTTTCAATCCCGCCCCGAGCGTTTCGAGCGCGAGGCCGGCGCCGTACTTCCCGGCGGAATCAAAAACCAGCGGCCCCGGCGCATGTTGCACGCAATCGCCGACGGCTTCCATCTTGACGCTTTGTGGCCATGCCTCGTAAAGGTTTCCCAGGCCGCTGGTACCGAAGATGATCTCCGGAATTTTCAATTTATACATAGAGGAGTAGCACGTGTGGATCAATAATCCGGGTTCTGTTTGAGCGCGGGCGTATTCCGGTCGATTTCCGTTTGGGGGATCGGCCAGAACTCGTATTTGGCTTCATATTTCAGTTTGATGTTCGGCGCAAGCGGATTAGTGGCGAAGCCGTTTAGCTTTTGCTCGGCGATGCCCCAGCGGCGGAGATCGAAATAACGGTGGCCTTCCAATGCAAATTCCACCCTCCTTTCTTTACGGATCCGCTCCCGCATTTGAGCCTGGTTAAGGCCGGCCGGCAACCCGGGCATGTTCACGCCCGGCCGGTCACGCACCTCGTTGATCTGCGTATACACCGATGCATCGGGGCCTACAGCTTCATTTTGCGCTTCGGCATACATGAGCTTGATATCGGCAAACCGCAGCAACACGAAGTCGTTGTCGTCCAGCGTGCCGGAAGAGGGGTTTACAATGCCTGGCGTGAGCCATTTTTTAGGTGCATAATATCCTTCTATCCAACCTCCCTTCCCCGGTGTGGCTACCGCCAGGTCTCCGGTGTAAGGCCAGCCCTCATTGACATCATCCCCCGGGAAGAACCAGGTCATGGTTTTGCGCGGGTCATTGGCTTCGTATTCATTGATGAGGTCCTGCGTACCGAGGTAACCCTTCCAGGCGAATGTGGTAGCGGCCAGGGGCGCATCCTGGTGGGGGATATTCGGCAGGAGGTATTTCACGGAGAACATGATTTCAGGGCTGGAATTCTGACCCGGTTTATAAAAATTGGCGGCGTAATTATCATTAAGAGAAAATTTCTTGCCGTCGATGATTTCTTTGGCAAGCGCAGCCGCTTCCGCAAATTTCTTCTCGAAAAGCAGTACCCTAACTTTATATCCCTGCGCCGTCCCTTTTACGGCATGGCCGTTTCCGTATGGCACATCGGGCAGGCCGGCGATGGCGATATCCAGGTCTTCTTTTACGAAGGCCAGCACTTCCGCCCGCGTTGATTTTGCCAGTACGCTGTTATAGTCGAGCGTGAATGGATCGGCTTTCGTGATGGGTACATTTCCGTACAGTTTTGCCAGCCAGAAATAATTGAAAGCCCGCATGAAGTGCGCTTCCGCTTTATACTGTTTCAGCTTGTCGCCACTGATCACCTTATCTACGTTCGCGAGAAAATGATTGGCTGCGGCGATGGCTTTATAGTTGTTCGTGTAATAGCTTTCCACATAAGCTTTCGTATTCGGCGTGAGCCCGGAGCTGCCCACCGTTCTCCCGCCACCGTAATCGTGTTGCGTGTATGCATCGTCCGTATAGGCGTCCCAGGCATAGATTTGGTACTGCGAGCAAGCCCAGTTGCCGCCGGGAGAAAGGAGGTAATTATAAATACCTGTCAATGCAAAATCGGCGTCCTTTTCCGATTTCCAGAATATGGATCTCGGCAGTTCTGTAGTAGGCGAAACATCCAGGTCTGTACATGCGCCGAAGAGCAAAGTGGTTCCCAACGCGAGTGATATATTTCTGAGAGTTCGTTTCATGATGTAGTGCTTTTAAATACTGGAAATCAGAATTGCACGGACGCACCGAAGGTGAACGTGCGGATTTGCGGATAGGTCACATAGAGCCCGTCGCCTACGCGTTCCGGATCAAGGCCGGGATAATCGCTGATGGTAAACAGATTTTCTGCAGCAACGTAAAGCCGGAAGTTTTTCATCGCGGCTTTGCTGGCAATACGGGAAGGCAATGTATATCCAAGTTGCAGGTTCTTCATGCGCACGAATGATGCGTCTTTCAGGAAATATGTGGAAGGATAGCCTTGTACCGGCTGGTAACCATCCGCCATATATATTTTGGGCATCGTGTTGGTGGGATTGGTGGGCGTCCACCGGTTGCGCCAATCTACAGTCGGCAGCGAGCCCTGGCGGAAGGGTTCAGCACCCCAGCCGTTCACATATACTTTCTGTCCGCCTGAGCCATACAGCATCGCACTCAAGTCGAATTGCTTCCAGTTAAGGCCCAGGTTAACGGTATATTGAATATTGGGATACTTCCCATCCACATAAGTACGGTCCGCATCGCTGATAATGCCGTCTCCGTTTACATCCTTTATTTTCAGATCGCCGGGTGTTGGCGTAATGGGTTGTTTGGGTGACCGGTCGATTTCCGCCTGGTTTTGAAAAATACCGTCCCAGATATAGAGGTAAAATTCGTCCAGCGGCTTTCCTT
>NZ_CALNBI010000113.1 GCF_937874145.1 uncultured Chitinophaga sp. | reverse complement strand
TTCCGCGGGTGAAATCAACCTGGATGATGAAAAGCAACGTTACCAGGATTTATTGGGATGAATGAATTCAATATTCCTCTGCGCGGGAATAATTGAATAGGATTCTTCCTGGTAATGAACAACCAGGTTGGCGGAATATTTCCAGCGAATAGAAAAGTCGGGCTGAGAAAAGAAGGCATCTCTCCTCTTACATCATCTTCCCGGCATTGGTAAAATCAGGATGGCGATATACCGGGCAGATTCTGCCCCTCCCGACAGAGGGTACTCCAAATATAATGCATATAAAAAACTCCCCGTATCCGCGAAACCGGCACGACGGGGAGTAAACGAAAAACGGGCTTAAAAATCAACGTCGGAGACATTCTCCATGGTGATGAAAAATGAATAGCCTGCCATATGAAAGAATGAAATTGCCGGAGAAGGTATCAGGACAGCTACAAGGCACCTGCGGCCGGCAGCGCCTGTCGCTGAATGCCCTACAGACATAGCCTCCTGTAGACACAGGCAGGCAAATGCTCCAGATCTAATCTAGTTTACTATGTCACTGTATGCATATTTCCGGAGCGCATTGTCCTGAAAAAGAAAATGATCCGGGGCGATATCTTTTATACAAAATATTCGACGTTTTTTTCAACTTCCCGAATGTCGGGCAAAGCGTGGAGAATGGCGGTTAAAAACTTGTTAAGCGCAGATGGGGTTGTATGGATTGTTTAACACGTGAACCAGCGACGCGTCTGCCTGCATCGCGAAAATTTAAACCTTGGAAACAAGCACGCCGGAGCTATAAAATCAAAAAGACCCTCCGGCCGAAAACAACAGTGCGATACCGCCGGATGGCTCCGTCAGCCACGTGCCGCCATGCACGCCATCTTCGCTGTAAGCCGCCATGGCACGGAGCATCCTGGCATAGGCCCCGCCCGTGAGCACCAGGTTAAATGCCCGCTCGTCGGCAGTAGACAGCCCTTCATCTTCCTCACCCTTACGCATATCCAGCGTGTAACCGTTCCCTTCCACAAACGGCAGCTCGTTCAGCCGGAGCACCGTCCGCACCCCGTCCGCCAGTTCCTGCACCGCTTTCCGCAGCAGCTCCGCCTCCGAAAGATCGAACCGGCTGATCCGTACCAGCCGCTCAGGCCCGGCATATGTTAACGCTCCGTTTCCACGGATGCCTGTCAGGTAATCCAGTTGCATCCTTCAAGATTAAGATATTTTTCTTTTTCCCCCAAACACAAGCGGCTGCATCTCCCTGCTTCTCTACTTTAATCCAAACCCTTGCCCGGAATCCCCAAAATGCCATAAATTACAGTAAAACCATTCTTTATGAATCCCAGGACACGGGTGCAATGGCGGCAACTATTCCAGATCATCGTTATCTGGACGGCGATCGGATTGCTGATCGCCCTGTACGACCATCTCGTTTTGCAGACTTCCGGCTCCGCCGGGCCCGCAGCCGATTATACACTCACGCGTTCCATCCTCGTAAATGCATCCGCCGGGTTCGCAGGCGCCCTCCTCGGCGGGAGCCTGCTCGTCTTCTTCGTCAACGAGCGCTTCCGGGATAAATCCTATGCCTACACGATCCTCACCGTCACCATCTCCTTCGTGGCGGTCATTTTCATCGTAGGACAAATACTCACCCTCATCGAACCGCCCGACATGGCGCGCATGATGAAAAACGGGCTCATCTGGGCGCTCGTGGTGGGCATTACGCAATTATTCCTGCAGATCAACAGCAAATTCGGACCGGGCGTTTTCCGGGATATCCTCCGTGGCAAATACAATACCCCCCGCGAAGAGAAACGCATCTTCATGTTCCTCGACATCAACGCTTCCACCACCATCGCCGAAATGCTCGGCGACAAGCGGTATCACGCTTTCCTGAAAGATTTCTTCACCGACATTACAAACCCCATCCTCGAAAACCGCGGGGAGATTTATCAATACGTGGGCGACGAGGTCATCATCGCCTGGCGGTACCGCGAAGGATTTGCAGAAAGCAATTGCGTACAGTGTTTCTTCGATATCAAATACCGTATCCGCGCCCTGCGCGAAAAATACCTGGAGCGCTACGGCGTTTTCCCGGAATTCAAAGCGGGCATACATTGCGGGGCGGTAGTGGCGGGAGAAGTGGGGATCATCAAACGCGACATCACCTACTCGGGCGACGTCCTCAATACCACATCCCGCATCCAGGGGATGTGCAAGCAGTTCAACGAAGAGGTGATCGCCTCGGCCGACCTGGTTTCGGAACTGCGGCTGGGTGAAGATTTCATGGCCCGGACGCTGGGCTCCATCAAATTGCGGGGAAAGGAAAAAGAAATGGCCCTGCTCGCGCTCAAACCACTGCGGCTGGCGTAAGAAGAGCCATTTCCGTTACTATTTGGATTCGGCGTAACGCTTGAAATTATCCAGGATCGCCTGCCATCCGGCCTGCTGCATCTCGATCGGGTTGGTGCTTTCCGGATCGAAAGTTTCCACCACTTCCGTCTGGCCGTTGGCTTCCGAAAAGGTGATCTTCACTTTCCGGCCGTCGCCCATGGTATATTCAATCTGCTGGTGCGGTTTTACCACATCGTAAACCCCTCCGAAATCGAAGCTGAAGGAGCCGTCTTTCGCGGCCATGGTTGTGCTGAAAGCACCGCCTTCGCGCAGGTCGTTGCTGGCTTTGGGCGCATGCCAGTCGTCGGATGCGGCGCACCATTGCGTAATATGCTCGGGGGCGTTCCATAATTCCCATACTCTGGCTGCAGGTTGCTGGATGGTGCTGGTGACGGTGATCGCTTGATTTGTCGTTTCCATACAATAGTCGTTAAATGGTGAATGTTTTCAGTTTTTGTGTGTGTGATTGACGATACAAACATACGCCGCCTTTCATTCATCCGGCGTGTGCGAAAACGACAAAAAGAAGGGTAAATACCGACAAAACGCTTTTCCGCATGTGAAATGTAAAAACCCGCGCCCCCGGAATCCTCCGGTGAAGCGCGGGCGCCATTAAACATAACCCCTTATTTCGGGTCTTCTGCCCTCGTAAAGTCGTTGAAAGAACCATCCGTATAAGGAATCCGCCAGATAAGCTTGTTCTGTTCCGCCACCAGCGACCAGTTCTTCATCTCATCCACGTATTTGGGGTGCAGATCGTCGGGACCGTATTCCACGCGCTGGCCATAGCCGGGCGACTGGCTGCCGCCGCAGGAATTGAAGCGGCGGTAATAACCCGAGCCGGCATAGAACCGGAAGGTTTTCTTTTCCGTGTCGAATACCGCGGTGCCCTTGCGGTAGCCGAGGACCTGTTCGCGGCAATAGGTGGTGGTTTTGGTCCAGTAGAAATATTGCTCGGCGGCGCCGTCGGCCGAGAATTTGTAGCCCGTGGCGATTTCGAAAGCCTGGCCGGCGTAGGAGCCGTCGTAATTCGAGAACTGGGTCATGGAAAAGGATCCCGCGTGCCAGTATTTCCCTACCATTTCGGCGGGAACGCTGGATTTGGGGAGATCGGCGCGGATGCCGGGCTTGTCGTCTTTCTTGCTGCCGCAGGCCACAGCCAGGGCCAGCACAACGGGGAGGGCGGTCCTTTTGAGGAAGGACCTTTGATTTGGGGTATGCATTGTGTTCATGGTTACCGTTAACACAACAAAAGTACCCCCGCACCAGGGTGCCTCCGATAGCGCACAGTGCTCAATTTCGTGGGTAACAATACCTATTTCGGGAAAGGGGCTGCGAAAAATGCGGATTGTTGTGTATTTTCAACACATTATCAACTCAAACCAAAGAGAAAACCCATGAACAAATCCAACAGACGCAAGTTCCTGGGCACCGCGGCGGCACTTTGCGCCGGCACCGCGGCAGCCGCCATGCCTGGACAAGCCGCTGCCAAGAAACCTCCCATGTGCCACCATGTGTTCTTCTGGCTGAAGAATCCCGGGTCGAAGGAAGACCGCGACGCGCTGATCGCAGGGGTGAAATCGCTCTCAAAGATCCCCACCGTGCGCGACCTGCGCGTGGGTGTGGTTGCCAATACGGAAGCCCGCGGGGTGGTCGACAGTACCTGGGGCGTGTCCGAACTGATCTTTTTCGACGACATCGCCGGCGAAGCCGCTTACCAGGTACACCCTATTCACGAGGAGTTCATCAAAAAATGCAGCCACCTCTGGGAAAAGGTAATCGTATACGACGCGTTGGAGGTTTAGGGCTCACCGCTAAAAGAAAAATCCCCTGCAGCCTTGGTTGCAGGGGATTTTTTTGTGGGTTGGCCTTGTTAGCGGATATAGCGCCCGAGGGCTTTCCCGGCCATCTCATAAGCTTCGGAAATGCGCTCGCCGGTGTCGAAATCATTATCCCAGAACGTTCTGCCGGGCGATTTCTCCATCGTACCCTTGGCAGCCACCTTGCTGTGGTCCGCCGATTCCACCAGCAGGAATTCGCCGCTGATGTATGCATTTTTGCGCATCACACCTACGTTGAACCCCGGCTCGGTGAACGAGGTATTGAAGATAAGCGTGTATTTGGCCTTGTTGGCGAATTTGAGGTCGGTCACCTGGGTGAACAGTTCCTCGAATTTAGGCTCGAAGCGGGACTTGCGGTCGTCGACCCAGGCTTTGGCCCAGGTATCGCCGCGGCCGGCTTCTTTCTTGTTCAGGTCTTTGACCCGGCTGTTGACATAATCGGCTTCCTTGTCGAACTTGCCGACTCTCATGTTGTTGTAAGTGAACTCGATGTTGATGTCTTTTTCATTTTTGAGGACATCCAGGCTGCCTTCTGTGACGCGGATCTTTTGGGCATTGGCTTGGGCCGCCAGCATTAGAGCGCCCGCCATGCACATTACGAAGCGTAATGATTTCATTGGTGGTGAATTTTGGAGTTAAATGATTACAAACTAATTGTAACGAAGGTACAAAGAAAGACAATTCCCCCTTCAACCCGCAACCTGCATTAACAAAACGACATTTCTGGCACCTGAACCGTATTTTCAGCCCCCCGAACCGCTACCCAGGAAGTCTACCATTCCAGTAGGTTATCAAAACCCATAACAACAAGTTATGGGCCATCCCCTTTATTGATTTGCCTTTCATTGGAGAGGGCGGTACTTTTGGGATGTAAACCGAAGAATATGCAAACGATCACCGATCCCGCGTTTATCCGTTACAAGTACACCAGCTATCTCCTGCTGGCCGGCGCCTTTCTCCTGGTGCTGGCTGTATTGCTGAAAACCGGCGCCATCACCGAAACTTCCCGCGTTTACCCTGCCGGCACCACCACCGCCGACCTTTCAT
>NZ_CALNBI010000112.1 GCF_937874145.1 uncultured Chitinophaga sp. | reverse complement strand
GTGATCTTAAGCCCTTCGGCACGGTCCACTTTCGGAGACCAGCCCAAAAGTTCCTTCGCCTTTGTGATATCCGGCTTGCGCTGCTTCGGATCGTCTTTCGGAAGCGGCTGGAAAACGATTTTCTGGTTCGTGCCGGTCAGCTTGATGATTTCTTCCGCGAATTCGAGCAGGGATATTTCCGACGGATTGCCGATGTTGACGGGTAAGTGGTAATCGCTCATCAACAGCCGGAAGATCCCTTCCACCAGGTCGTCTACATAGCAGAACGATCTGGTCTGCGAACCGTCGCCAAATACGGTGAGGTCCTGGCCGGTCAGCGCCTGGCTCATAAAGGCGGGCAATGCACGGCCGTCGTCGAGCCGCATGCGCGGGCCGTAAGTGTTGAAGATGCGGATGATGCGGGTATCCACGCCATGGAAATTATGATAAGCCATGGTGATGGATTCCATGAAGCGTTTGGCCTCGTCGTACACGCCGCGCGGGCCCACCGGGTTCACGTTGCCCCAGTATTCCTCGGGCTGCGGGTGAACATTGGGGTCGCCGTACACTTCGGAAGTGGAAGCCACCAGGATGCGGGCCTTCTTTTCCTTGGCCAGCCCCAGCAGGTTGTGGGTACCCAGCGATCCCACCTTCAGTGTCTGGATCGGCATTTTGAGATAGTCGATCGGGCTGGCGGGGGATGCGAAGTGAAGGATGTAATCAAGCTCGCCGGGAACATGAACGAACTTGGATACATCGTGGTGGAAGTATTCGAATTCCTTTAAAGGAAAGAGGTGCTCGATGTTTTTGATGTTGCCGGTGAGGAGGTTATCCATCCCGATCACATGAAAACCTTCTTTTATGAAACGGTCGCAGAGATGGGAGCCGAGAAATCCGGCTGCGCCGGTGATCAGTATGCGTTTTTTATTCATTTTGATACTGCGTTTAAACGGGTAACGGCCTGGCGTCCCACGCTTTCGTAATGAAATCCAAGTTCCTGCATGCGCGGAGATTCGAACAGGTTGCGGCCGTCGAAAATCACCTGGTCTTTCAGGTTGGTACGGATCTTATCGAAATCCGGGGTACGGAAAACACTCCATTCAGTAGCGATGATCAATGCATCGGCGTTTTCCAGCGCGTCGTACTGATGCTCTGCAAAACGGATGCGGTCGCCCAGCAATTGCTTCACATTCGGCATCGCTTCGGGATCAAAGGCGGAAACGGTAGCGCCGGCAGCCAGCAGGC
The DNA here is from genome assembly GCF_937874145.1 of uncultured Chitinophaga sp. Taxonomy (GTDB): domain Bacteria; phylum Bacteroidota; class Bacteroidia; order Chitinophagales; family Chitinophagaceae; genus Chitinophaga. Next base: position 6,702 of record NZ_CALNBI010000112.1, on the reverse strand, counting down.
GGTCGATGATATATAAGGCCGGGGCTTCGCGGATGTCGTCGGTATTGGGCTTGAAGGCCAGGCCCCACAGCGCGAAATGTTTCCCCTGCAGGTTGTTGTCGAAATAAGATTCGATCTTGGGAAGCAGGAACACTTTCTGTGCTTCGTTCACGTCCATCACCGCGTTCAGGATGCGGAAATCGTAATCCACCGTCTGCGAAGATTTCACCAGCGCCTGCACGTCTTTCGGGAAGCAGCTGCCGCCATACCCGATGCCGGGGAAGAGGAAGCGTTTGCCAATACGATCGTCGCTGCCGATACCGCGGCGTACCATGTCCACATCCGCTCCCAGGCGCTCGCACAGAATCGCGATCTCGTTCATGAACGAAATCTTGGTGGCGAGGAAAGAGTTGGCGGCGTACTTGGTCAGTTCGGCGGATTTCTCGTCCATGAAAATGACCGGATTCCCCTGGCGGACAAACGGCGCATACAGGTCGCCCATGATCTTGCGGGCCTTTTCAGAAGAGGTGCCAATCACCACGCGGTCGGGCTTCATAAAGTCTTCTACCGCTACGCCTTCGCGCAGGAACTCGGGGTTGGATACCACGTCGAAGTCTACGCTAACGTTTTTTGCGATGGCTGCGTGTACTTTGTCGGCAGTCCCGACAGGAACGGTACTTTTGTCAACGATGATTTTATAATCCTTCAACATGTGGCCTAACTGGTCGGCGACCCGCAGGATGTAGGATAGGTCGGCGGAACCGTCTTCACCGGGAGGCGTAGGAAGCTGACTGCCGCATCGCGGATGCCTTCCTCCAGGTTGGTCGTAAAATGGAGGCGCCCCTCTTTCAGGTTGCGCTCGAACAATTTTTCTAGTCCGGGCTCGTAAATAGTAATCTGCCCGGAAGAAAGTTTTTCTACTTTTTTGACATCAATGTCGACGCAGGTGACATCGTTGCCTGTTTCGGCAAAACAGGTGCCGGTCACAAGACCTACGTACCCTGTGCCTACCACGGTAATTTTCATGTTGGGATTAATTTAAAAATGATTGAATTGAAGCGATAATATGTGCTAATTGATCCGGGTCCATTTCCGTATGTATAGGTAGGGAAATAACCTTTGAGGTGAGTGTATCGGTAACAGGAAGGTGCTGGTTTGTTTCGGTCATACCCTCGAACATTTTCTGGCGATGGCCGGGGACGGGGTAGTAAATCATCGCCGGTACTTTCTTCTCCGCCAGGTAAGCCTGCAGTTCGTTACGGTCTTTGCCTTCCACCTGCAGCGTATACTGGTGGAAAACATGCACCTGGTTAGGCGCCTGGTAGGGTGTGATGATGTACGGGCTGCCGGCGAAAGCTGCGTCGTAAGCGGCGGCCACTTTCCGGCGGGCGGCGATGTATTCGTCGAGCTGCTGCAGTTTGATGCGGAGCACCACCGCCTGCAGGGTATCGAGGCGGCTGTTGACGCCTACCACGTCGTGGTAATAACGGGCGGATTGTCCGTGGTTGGCAACCATGCGGATCTTCGCGTCCAGGGCGTCGTCGTCCGTAAAGAGCGCGCCGCCGTCGCCATAACAACCGAGGTTTTTGCTGGGGAAGAAGGAGGTGCAACCTATGTGGCCGAAGGTGCCGGCTTTTTTGGTGACGCCGTTCTTAGTGGTATAGTCGCTGCCGATGGCCTGTGCATTGTCCTCAATCACATAAAGGCCATGCTTTTCGGCGATTTCCATGATGCTGTCCATATCCGCGCTGTGGCCGTAGAGGTGTACGGGCACGATGGCTTTTGTTTTCGGCGTAATGGCTTTCTCAATCGCCTGCGGATCAATGCAGTAGGTTTTGGGATCGATGTCCACAAACACCGGTTTCAGCTGCAGCAGGGCGATGACTTCCGCGGTGGCGATAAAGGTGAAAGAGGGAGTGATGACCTCATCGCCCGGCTGAAGCCCGAGGGCCATCATGGCGATCTGGAGGGCATCTGTACCATTGGCGCAAGGGATGACATGCCTGGTTCCCAGGTATTGGCCCAGTTCCTGTGCGAATTGCTGCACGGGCGCCCCGTTGATAAATGCGGCGCTTTCAAGCACTTCCAGCATGGCAGCGTCTACCTGCGGTTTAATTTTGTTGTACTGGCGTTTTAAATCCACCATCTGAATAGGAACCATGAACGATGTCTTTTTATGAGACGGCAAATTTACAAATTTTGGGTTAGGCTGCAGAGACTATCTTTGTACCATATTTACTTTTTATCTCATTAATGTTCAATACCGTGGGCGTATCGATTTTTTTGTATAACATGGGCATCCGGCTTTTCAGGGCCGGCGTAGGGCTGGCGGCCCGTTACGGCAAAGTGAAGGCAAAAGCCTGGATCGAAGGCCGGGAGCGGCTTTGGCCCGAATTGGAGGCTGCCGTGGCGGAGCCGAAACCCGCCATTTGGGTGCATGCCGCCTCCCTGGGCGAGTTCGAGCAGGGGCGGCCCGTGCTAGAATCCCTCCGCACCCGGTACCCCGGCCACCGCATCGTGCTCACTTTCTTCTCGCCCTCAGGGTACGAAGTCCGGAAAAATTGGCCCGGGGCCGACTTCGTCTGCTATCTGCCCCTCGATACCCCCGAAAACGCGGCCCGTTTCCTCGACGGGGTGCGCCCGCAACTGGCGATTTTCATCAAATATGAATTCTGGTACCACTTCCTGACCGCGCTCTACGCCCGGAAGGTACCGGTGCTCCTCATTTCCGGGATATTCCGGCATAAACAATTGTTTTTCAGGCCCTGGGGCGGGGTGCCCATGTTCAAGGGCCTCCTCCGGAAAATGGACCATCTCTTCGTCCAGAACGAAACTTCCATTACGCTGCTCCACAATATCGGCATAAAAGCAGTGACGCTGGCGGGGGATACCCGGTTCGACCGCGTCTGGGCGCTCCGGCAGCAACCGGTGGCCCTTCCGGCCATCGAGGCGGCGCTCCGGCTGGAAAAAGTGCTCGTGGCAGGCAGTACCTGGGAGGCCGATGAGGCAGCCCTGGCGGAATGGTGGTATGGCGGCGGGAAGGAAGGGCGGCAACTGGTGCTGGCGCCCCACGAGATCGATACGGCGCACCTGGATAAGATCCAGGCTTTATTCCCGGATGCGGTACTCTTCTCCCAATTGAACGGCCGCCAGCCGGATGTGCTGGTGATCGACAATGTAGGCATGCTGTCGGCCCTGTACCGTTATGGCCGGGTGGCCTATGTGGGCGGTGGATTCGGGAAAGCGGGGATTCATAATCTCCTGGAACCGGCCACTTACGGCCGGCCGGTGATCATCGGGCCGGTGTACCAGCAATTTTTCGAAGCGGAAATGCTGGTGCAGCTGAGAGGCGCCATCGTAGTACAAAACGCGAAAGAACTGGCCAGGGCCATAGAAGCGCTGAACGATCCGTTTTACTACGGGCAAACGGCGGAAATCGCCGCCCGCTTTGTGGAGGACCACAAAGGCGCAACCGAAAAAATCATGGGCTATATTCAGGAAAAACGCTTCCTGACGAGCGAATAGAAGTGTTGCGCCACGGGATCGGATTCGTCCCATCCCAGCTTGATCTTCAGTTCCCGCTCGATCCAGTATTCCGCTTCCTGCAGGTTGGCGCATTCGTTGATGGTTTTCACCGAGCGCTCATACATCGTTTTATCGCCGCGGAAGAGCGCTTCCATAAACTGGAACTTATCGTTGATCCCGATCGCGCTCTTGAGGTCGGGGACGCCCATGCTGCCGATCTTTTCTCCTATTTCCATGTTTTTACCGCTGAACCGGTCGTTGAGCGACGCGGCGGGCTGGCCTACCAATTCGTTCAGATCGCGGCGGATGCCGTTGGCTTCCGGTGCCGGTGCCGGCGCGGGCTGAGGCTGGAATTGCGGTTGTGGCTGGGGAGGAGGGGGATCGAAGAGGGTGGCGCTGGCTGCGGGCTTCTCCGATGCAGGGCGCGCCTGCTTCACGGGAACGCGGTCAGGCGCATATCCGTTTGTATGGCCGTTGGTAGCCGGTGCGGCAACGGGCGCTGCAGCTGCTGGCGTAACGGGAACAGGGGCAGGAGGCGGCGGCGCGGGAACCGGTTCGGAAACATGCACGTGCGCAGGCATAATCACGGCTACGTGACCATGGGAAGATAGCTCGCTCTGCTTCTGAAGATTCCGCTGGTGGAGAATTTCCGCCTGCAGCAACTGTGTGTAGTAGGACATGGATTGCAAACTCGCAGCAGAATTTTTCAATTCCTGCAGTTTGTCAATTAATGCATTTATCTTTTCCATGCGTTAATTGAATTTTGTTCCGCAAATCTGTGATGATAACGTAGTCCGGAAATAATTATTTTATTTGCAACTAAGTTATACTTTTTTAACCACTTGTTAATCAAAATAGTACAATATGTTTATTGAACCTTCGCTTACAGGAGGCCGGAGAGGTTGGATAGAAGTGATTTGCGGTTCGATGTTTTCCGGTAAAACGGAAGAACTGATCCGCCGGCTGAACCGTGCGAAGATCGCCAACCTGTCCGTCGAGATCTTTAAACCCGCCATGGATGTGCGGTATGATCACGAACATATTGTCTCCCACAACGATTCGCGCATTCTTTCCGCCCCGGTGGAAAGCTCACAGCAAATTCTCCTGCTCGGCCAGGGCACCGATGTAGTCGCCATCGACGAAGCCCAGTTTTTCGACCTGGAGCTCCCCAATGTCTGCGACCAGCTGGCGCTCCAGGGCATCCGTGTGATCGTGGCCGGCCTCGATATGGACTTCCGCGGCGAACCTTTCGGCCCAATTCCGGCCCTGCTTGCCAAGGCGGAGTATATTACCAAACTACATGCCATATGTGTGCGCTGCGGTAACATCGCGACACATTCCTACCGCCTCTCCGCAGGATCGCAGACGGTTTTGCTCGGCGAAAAGGACCACTACGAGCCCCGCTGCCGGCATTGCTACGCTAAAGGAGATGCTGCCTGAACCTGCGGCTCAGGGCTCCACTTTCACCTTAAACGTAAATTTCTTCTGCGTAATGTAACTGAAACATACGACAACAACCGTTGTCAGGATTTTGCCGATGGTGGGATAGAAATGGCAATAATCCACGAAAAGCTTCATCAGCACGTAGTTCATCAGCAGGCACACGGCCACCAGCAGGAAATATCTCGCCAGCTGCACCCGCCCCCGCAGGTTGGAATCCGAAAACACGATGTATTTGTTCAACAGGAAACCCGTCGGGAAACTCACCAAAAAAGCCATGAAAACCGCCGCAATGTGCGGGCTCAGCGCGATGAAAGGCAACTCCACCACCTGCTTGTTCAGCACGAAATTGTAAAAAACGAAAAACAGGAAGATATCCAGCACCGTATTCCCCCCGCCGCATGCCAGGTAGCGGAAGGTCTGAAAAGGCATCACTTTCGCGAACGGCCTGTAAAAGAAAGCCAGGATATTTAAAATGAGTTGCTTCATTGCGTAAAAAACGTGGCAAAGCTACAAACGAAAAAGGAATTTCTAACGCACATGCCGGCGCTGCTTCCAGGCCGAGGGCGTTTTTGCGCTGCCGTTGACCTGCGGAGCGGCCGCAGCGGGCTGCTCCCAGAGAACGGCCGCAAGAATGGCCGCCGCGCGCGCCGCGTCATCTTCCGGCGAAGCCTCCAGGGCCTGCGGCGTAAAGTAGCGTGCAATAAAGTTGGTGTCGAAATTCCCTTCGATGAACGCCGCCTGCTGCAACGCCCACTTACCAAAAGGTAACGTGGTGCGGATGCCGGTCACCCGGTATTCGTCGATCGCACGGATCAGCCGCAGCCGGGCTTCCTCACGGTCGGCCCCCCAGGCGATCAGCTTGGAAATCATAGGATCATAAAAAATCGGAATATCCATCCCGGCCTCATACCCGTCGTCAACGCGTACGCCGGGGCCCTGCGGACGGATATACGTTTCCAGCCGGCCGGTATCCGGCAGGAAATTGTTCGCCGGATCTTCTGCGCAAAGCCGCAGTTCGATGGCGTGGCCGTTGATTGTCAGGTCGTTCTGCCCAAATGAAAGTTTCTCGCCGCGGGCTACGCGGATCTGTTCCTTTACCAGGTCGAGGCCCGTGATCATTTCGGTGACGGGGTGTTCCACCTGGAGGCGGGTATTCATTTCGAGGAAATAAAAATTCAGTTTTTCGTCGACCAGGAACTCCACCGTTCCGGCACCGTGGTAATTGCAGGCGCGGGCCACGTCTACCGCGCACTGGCCCATGGCCTGGCGGATGTCCGGGGTGAGGCAGGAGGAGGGAGCCTCTTCGATCAGTTTCTGGTGGCGGCGCTGGATGGAGCATTCCCTTTCGAAGAGGTACACCACGTTGCCATGTCGGTCACCCAGCACCTGGATTTCGATGTGGCGGGGCGAGCCCACGTATTTTTCGATGAAAACGGCGTCGTCCCCGAAAGCGCTGAGGGCTTCGCTTTTGGCGAGGCGTATCTGTTCTTCCAGTTCATTTTCATTTTCCACCACGCGCATGCCTTTTCCGCCGCCGCCGGCCGAAGCCTTGATGAGGATGGGGAAACCGGTTTTCTTCACTACTTCCTTCGCTTCTTCAAGGCTTTTGAGCGGCGTTTCCGTACCGGGCACCATGGGCACCCCGAATTTTTGCGCCGCTTGTTTGGCCGCGAGCTTGCTGCCCATGGTTTCGATGCTGGACGCGGAGGGGCCGATGAAAATGAGCCCGGCGTCTTCAACAGCCTGCGCAAAGCG
>NZ_CALNBI010000111.1 GCF_937874145.1 uncultured Chitinophaga sp. | reverse complement strand
TGCGTTGTGGTCGTAATTCTCGTATTGCTTGAACTCGAACTCCGAATACCTTTCCAGCGCGGCTTTATCGTTGACCGCCACCAGGTTGCGCTCGGTGCGGTGGAGTTTCACCGCCTTCTGGGGCGTAACGATATCGATATGCCGCGCCAGTATCACGGCGGATTCATTCGCATATTCCGGTGGTACGGTCCTGGTGCGGAATCCGGCCTGTTTGATGGACCAGACTTCCTCCTTCACTTCCTCCTGCCTTTCTTTATATTTCCTTTCCGCCTTCACATCCCAGGCATAGGATTTTTTCTCCTGGGCCATCATGCCTGTGATGAGCAGCAGCAGGCAAATGAAAATGGCTATGGTCGTCCTCATCGGTGGTTATTTTTTGGTAAGGGAGATTTGTTCGAGATAGGATTGGCGTAGTTTTTTGATGTCGGTGTTCCAGGCGGCAAAGTCGCTGCGCTGGATACGGGTATCACGGATAATGATTTCTTTTTTGTAGACGACCTTTCCGTTTTGCTGTTCGTAAGCCGCCTTGAAGGCGTATTTCGGCTGATCGATATGGAGCGCGGGCGGCAGGGATTTTACCCGGAAGCCCTCCGGCAAGGTAAGCACTGTTTCCTGCACGAGCTGGCGTTTATAAGGCAGCCAGAAGTCGTGCTGCCGTTTGGCGGTATCGATCACGGCGTCTTCCATCTCCTTCCGGAAATCCATTTCCACATACAGCTCGTCGCCAAAGGCGCTTACGGCGTCGTTATGGGTGAGCTCGTAATGGATGAGCAGGTCGGTATTCCAGTCGTGGAGGTCGGAAGTGCGCATGTTGGCGATACGGTACTGACCGTTCTCCCGCGACAGGTATTGCTCCAACGCTTCGTCCAGCTTAGGTTTCCGTATCTGGTGAACGTTAGACAGCAGGGATTCGGTGCATTCGCCCGTCATACGGTGGCTGACGCTTCCGGCCAGTTGGGCGCCCTCGATGCGGAGGGTTCGTTTTTCTGTCTGCAGGTTTTGTTCGAAAGTGCGTTCCGGTATCCGGGAAAGATGGTATTGGTCGCCGTTCTCGATCAGTACCTGCCGGCCCTGGATGCGTTCGGCGTATTGGTCGAAGCCGATGTAAGTTTCGGTAGCATCGAGGAACCATGTTTTGCCATCGAGGTACACCGCGCAGATCATATGGTTGTCGACGGCCAGGGTAGGCAGGGAATAATCGTAGGCGATGTGCCGCGTACCGATCCAGCAAAGCCGGGCGTCGAAACCGAGGGAAGCGAGCATTTCACGGGTGAGGTTGGCCATCCCTTTGCAATCGCCATACTTTTTGGACAGCACTTCCTGGGCTTTGGCGGGTTTAAAGCCTGCGATGCCGTCTTCGAAAGCGATGTACCGGATGTTTTCCTGCATCCAGGTGTAGACGGCTTTGATTTTATCGAGGCCGGTGGTTTTGCCTTTTACGATGGCTGCCGCGGTGGCTTTCACGGCGTCGCGGTCGTTTTCTACTTCGCTGGCGAGGCGGTGATACCAGGCGTAGAGGTTCTGGAGATTGCCGAAATAGGTGGCTGGTCCGGCCGGGGAATTGGCGCTGTGGCTGGAAATCAGCAGGTGAGGATAGAGGTAGCTGGGCCCCGGGGCGCCGGATTCGCTTTTGAAGGGTTTGAGCTGTTGCGCGGTGTAGGTGTACACGTCGGCATCCTGACGGGAGTCGTAGGACTTGGCGCTTTGTATCCCTGCGCCGGCGAAATTCATCTCCCGGACTTCCGCTTTCATCCAGCGGGGGATGACTACGGTGATTTCTTTCGAGGCGGTAAAATAATCTTCCTGGAAGTAGACGGAGGTGAAATACCGGGGATCAAGGGTTATTTTTTCGATCTCGGTGCGGCTTTCGGTGTCTTTCTTTTTGAAGGGGAGCATGAAACCGCAGATCCTGGCGTCTGCGTAAAAGATATCTTCTATGGAATAATACCGGTGTTCGGGTTTTACTTTGATGCGGTCGCTGTTGACCCAGGCTTTCACTTCTTCGACGCGGCTGTAGTCGTTGTAAAAGGTAACGATGGGAATGGATTCCCGGAATTCGTTGCAGCGATAGGTGGTATTGATCTTTTCCCTGACCCAGACGGGGTTCTGCTTATCCCCGCGAACGAATTCGTAACGTTCTTTTTTCTCCCGGATGATCACGTTGGAGGGTGCTGTTTCCATGACCGTATGAACGGTATTGTGCTCCAGGGCATGGGCGGGCCGGGGCACCAGGCAGTATAATAAAGTACTGAGGCACAGGGAAGTAAGCGCGGTTCGCATATTTTACTACAGGTATAAAGGGGATTAAAGATAGTAAAAATATCTATATATTAACCCCTCAACCGCATTTCCCAATGCGTTATTTCATCATTAGCCTCGCTTCTTCCATCATGGATTTCAGCGATATAATTTCTGTCCCGTCCGGACCTGGAAAACTTTCAATTCCCGGGTATATTACAAATTTCCTGACAGCGCCAATATCCTCACATCCATTATGAAAACCTTTGGAAACGACGGGCGCCATAGATCGTTTAATTTCTATGGCATATTTGAAAACGTCATTCTTTTCTAAAACCAGGTCAACTTCGGCTCCGGCAGCTGTCCGGTAAAACCATGGAGTAATGCCTTCCGGCAATACAGAAATAAGGTTTTCGATGACAAACCCTTCCCAACTTGCCCCCACTACCGGATGTCCCAGCAAGTCGTCTGTGGTACCAAGGTTTAAAAGCGCATGAATTAAGCCGCTGTCCCGGATATATACTTTCGGTGTTTTGGTTAGTCGTTTGCCGATATTGGTAGCCCAGGGCTTTAATGTTCGTACCAGTAAAAGATTCTCCAGCAATTCAACATATCGTTTTGCCGTAGGTGATGTTACCCCGAGATTAGCGGCCAATTGCGATATGTTCAGCTGCCCACCCTGGTTATGAGCCAGCATGGTCCAAAGTAAACGCAGGCTGGTAGCGGGAATACGTTGGCCAAACTGCGGAACATCCCTCTCCAGATAAGTCGTAATGAAATTTGTCCTCCATCTGAAACTCGCCGCATCACTTGCCGACAGGTAACTGTCCGGGAAACCACCCCTGAGCCAAAGCTGCTGCATTCCACCGCTCCCCGATCCAAGCACCTCCTCCAATGTAAGCCCGGTTAACTCTTTATATGCAATCCTCCCCGCCAGTGATTCCGACGCCTGTCTCAACAAATCCAGCGAAGCCGATCCCAACACGAGAAATTGCCCCGTTCTTGCTCCCTCTCTCTTACGACGATCGATAACTCCACGTAAAACCTGGAAAAGCTCCGGAACACGTTGAATTTCGTCTAGGATGATGAGCTTCCCTTTATTGATCTCGAAGTATTGCTCCGCCTCATTTAACTTTACCAAATCTGATGGGCTTTCCAGATCCAGGTACACTGTTTCCGGTCGAACTGCCGCAGCAATCTCTATCGCCAACGTCGTTTTTCCCACTTGCCGGGGTCCTAATAGCCCAACAGCCGGAAATTCTTCCAATAACTGCTTTACTTCATTATATGCGAGCCGCTGTATCATCCTTGTAAATTTAACATTAAATATTAAATTTACAAGGTAAATAACTCATTTATACCAATCATCCTTGTAATTTTAACATCAAACTTTAAAATTACAAGGATCAATATCCGAATGTGGCGCATTCGTCCAACTTAGCCTGCATCCCTCAAAACAACTTCAACTGATTCGTCGGCCGCGCAAATAAACTGGTATTGAACTCGAACTTCTCCTGGTTCATCCCCAGGCGCTTCGCCTGCACCCGAAACTGCTGCCGGATGATGTCCGCTATATTTCCGTCGCCCCGCATGCGGCGGCCAAACTGGCTATCATTCACCTCCCCGCCATGCAGGCTCTCGATCATATGCCACACCTTGTCGTGCCGGTCGGGGAAATTCTTTTGCAACCAGTCCTGGAAAATGATCTTCACGGCATCGTTCAGGCGCACCACCGTATACCCCGCGTACTTCGCCCCATTCTCCGCCGCCTGTTCCAGCAGCCGCGGGATCTCGTGATCGTTCAGGCCTGGAATAATGGGCGCCGTCATCACCCCCACCGGAACCCCCAGCTCCGACAACTCCCGGATCACTTTGAGGCGCTGCACGCCGGTGGCCGTCCGCGGCTCCATCTTCTGCCGCAGGTCCTCCTGCAAGGTGGTCAGGCTTACATACACGCATATCAAATTATGCTCCGCCATCTTCTGCAGGATGTACTTATCCCGCAGCACCAGCGCGTTCTTCGTAATAATCCCCACCGGCTGGCGATACTCCCACGCCACCTCCAGGCACTGCCGCGTCAGCCACATCTTCCGCTCCAACGGCTGATAACAATCCGTATTCCCCGAAAGGGACAAGGGCTTGGGCACCCAGTTCTTGTTATTGAGAAATTTGCGCAGCAACTCCGGCGCATTCGTTTTCGCCACGATCTTCCGCTCAAAATCCAATCCGGCGCTAAACCCCCAGAACTGGTGGGAATTTCGGGCATAACAATAGATACATCCATGCTCGCAGCCCTGGTATGGATTCATGGAATACCACATCCCCACATCCGGACTGTCGACCTTATTCACGAGGGTTTTCGCGCTTTCTTCAAAAATCTGTGTCGGAACATCCGCCTGCCACCATTCGTCAATGCCTTCGGGATGCTCCTGGGCGTACTCCGCCGCCAGGTACTTGTTTTTCGGGTTTACCTGCGCGCCGCGGCCTTTATAGTATGGGAATGAAGCGGGTGTATCACTGAACGGGAGCGTCATATACACTAATAATTTTAGTAAATATACTAATTTTATTAGTATCGCAAAAATTATATGATGCCCATCTGCCGCATCAGGAATGTCGCGTTTTTATTGCGCGCAATACCCGCGCGCATCGTGTAATCAAAATGCAATTCCCCATTTTCAAGGCTGCTCTCAAAACAATAATTCCGCACCTGCCCCGGGCACTCCGCTTCCAACGCCCCCAGCTCCAGGTCGTGCGTGGCAATCATACCCGCACAACGGTATTGCAGAAAATGCTTCACCAGCTCCCGCGAACCCGTGAGCTTGTCTTCCGAATTCGTGCCTTTCAATATTTCGTCGAGAATGATGAAAACCTCTTCCCCTCTTTTCAATACATCAATAATCCGCTGCAGGCGCTGCAACTCCGCCTGGAAATATGACGTATGCCGCGCAATGGAATCCTTTATCCGCATCGATGTCATGATCCGCACCGGGTGGCAACGGAACTGCGCCGCGCAAACGGGAGCCCCCGCCATCGCCAGCAACCAGTTAACACCCACACTCCGCAAAAACGTACTCTTCCCGCTCATGTTCGACCCGGTTATAATATGACATTGCTCCTGCGCATCGATCTTCCAGTCGTTCTTCACACATTCACGCTCCGGGATTAACGGATGCCCGATCCCCGCTCCGCCAGTGCCGCTCATCCCGCCACCCACTTCCGGGTAAATATAATCCGGGTGGTTGAACGCGAAAGTAGCCAGGCTGTTGGCCGTTTCCATCAGCGCAATCGCCTCCAGCCACTCGTCCATATCCCCGCGGTGCTTCTCTTTCCAGCGCTCCAGCTTAAATATGCAATGGATATCGTACAACATGAGCGAATTCAACACGATCCCTACCAGCAGGTTCATCCGCTGATCCAGCAGGTTGCTGATCCGCGCGAGGGAATGCAGCGACCGGTCCGCCTCCGCAGCCGTGCGCTTCCGCGCTTCCAGCCAGGGAACACCCTTCCAGTCTTCCGCACCGATCATCCGCAGCAATACCGCGAATTTCCCCAACACCTTTTCCTTATTCGACAACAGCACATGCTGCGCATTCACCTTCTTTACGTTCAACAACAAAATCCCCCAGTTCACGAACAACATCAGCATCATCCAGACGAACACGCCCGTCACCGCATAATACACGATGCCCGCCAACACGAGCGCCGGCATCACATACGCGGCGATCAGCAATCCCCGCTTATGCAAAAACTCCATGGGAGCCGATTTCCACAAACGGATCTCCTGCATGTCGTGCCCCGTCTCATTCGCCAGTTGCGCATGTGCCGCAAAATGCTGCCGGAATTCAATCCTCCCACTCAACTCCCGCACCGCGCCCTGCACCTCCCGGATCTCCGCATCCGACTGCAAAGGCGCCTTCAGCCAGGCCGCCAGCCGGTTCCTGCCGGTCAGTGTACCCGTCCGGTTGATGTGCTGGTACAGCGAAGAAGGACCAAATACATCCAGGTCGCCCGAGAAGTCGTGCTGGTCGTCGATAAAATCTTCCCCGTCTTCGAAATCCGCTCCTTTCCCCGTTACCAGCGTCCATTCTTTTTCGTTGAGCGACAGCAGCGCACGATACAGCGCCTGCTTATCCTTCGCCCGCTGGTATTGCACGAGCGAAGCCACGAACCCCGCCACCATGGCGCCCATCGCCAGCAACCACGCCGTCGCGAAAGCGTTGGAAAAATATTGATAGCCAAAGAAAGCGATCGCCAGGAAACATAAGAGCCGCATCAGCCCGAGGCTCTTCAGCCTCCGCTCGGTGGCGTCCAGTAGACGGCGGAATTCGTCGATACGTTGTTGATAAGTTTGCGCGGTTTGCATGGCCTGAAATTAATCATTCTGCATAAAAAAACCGGACGGCCAAAGACCGTCCGGTGAATATTCGGTGTGAAATGTCAGGATTACATATTCCGGCGGTACTGCCCGCCTACTTCATACAGCGCATGCGTAATCTGCCCGAGGGAACAGTATTTCACCGTTTCCATGAGCTGTTCGAAAAGATTACCGTTCTGCACCGCCACTTCCTGCAGCTTTTTCAGCTGCGACTCGCTGTCAGCCGCATGCCTTTCCTGGAAGGTATTGAGCGTGGTGATCTGGAATTCTTTCTCCTCTGTGGTAGACCGGATTACTTCCGCAGGAATGATCGTAGGCGATCCGTTCTTGTTGAGGAACGTGTTCACGCCGATGATGGGGAACTCGCCCGAATGTTTCAGCGATTCATAATACAGGCTTTCTTCCTGGATTTTATTCCGCTGGTACATCCTTTCCATCGCGCCCAGCACACCGCCGCGCTCGGTAATCCGGTTGAATTCCGCCAGTACGGCTTCTTCCACGAGATCCGTCAGCTCTTCCACGAAGAAGCTGCCCTGGTTGGGGTTTTCGTTCTTCGCCGTTCCCAGCTCGCGGTTGATGATCAGCTGAATCGCCATGGCACGGCGCACGCTTTCCTCGGTGGGCGTGGTGATGGCTTCGTCGTACGCGTTGGTATGAAGGGAATTGCAGTTGTCGTAGATCGCGTACAGCGCCTGCAGCGTGGTGCGGATATCGTTGAAGTCGATCTCCTGCGCGTGGAGGCTCCGCCCGGAAGTCTGGATATGATACTTCAGTTTCTGCGAGCGGTCGTTCCCTTTATACTTGTATTTGATGGCCTTCGCCCAGATGCGGCGGGCCACACGGCCAATCACGGCATATTCGGGGTCCATGCCGTTGCTGAAGAAGAAGGAAAGGTTCGGCGCAAAATCGTCGATATGCATGCCGCGGCTCAAATAATATTCCACATACGTGAAACCATTCGCCAGCGTAAACGCCAGCTGCGTGATCGGGTTGGCGCCGGCTTCCGCGATGTGATAACCCGAAATACTTACCGAATAAAAGTTGCGGACTTTCTCCCGGATGAAATATTCCTGTACGTCGCCCATCAGCTTCAGCGCGAACTCCGTGGAAAAGATGCAGGTGTTCTGCGCCTGGTCTTCTTTCAGGATGTCGGCCTGCACCGTGCCGCGCACCGTACTTAGCGCATACGCCCTGATCTTCGCATACACTTCCGGCTCCAGCACATCGCTGCCGGAAATACCCAGCAGCCGTAATCCCAGGCCGTTATTGCCATGCGGCAAACCGCCGTTGTACTTCGGCAGCGGATAGTCTTTGAATTTCTTTTGGATAATAGCTTCCACCTTGCTTTCCAGCCCTTCCTTCGCAATGTATTTTTCACATTCCTGGTCGACGGCGGCGTTCATGAAAAACGCCAGCAGGATCGGGGCGGGACCATTAATCGTCATGGAAACGGATGTCTTCGGATCGCAAAGGTCGAAACCGGAATAAAGCTTCTTCGCGTCGTCGACCGTAGCGATGCTCACCCCGCTGTTACCGATCTTCCCATAAATATCCGGGCGATAAGCAGGGTCCTCACCATATAAGGTAACGCTGTCGAACGCGGTGGACAAACGTTTCGCCGGCTGGTCTACCGAAACATAGTGGAACCTTTTGTTGGTGCGTTCCGGACCGCCTTCCCCGGCAAACATCCGCGTGGGGTCTTCGCCTTCGCGCTTGAGCGGGAACACGCCCGCCGCATAGGGAAACTCCCCGGGCAGGTTTTCGGTCAGCTGCCAGCGGAGGATATCGCCCCAGTCTTTATAATTCGGCAGCGATACTTTCGGCACGCGGGTGTGGGAAAGGCTTTCGCTGAACAAAGGCAGTTTGATGATTTTATCCCTTACCTGGAATTCGTAAAAATCCGCTTTGAACTTCGCCACCAGTGCGGGCCATCCTTCAATGAGCGCTTTACATTCCGGCGCGATCTTTTCCTGCACCTGACTGCTGATGTCTTCCAGTTCGGCGGCGTGTTTGAGGCCGGGTGTTTTTAGTACCCCGCTAAGCTGGTACCACTGTGTGGCCAGCGCGCATTGCTCCTGTACCCACGCGTTGTATTCGCCGTTGGCCGTTGCGATTTCGGACAGGTAACGGACGCGGGCGGGCGGGATGATGAGGGATTTGGTAGATGTGGCGGTAACTGGCTTGTCGGGCCGGTCGTCCCCGAAATGCGTCCCCGTTTTCTCCGCGATGCGGTGCATGAGGCGGCCGAACAGCTGGTTCACGCCCGGATCGTTGAATTGCGAAGCGATGGTGCCTACAACGGGCAGGTCGTCGTCTTTCGCTTCCCAGAGGCTATTGTTGCGTTTATATTGCTTGCGCACGTCGTGCAGGGCATCGAGCGCGCCGGCTTTATCGAATTTGTTGATGGCGATCAGATCGGCGTAATCCAGCATGTTGATTTTCTCCAGCTGGGAGGCGGCGCCGTATTCGGGCGTCATCACGTATAAGGCCACGTCACAGTAATCCACGATGGCCGTATCACTCTGGCCGATGCCGGAGGTTTCGAGGATGATGAAATCGAAAGCCGCTGCTTTGCAAATATCGATCGCTTCCTGGATGTGCAGGCTGATGGCTTTATCGCTTTCGCGCGTGGCGAGCGAGCGCATATAGGCGCGGGGGTGGTGGATGGAGTTCATCCGGATACGGTCGCCCAGCAGCGCGCCCCCGGTTTTCTTTTTGGAGGGGTCTACAGATATGACGGCGATGGTTTTGTCGGTGTAGGTCCGCAGGAAGCGGCGCACCAGTTCGTCTGTCACGCTGGATTTGCCCGCGCCGCCGGTTCCGGTGATCCCGAGCACAGGGGCTTTGCGGGCAGCCAGGATCTTCAGGTCTTCCTGCTGGCCATTCAGCGCGAAGTTTTCCGCGTAGGTAATGGCTTTGGCGATCTCGGGAGAGTCGTACTGCGTGAGTTTCGCAGCGTCCAGCTTCCATTCCCCGTTCTTCACCGTTTCATAATCGCATTGCCGGATCACGTCTTCAATCATGCCGGTGAGGCCGAGCTTCCGCCCGTCGTCCGGACTATAAATCCGCGCGATTCCGTATGCATGGAGCTCATCGATTTCGGACGGGAGGATGGTTCCGCCGCCGCCTCCGAAGATGCGGATATGGCCGCAGCCCTTTTCTTTCAGCAGGTCGTACATGTACTTGAAAAACTCGATGTGGCCGCCCTGATAGGAGGTCACCGCGATACCCTGCGCATCTTCCTGGATGGCGCAGTCCACGATTTCTGCGGCGGAGCGGTTATGCCCGAGGTGGATCACTTCGGCGCCGGTACTTTGCATGATGCGGCGCATAATGTTGATGGCCGCGTCGTGCCCGTCGAAAAGCGCCGCCGCGGTAACAATCCTGATTTTGTTGTTCGGTGTATAAGTCATGTTTGACAATGCTTCTTGTGCCCGGCACACCATCGTTCCGGAGGAAACATGCAAGTTACGAAAATAGCGGTTGAGGCTGCGGCGCATATGGAATTTGGAACATTACCCGGCAGATCATCCATTCATTAAAAAATATTCAACTGCAACCGCTTGCCAATGAAAATTTTCCTGAAAATGATGCCATCGGCCGAACCGGTGCGTTAAGAAATAAAAAGCAGGCCGCGTTAAAAAGCAA
The DNA here is from genome assembly GCF_937874145.1 of uncultured Chitinophaga sp. Lineage (GTDB taxonomy): Bacteria > Bacteroidota > Bacteroidia > Chitinophagales > Chitinophagaceae > Chitinophaga. Next base: position 1,113 of record NZ_CALNBI010000111.1, on the reverse strand, counting down.
ACAGGCTGTCCGGGATGGAACAGCCTGTTTAATGAAAGACATGTTTGTCCTGCATCACAACGTGGAATTTGATAAAATGCAATATTAAAAAATGATAAAACGCCCGCCTGGGACGCTTAATGGCATATCTGGCTTTCGCTACGGGTCCTCCTGAAATATCGTCTGTTGATTAAATAGTCTGGACTTAGATTTGGTTTCTGGCTACGATACACACCCCCTTGTGTTATAGTGTGTATCTCGTACACAATCTTAATTAAAACTTTGTTAAAAAACAATTTTTTCGCCCGAATTCTGAAATTTATGCACATTTCCCTGATCCGTACAGACAAAGGAAAGCGCCCCTCAAACCCTTTACAGAAAAGGATTTGAGCCACATGAAAAAAATAACTGAAAATGTTAAAATCCTATCAAAAGCCAAGGCTTTTCTTGTGCTGCAGATTGTACTTGTCGTGGTTGAACTTGTAGAGCCTCGCCGGGCGGTGGCGCACGTCTTTCTCCTCCTCGTTCAGGTCTACCAGGTAATCCATCGCGAAGAACTTCTTCCGGAAGTTCCTGCGGTCCAGCTTCACGTCCAGGATGGCTTCGTAGAGGTTCTGGAGGTCGCGGAGGGAGAATTTCCGGGGTAACAGGTTGAAGCCTACCGGCTGATCGATCACTTTGGCCTGGAGGCGCTGGTAACAGGTGTCGAGGATGTTGCGGTGGTCGAAGGCCATGTCGGTAATGTCTTTCACGGCATGCCAGTGTAATTCGTTTTCCTGCGTCTTCAGCTTGGCGTGCTGGATGTTGACGAGCGAGTAAAATGCAATGGTGACCACGCGGCCGGCCGGGTGCCGGTTGATCCCGCCGAAAGCCTGCACCTGTTCCATGAACACGTCCTCCAGCCCGGTGCGCTCCCGCAACACGCGGTACGCGGCCGTTTCCAGGTCTTCGTCGGGATGCACGATATCGCCCAGGAGCGAGGGCTTGCCTTTGTACTCTTTCAGATCAGATTCGATCAGCAATACTTTCAGCTCGTTTTCGTCGAAACCGAAGATGACGCAATCGACGGATATCGCCGCCATGAAGTAATCCCTGATCTCGATGCGGTGGGTGTTGATGTTCTTGGTGTGCATA
>NZ_CALNBI010000110.1 GCF_937874145.1 uncultured Chitinophaga sp. | reverse complement strand
GCGCCGGCGCAGTTGCTGCGTTTCGAATTCTCCCCGGCAAACGATATCACTGTTGCCGCCGACGCACTGGAAGCCGCATTGGCCGCGGCAGGCGCGGGGAATGTGTACGTCATCACCAACGGGATCGGCAAACAGCTCGCACAACTTGCGGAGATAACGGGTACGGATAAACTGATTTTTTCAGGGAAAGAAGGAGAAGGCCGCACCTCCGGCGATCTGCTGCGGATGCTGGCCTTCGCGCTGCGGGAAAACGGACCGGTAAAAGCGGCCATTCCCGCATTGGCGGCAGCGCTCAGGCTGCATGGATCGCATCGCCCCGAAACCGTTTCCGGCGGCAGCTATCCTGCGTACCTGCTGGATGAAAATGAAGTTACAAGCATCATTCAACATATCATTCCACATTAAACCCCTACGACATGTCTAAAGGCTATTCCCTGCACATAGGGTTGAACAAAATAGACAAACAGCATTATTCCGATGTGCCCTGCCTCAAAGCGGCCGTTGCGGATGCTGTATTCTGGAAGGAATTCGCGGAGCAGTCGGGCTACTCGGCCCGGCACTACCACGACGAGGAGGCCACCTCCGCCGCCGTGCTGGCCGCGCTCCACGATTACGCCGGCAAAATGGCGCCCGGCGATATCCTGCTGCTGACCTACGCGGGCCACGGCAGCCAGATCGCCAACGAAAAAGCCGTGGGCCTGGATAATGAGCGGTTCGACCAAACCTGGTGCCTCTACGACCGCGAACTGCTGGACGACGAGCTGTTCGAAGCATTCCGCGCTTTCCGGGAAGGTACGCGCATCCTCATTGTGTCGGACAGCTGCCATTCCGGAACCATCGCCCGCGTAGTGCCCGATGCCCAGGACCTCAGCCAGCACCTGGCCGCAGGGCTCGAAAAAGCTGCGGGCGCCCGCGGGATGCGTTCCCGCAAACTGCCGCTGGCCAATGAGCAGGACGTTTTATCATTGTATGGCGAAACGGTGTATGCGCCCGTCCAGAAGAAATACAGGACCAAAGCGCAGGCTGCCGACGTGAAAGCGGCGGTGAAGCTGATGGCCGCCTGCCAGGATGACCAGACCCCCTTCGACGGCGATAAAAACGGCGTGTTCACCGAATCTTTCATCGGTTTGTTTAAAAAAGCGTCCACCCGCAAGAAAAACGCGCCGGAACTGATCGACGCCATCCGCGAGCGGTACTATTATCCCCGTCCCAATTTCTTCGAATACGGTGCCATCATCCCTTCATTCGATACCGCATTTCCTTTTAAAATCGATATACCGGATGCGGCTGTGGTGACAGGGAAACGATCGCCGGATCTGAAGCCCAGTCCAACCGGCCGGCAACTTTCCAAAGAAGAGGAATGGGATGAAGTGAAGGTGAAACGCAACGCGCAGTTGCTCATCACCTGGAAAACGCTGCCGGCAGGCGATATCAACCCCGGCAACGATATGGAGATCCTGGAAAAAGGCGTGGATTTCCTCCTGGTGGAATTGAAAAACACCCCGCATGAACACAGCTGGAGCGCCGCGCATGCCCTGCAGCAAAGTTTACTGCAATCCGGGCTGGAAGCCGTGGTGGAACCCGATCTCAGCGTTACGCCCGCGCAGGACAAGCGCGCCACGCGCGAAGCCGATGCCAACAACCCCGATTACATCCGCGAATGGCCGCCCGCCATGGGCGATGCCACGATCGGCTGGCACCTGAATGATACGCATTCCCAGCTCGCGAAAGCTACCGCGGAAGTGCGGGCCACACCGGGCGCACACGTCCGCATCGCGCACCTCGATACGGGCTACATCCCCAAACATCCCGCATTGCCCGAAAACCTGGACTACCAGTTGCAGCGGAGCTTCGTGAGCAAGGAGAACCCCGCCGTGGCGGAAGACAAGCCCGAATCCGGGCAGGACGGCCACGGGTTGGGCACCATGGTGCTGCTGGCCGGCGGGAAAGTGAGCAAGGAACAGACTTTCGGGGAATATGAAGGGTATATCGGCGGGGCTCCCGTGGCCACGGTGATCCCTTGCAGGATTTCGGAATCGGTGGTGATCATGAACGACCGCACTTTCGCCGAAGCTATCGATTATGCGATCGCGAACGGTTGCGAGGTAGTGTCGATGTCGATGGCGGGCAAGCCCAGCCAGCGGATGGCGAAGGCGGTGAACCGGGCGTACGAAGCGGGCATCGTGATCGTGAGCGCCGCGAGCAACTGCTGGTACAAGGGCACGGGCGCGCTGTTACCGAAGTGCGTATTGTTTCCCGCGGCATTTGAGCGGGTGATTGCGGCGACCGGCGCCATGTACGATCACCGGCCGTACGACGTGGACTTCCTGCGGGAAGGCTCCGAACGCGCCATCAGTACGCAGTATATGCAGGGTTCCTGGGGGCCGGCGTCGCGGATGACCCGCGCGCTGGCCGGCTACACGCCCAATACGCCCTGGGCTTCCACCGTACACCCGTTTGTGCGGAGCGGCGGGGGGACGTCTTCAGCCACGCCCCAGGTGGCGGCCGCGGCGGCGCTGTACATCGCGAGGCACAGGGAGGAGATGGAAAAGAAAGGTTATTATGATGAAGGGAAGAAATGGATGAAAGTGGAAGCCGTGCGCCATGCCCTGTTCACCAGCGCCGCAAAGGGCGAAACCTTCCCCGACTGGAGGAAATACTACGGGAACGGGATCCTCCGCGCCTGGGATGCCCTGCAGGTTCCGGTGGCGGAGCCTTCGGACCTGGTGCAGTCACCCTCGGCCGAAAGTACCTGGTGGGGCGTGGTGGAGATCGTAGGCTCGTTCTTCAAACGGCGGAAACTCTTCCGCAGCAACGAACCCAAACCCACCGCGGAAGCGCTCGCCACGGAATTGTTGCACCTTTTGCAGACGGACCCTCAGTTTTACGAGATTTTCTCCCGGATCGACCTCACCAATCCCGTCGAAATGGAAGCCACCATCGGCCAGCCCGAATTTCGGGATAAAGTGCTCGCTTCCCCCTATGCTTCGGCATGGCTGAAAGAAGCGATCCTGATGTAGCGCTACTGCTGTTTTCGCGGCAGCTTACGAAAATCATACGGCGAACTGACGTTCGTCAGTACGGATGGCTGCGGATCGGCGGATATTTGCACTACGTTTTAAGCAATTTTAGTGTTTTTCATAGGATATGGTTTATAGCGCCGCAGATTCTTCTGCGGCGCTTTTCTTATTTTTGTGTTACTTTTATTAACCGTGAGAATCAGAAGGAGTCCTGATTTGAAACTATGAATACACCGCCAGTCCCACAGAACGAAGCCGCGCGCCTACGCGCGCTGAGAAGCTACAACATCCTGGATACCTTCCGGGAAGAAGAGTATGAAAAGCTGACCGATCTTGCGTCGCGCATTTGCGGTACGCCGATTTCGCTCGTTACCCTCATCGATGAGAACAGGCAATGGATCAAAGCGAAAACCGGCCTGGAAATCGAAGAAACTCCCCGCAGCGAATCCATCTGCCAATACACCATTTCATATCCCGACCTGTTCGAAGTTAATGACGCTTCGAAAGACGACCGCTTTGCGAAGCTCCCGGGCGTGTCAGGCGACGAGCATATCCGGTATTATGCCGGTTACCCGCTGATCGACCGGGAGGGATTTGCGCTGGGCGCGCTTTGCGTGCTCGACCGCAAGCCCGGCAATCTTACCAGCGAGCAGAAGGAATCGTTGAAGCTGCTGGCGGAGATGGTGGTTTCCCTCATCGTGGAGCGGCGGAAGAATATGGAACGGAATTATTTCGAGCAGCTGTTCGAGCTGTCGAAAGACCTTATCTGCATCCTGCAGCCGAACGGGTATTACCGCAAGGTGAACCCCGCTTTCACGAAGCTGCTGGGCTGGTCGGAAGTAGAGCTGATGACGCGGCCGGGGCTGGAGTTCTTGCATCCCGACGACCTGGAAGCCGCCAAAAAGAACCTGAAAAATATCCGTTCCGGGAAGGACAAGGTCAATTTCACCCGCCGTTTCCGGACCCAAACGGGCGCTTACCGCCTGATCCAGTGGGCGGCGGAATCCGACCCCGACACCGGCGACATCTTCGCCATCGGGCGCGATATCACTGACGAGCGTATCCGGGAAGAATTGCTGGAGCAAAGCCAGAAAAAACTGAGCGCATTCTTTGAGCATAGCCAGGGCCTCATGTGCACGCATGACCTGCGGGGCAAAATCATTTCCGTCAACTACGCCGGCGCTAACCTGCTCGGTTATACGGTAGCGGAAATGTCCAGGATGAACCTGGGCGACCTCCTGCCGGAAGACCACCGCCCGATGTTCGACGCATACCTGAAAGAGATCCGCGATAAGGGAATGGCCGCGGGGCAAATGACCACCACGCACCGGAACGGTTCGAAGCGCATCTGGATGTTCAGCAACGTCCTGGAAACGGGGCAGAACGAAGAGCCTTACGTAATCGGCAACGCCATCGATATTACGGAACGCTATCTCCTCGAAAAAGACCTCGCCACCACCAAAGAAATGCTGGAGCAGACCAACAAAGTGGCCAGGGTAGGGGCCTGGGTGGCGGAAATGGCGAAAGATAAACTCCTCTGGACCGACATGACCCGCGAGCTGCACGGCGTTCCGCCGGGCTTCGAGCCCGACCTGCAGGCGGCTATCGGGTTTTTCAAGAAAGGGGAGCATCAGAATAAAGTGATCCGTGCCGTGAACCGCGCCATCCGCACCGGGCGCTCTTTCGACCTGGAGGTGATCATCACCACCTGGCAGGGCGAGGAACGGTGGGTGCGCACGCAGGGGCATGCGGATTTCGAGAACGGCGTCTGCAAACGCCTATACGGCGCATTCCAGGATATCAACGACCGGAAAAAGGCCATGCTGGACGTTTTCAACTCCCGGAAGCTCCTGCAGGAAGTACTGCAATCCGCTTCGGAAGTGAGTATTATCGCCACCGACAAATCCGGCACGATCACGCTTTTCAACCGGGGCGCCGAACGGCTCCTGGGATATACCGCCGATGAGATGATCGGCTGCACGCTCCCCGACGTGATACACGACAGGGAGGAAATGCAAAACCGCGCACGTGAGCTGTCGGAAGAATCAGGAGAAGAGATTTCGGAAATGCGGGCATTCATCTATAAGACGGAGAAGGAAGGATCGGAGCAGCGGGAATGGATATACGTGAAGAAAGACGGGTCGCGCTGCATCGTAT
>NZ_CALNBI010000109.1 GCF_937874145.1 uncultured Chitinophaga sp. | reverse complement strand
ATTTATGCCTTGTTCAATAGTCAAACCGGCTATCACCATGGCTGGGGCATCCCCATGGCAACGGACATCGCGTTTTCGCTGGGTGTGCTGTCGCTGCTGGGCAACCGCGTGCCCCTGCAGTTGAAAATCTTCCTGACCGCCCTCGCCATCATCGACGACCTGGGCGCGATCCTGACGATTGCAATATTTTATACCGACGAGCTGCATACCACTTACCTGCTCGCAGGCGGGGGGATCATCGCTTTGCTGGCGGTCTTCAACCTGCTGAAAGTGAAACCGCTCATCTTCTACATCGTTCCCGGCATCGTGCTGTGGTATTGCGTTTTCAATTCCGGCATCCACGCCACGATCGCGGGCGTTGTGCTGGCGTTCTGCATCCCGATGAGCAAGATCTCCAGGCTCGAACATACCCTCCACGACCCGGTGAACTTCATCATCATGCCGTTATTCGCGCTCGCCAATACGGCCATCATTTTCCCGAACGATTTATTATCCGCGTTTTCTCATACCGTGAGCTACGGCATCATCGCGGGGCTCGTGCTGGGCAAGCCGCTCGGCATTTTCGGCATGAGCTTCCTGGCGGTGAAGCTGGGTATCGCCAGCAAACCCGACCAGACCACCTGGAAACAGCTCTGGGGCGTGGGAATGATCGCCGGAATCGGGTTCACGATGAGCATCTTCATCGCATCGCTGGCTTTTGATGAAGCCGGTATCCAGGTGGTGTCGATCATGTCGGTGATACTTGCTTCGCTGATTGCTTCCGTTGCCGGTTTTATCTTTTTAAAGCGTTTGCGCGCTGCGGAAAAATAAATCCTCCGCCGCGCCGTTTATGTGGCAACCTATGTCACCGTGTTCCCCTGTCCGCCTTTGGCATTGTTATTGCAAATGTTTAACAGCATGAAGAATCGTTTGATCTATGCCATGATACTGCTATGCCTGGCAGGCAGCGCCAGTGCGCAGCAGTCGCTGAAAGGACAGAAAGAAGCCGGTGTAAGGCTGGGCCTCCCGCTCGGTGTTACGGGGCGTTACTTTTTCGCGGACAGATCCGCTGTGGAAGGGATCGTTGGGTTGTATAACCGGACGTTTTCGGTGACGGCGTTGTATCAATATCATTTCGACCTGTCGGCCCTTACCATTCCCGGTTTCGGGTGGTATGCAGGCGGCGGGGCGCACCTGGGCACCAGGGATATCGACGGCTCCTGGCGATTCCTCGCAGGGATCGATGGTGTGGCGGGGCTCAATTACAATTTCGGGCCTGTCCCCCTTAACCTCAGCCTCGACTGGAAGCCCGCGGTTCATTTCGGCAACTCCTCCGACCTGGCGGATTTCGCAGTATCGGCACGTTACATTTTCGGCAGCAAAAAATAGATACATCCATACACCACCGTTTAATCTAAAATGCACATATGAAAAGGATTCTGTTGCTCTTCGGAGTACTTTCACTGATGATGACGACCTTCCAGGCAAACGCGCAACGCAGAAGCAGCGGCGGCGGCGGCAATCCGGCCGACTACAACACCGCGCTGGGCGTTAGGCTGAACCCCTGGCTCGTGGGCTTCACCGTAAAGCATTTCCTGAAAGGGCCGCATGCCATCGAAGGCATTGTCAGCCATTACTTCAATGGAAACGACGAGCCCACCAACGTGACGTTCACCGGTCTTTACGAGTACCACTGGAACGTATTCGGTAAATCCGAATGGAACATGTACGCCGGCGGCGGCGCCCACCTCGGCCTCTGGCGCGCTTACGAATGGGACAACGGCCGCAGGCGCGACCGCACCACCAAAGCCGTAGCCGGCCTGGATGGTATCTTCGGCGTGGAATACACTTTCAAGAACATTCCCCTGAACCTGAGCGCCGACCTCAAGCCGTATGTTAACTTCAATGGTTACAACGACTTTATCGGCGAACAGATCGGCGGCGTTTCCGCGCGTTATACTTTCTAAAGCGTTCACCCGCAAATCATTTAGCGGCTGCTCCGGCAAGGGGCAGCCGCTTTTTTTTATTATATTGGGAATATGAAAATCTTATCCGCCCCGCAAATCCGTGCGGCCGACGCTTACACGATCGCGCATGAGCCCGTTTCGGGACTGCTGCTCATGGAGCGCGCGGCGGCGGCATGTGCGGATTGGATCATGGACAGGTATGCGGGAAGCGCCCGCCCTTTCTATATTTTCTGCGGGCCCGGGAACAATGGCGGCGACGGACTGGTGATCGCGCGGCGGCTGGCGGAGAAAGGCTTTTCCGTATATGCATGGCTCGTGGCGGCGGGGAACCCTTCCCCCGACAACCTCGCCAACCAGGCGCGCGTTCCCTTTTTACAAACGATTCACGCCCCAGCGGATTTCCCGCAAATGGAAGAGCCCGGCGTGATCATCGACGCGCTTTTCGGTACAGGGCTCAATCGCCCGCTGGATGGATGGGTGGCGGGAGTTATCCACCAGATCAACGACCAGCGCGGGCGACAGGAGATCATAGCGATCGATATGCCTTCCGGTCTTATGGCAGACAAAAGCTCGAAAGGATATACGTGTATTCATGCCCGTTATACCCTCACGTTCGAATACTGGAAACTCGCGCTGCTGATGCCGGAGAACGGCGGTTTCGCCGGGGAAACGGTGCTGATCCCCATCGGCCTGCACCCCGCGTATTCAGCTGCGGTGCAAACGGAATACCACCTGACGGATATGGAAATGCTCCGGACGGTTTACCGGCCGCGGGATCCCTTCGCCCACAAAGGCACTTACGGGCATGCGCTGCTCGTGGCGGGGAGTTACGGGAAAATGGGGGCGGCGGTGCTGTCGGCCCGGGCTGTCATGCGCGCGGGCGCCGGGTTGCTGACGGTGCATATTCCGCGTTGCGGCTACGAGATCATGCAGACGGCGTTCCCCGAAGCCATGTGCGAAACGGAAGAGCTGGCGTTGCATTCCGCGCACTTCGACGAGCCTTTCCGCCTGCGGCGCGCGCCGGATTACGACGTGATCGGGATCGGGCCCGGCATCGGGACGGACCCTTCCACCGCCAAAGCCCTCGAGCGCCTGCTGGGCCACTGGCAGGGGCCGATGGTGCTGGATGCCGATGCGCTGAATATCCTGTCCAAATGGCCCTCTTTGATGCCCCTGGTGCCGAAACACAGCATCCTCACCCCGCATCCGAGGGAATTCGAGCGGCTATTCGGCTCCACGGGCGACCAGTTCGGGCGGCTGGCACTGCTGCGCGCGAAGGCGGCGGAATGGCAGTGGTATATCCTGCTGAAGGGGCGCTTTACGGCGATGGCTTGTCCGGACGGGTCGGTGTTTTTCAATCCCACGGGGAACCCCGGCATGGCGACCGCCGGCAGCGGGGATGTGCTCACCGGGATATTGACGGGGCTCCTGGCGCAGGGGTACGCCCCAAAAGCGGCGCTGATCCTGGGCGCCTGGCTCCATGGCAAAGCCGGCGACCTCGCCGCTTCCGTCTCCCCCGCATCCCTCATCGCTTCCGATATCATTGCCCGCCTCGCCAACGCGTTTGCGGAAATACAGCAGTAGCGTCCATATTACGCTTATAGTAAATATATAGGACGACTAGTAAAATAAATTCTAATACATTATCTTCGTCAACCTTGAAAATCATAATCTAAAGCCTTGAAATTTTAAATGGATTAAAAGAGTATGAGTATAGCTTACATTATTCCACTGTTCGGACTGATTGCACTATTATTTACCGCGGTACAGAGCGCCTGGGTTTCCCGTCAGGATGCAGGAAACGAGCGGATGCAGGACATTGCCAGGCATATAGCGGAAGGCGCCATGGCCTTCTTGAAAGCTGAGTACAAGATCCTCACCTATTTTGTGATCATAGCAGCCCTCTTGTTGGGCTACATGGGTTTTTCGCATGAAAACTCCGACTGGACGATCGCCGTGGCGTTTATCATCGGCGCCATTTTCTCTGCGACGGCCGGTTTTATCGGTATGAGAATCGCCACCAAAGCCAACGTACGTACCGCGCAGGCGGCGCGCACATCGCTCTCCAAAGCCCTGAAGGTTTCCTTTACGGGCGGCTCCGTGATGGGCATGGGCGTTGCGGGCCTGGCCGTGCTGGGGCTTGGCGGGTTGTTCATCATCCTCAAAGCTTATTTCGGCGCGGAAGCCAATACCGCCGAAATGGTAAAAACCATTGAAGTACTGACCGGTTTCTCGCTCGGCGCGGAAAGCATCGCGCTGTTTGCCCGTGTGGGTGGCGGTATTTATACCAAAGCGGCCGACGTAGGCGCCGACCTGGTGGGCAAGGTGGAAGCCGGCATCCCGGAAGACGATCCCCGCAACCCCGCCACCATCGCCGATAACGTTGGCGATAACGTGGGCGACGTGGCCGGCATGGGCGCCGACCTTTTCGGTTCTTATGTAGCCACCGTACTGGCCACCATGGTACTGGGCAGCGAGGCGCGCACCACCGACAACTTCGGAGGCCTGTCCCCCATCCTGCTCCCGATGGTGATCGCCGGCATGGGCATCATTTTCAGCATTCTCGCCACATTCTTCGTGCGCATCAGCGACAGCGCGGGCCTCAGCACCGGCGCCGTGCAGAAAGCGCTCAATATGGGCAACTGGGGCTCCATCGTACTGACGGCGCTCGCCTGTGTGGGCCTCGTATACTGGATCCTGCCCGCAGAGCCTTTCTACCTGCAGCGCGACTGGATCGGCGGCGACGCACTCCGTGAAGGCGCTATCGCCATTACGCAGAACGGCGTGCTGGGTGCGATCTTCGTAGGCCTGGCCGTGGGTACGCTCATGAGCATCATTACAGAATACTATACCGCGATGGGCAAGCGCCCCGTGATGTCCATCATCCGCCAGTCTTCCACCGGCCACGCAACAAACGTGATCGGCGGCCTGGCC
>NZ_CALNBI010000108.1 GCF_937874145.1 uncultured Chitinophaga sp. | reverse complement strand
CAAACAGCGCGAGCAACACGCCAAGTATTACGAAGAGCTGCAAAAAGTCCGCAACACCATTGCCTACTACCGGCGCGTGAAAGCCATCATACAACGGCAGATCGACCTGGTGGATGAATACAAACGCGCGTACGCGCTGTTCAAGCGGGACAAAAACTTCACACCGCAGGAGATTGAACAGATGGGCATCATCTACCAGGGTATTTTCGATGAAAGCCTGAAAAACATTGACGAACTGCTGTTGGTGGTCAATGCGCTGGCTACCAAAATGTCCGATGCCAAACGCCTGGAACTCATTGCTGCCGCCGGTGAGCGCATCGACCGCAATTTCAGTCACCTGCTGGAATTCAACCGCAACAATGCTTTGCTCAGTATGCAGCGGGCAAAAGATGAAACAGAAGTGATGGGATTAAAAGCCCTGTACGGAATAAAATAGTGTTGTATGAAAGTGTGTGTGTTAGTACTGGCACTGCTGTGCGCCGTAACGGCTTCGCACGGACAGGGTGTTAATGAATGGTTGCGGCAAAATGCTACGCAACGAAAATACCTGATTCAGCAAATCGTTGCCTTGCAGGCGCAAATTGCTCAAATCAAAAAAGGGTATGAGATCGCCAAGAGTGGTTACAATACCATCCATGCCATCAAGAACGGCGAATTCTCTTTGCATACTGTATTCTTTACGGGGCTGAAAACCGTTAACCCCAAGGTGAAAAAATATGCGCGGGTGGCTGATATTATCGCCAACCAGGTAACCATCATTCAGGTGGCAAATCAAAGTATCCGCCAGGCCAGAAGTAGCCCCCGCTTCGCCGCCGGTGAACTGGCCGCCGCTTCTGAAATCTCCACGGCCTTGCTTACCGAGGTTGCCAAAACCATCGATCAGTTATCCGCAGTTATCCTCAACGGCAAGTATGAAATGACCGATGATGAACGCCTGCGGCGCATTGACCAGTTATACCTCACCAGCAACCAGCAGGCGAAAACCGCTTTCACGCTATCCCAGCATGTCGGTTTTATTGACCGCAGCCGGTTGCAAGAGCTTTCGGAGATCGGCGCCATGCGCGAACTGTATAACCTACCCGCACAGTAATCATTTTTCAACGCCTAAAAAATCAATCCATGAAGTGCATATATAGCATCGTGTTCCTGGTACTGCTGGCGTCTGTTCCGATGCGAAGCAACGCGCAAGCGGCTGAACTGGCGCAACTCGCGCTGAACATCGAAAAGCTCACCCAGTTCAAGCAGATCCTTGAACAGATGTACAAGGGATACAAAGTTCTTACCGAAGGGTACAATAAGGTGAAAGACGTTGCCAGCGGCAATTATAAATTACACCAGGCATTCTTAGATGGTCTTTACCTCGTATCTCCCGAAGTGCGCAAATACCAGCGCATCCCGGATATTATCAGTTACCAGATCGATATTCTGGACGAATACAAAGCAGCCTTCCGGCATTTTAAAAATTCAGGGGCCTTTTCTGAAAGTAATCTGGCCTATCTCGATGCTGTGTACAGCAACCTGTTTCAACGCAGCCTTACCAACCTGGAAGAATTAACAATGGTCATTACTTCCAATCAACTACGCATGTCCGATGAAGAACGTTTGAGCGCCATCGACCGCATTTACGTGGAAATGAAACAAAAAAGAACGTTTCTGCGGCAGTTCAACGAAGAAGCGAAACTGCTGTACCTGCAAAAGAAAAAGGAGAAGGTGGAAATCGATAACCTCAACGGGCTATACAATTTTAAAAATTAAAACAAACAGTGGGTATGAAATATTGTGTGGGCGCCGGCGTGCTCTTGCTGGCAGTGTGCTTTCCCTTTTTTTCCCAGGCACAGGGAATAGCAGGCGATATAAAGAGCTTTCAATCCGTCCTGGAAACACTCTACAAGGATATGCTGCCCAAAGTGGGCAGCCTGATTAACGTAGGCCGCGCCGTAGCTGGATTTGCGGCCATCTGGTACATCGCTTACCGCGTATGGGGACACATCGCCCGCGCGGAAAGCATCGACTTCTATCCGCTATTCCGGCCGTTTGCGCTCGGCCTGGCAATAACCCTGTTCCCGCAGGTCTTGGCCGTCATGAACGGTGCGCTCAATCCTATCGTTACCGGTACCGCGCAACTGGTAGATAATTCTGATAAGGCCATAGCAGAACTGTTCAAAAAGAAAGAAGCCGAAATGCGCAAGAGCGACCAGTGGAAAGCACTGGTAGGCGAAAGCGGCACCGGTGACCGGTCCCTGTGGATGGAGTACGCACACCCGGACGTTAAGCAGGAAGGCTGGGTAGAAAAGATCGGCAACTCGATGGAATTTGTAATGGCGAAGATGGCCTACAATTTCACCAATGACATTAAGCGCATCATCAGCATCATCCTTCAAATTGTCTACGCGGCGGCAGCGCTTTGTATCAACACACTGCGAACCTTCAATTTAATCATCCTGGCTATGCTGGGGCCACTGGTGCTCGGTATCAGCGTCTTTGACGGGTTTCAGCACACGCTCAATATGTACCTGGCCCGCTACATCAATATTTATTTATGGTTACCCGTCGCCAATATCCTGGGCGCGGTACTCGGTACCATACAGGAAAACATTTTAAAAATGGATTTAAAAAACCTGGCGGAAACCGGCACCACCTTTTTTAGCACCTACGACCTCGGCTACATCATTTTTATGTTGATAGGGATCATTGCCTATACGACCGTGCCCAGTATTGCCGACCAGATCGTACACGTAGGCGGCGGTGGCGCCCTGCAACAGAAAGCAACCCAATCCTTCGGCAGCGTAGCCTTTGGCGGGCCTGCCGCAGTAGCTACCGGCAAAGTGTCTTTTTAGCATGAACAGTATTGTGTGACCGATAAAGTGAAGTAAGATATGTTCCATCAATTAAAGAATCTGGACACCGCGTTTAAACATGTCCGTTTATTCAGCCTGGTGCTGATCCTGGCAAATGTTATCATCAGTTGTTATGCCCTTTTTTACGCCTTGAATTTTGCGAATGCAGCGCAGCAGCGCGTTTACATCATATCCGATGGTAAAGCCATTGAAGCATTCGCCAGCAGCAAAAAAGATAACATCGCCGTGGAAGCCCGCGACCACATCAAGGTATTTCATAACCTGTTTTTCACCTTATCACCCGATGATAAGGCAATCACCGAAAACCTGAAACGTGCATTGTACCTGGCCGATAACAGTGCCAAATCCCAATATGACAACCTGCTTGAAAAAGGGTATTACATGCAGGTGGTGAGCGCCAATATCAGCCAGGATATTACGCCCGATAGTATTGTAGTCAACACCACCAACTACCCGTACTACTTCCGCTATTACGGCAAACAGCGCATTGTCCGTTCTACCTCCATCGCCACCCGCAGCCTTATCACCGAAGGCTATATCCGGGATTTGCAGGAACGCAGCGATAACAACCCGCACGGCTTTTTGATCGAACGCTGGACGACACTGGAAAACCGGGATTTGGAAATCACTAAACGATAAGGCCATGTGGAGAAAGAAAACAAACAGACCGCCATCACTGCTTGCCATCCGCGTTGCACAAGGCATTACCTGGTTGCAAATGAAATGGGTAAACTGGATGCAGCAGCGCGAAGCCCGCCTTACCAACCGCCAAAAAAAGTGGAGCCTTGCCATCTTCATGATTTGTTCCTGTAGCGTGTGCGTGCTGATCTTTCTATCAGGCATAACACCTGGCCGTTCGGGGTTGTCTATTCCGGTAGCTGCTGAACCGGTACGCATGCCTGCTATTCAGCCTAACGCCAGCGAATACACGCCCATAACACAGAACGACACCCTTGCCGTCCGCCTTTACCTGCATACCATTGACAGTATGCAGCAAACAGAACAAGGGCGGGCAGAACTACAAGACTACTTCCGCGGGCGCCCCGGCCTGGCCGACAGTATCGAAGTGCTTAGAAAACTATTTAATCATCAATAACAAGTGAACATGGAACAGTGGGAAAGAAAAAAAAGATTTTTAATGGTCGTACCGGTACTCGTACTTCCTTTTGTGGCCTTTCTGTTTTGGTCGCTCGGTGGCGGAAAAGGGAAGGCCGCACCCGTAGCAAACGCGCAGGGCATCAATGCCAGCCTACCTTCTGCGCAACTGCTCAAAGACGCACCGGCTGATAAAATGAGCTTATACCAACAGGCGGATAAAGATTCCCAGGCGCTGGCAGAGCAAATGCGTAACGATCCTTTCCGCCAGGATAGCCAGCATCACCCGGCGGAGATCAGTCCTTTTTCCGATCAACCCGCCGCTTCGCCTGCCTATTCCGGTACGGACGACGCGAATGAACGGAAGGTGCGCCAAAAACTTGCAGAGCTGGAACAGCAGCTACGCACCGAACCACCCAAAGCAGCCGAACCCGAACGGTCGCCCACAGAAACGATGTACCAGCAAAAGGACGAGGATATGGCTAAACTGGAAGCCATGATGCAAAGCCTTAGTGGTAATACTGCCGCTACCGGCGGAGATCCTGAACTCGCTCAACTCAATGGGATGTTGGAAAAAGTACTGGACATACAGCATCCCGACCGGGTACGCGATAAACTAAAGGCCAATTCTGCAAAAGATAAGGACAAGGTTTTCCCGGTGCTTAACCAGGATAACCGCCAGCTGGATGACCTGCTGGCAGAAGATACCACCCGCAAAAAATTACTATCGCGGATCAGTGCTACCCGTACCGCTGTATCTGGCTTCTATGGCCTGGAAGAAACGGCCCCCGACTTTTCTAACAACGGTATTACCGCGGTCATCCACGAGAATCAAACGCTGGTCAGCGGCGCCAATGTAAAGCTGCGTACGACGCAAGACCTGTTTTTGCAAGGCAAACTGATACCCACCGGCACATTCGTTTCGGGCATTGCCAGCCTGAACGGCGAACGGCTGCAAATCCACATTGAACACATCCGCTACCAGGACGCGGTTTTCCCGGTGGACTTGACCGTTTTTTCACTCGATGGTATCGAGGGTATCCACATACCCGGTGCCATTTCCAGGGACGCCGCTAAACAGGGGGCCGATGAAGCATTGCAAACGCTGCAAATGTCTTCCCTTGATCCTTCCATCACCGCACAGGCAGCATCGGCCGGCATTGAAACGGTGAAATCGTTCTTATCGAAAAAAACAAAGCTCGTGCGGGTAACGGTGAAGGCCGATCATCCCGTACTGCTCATGAATTCCAATAACAATTAATCATTAAACGTGAAAAAGATGAAAGTGCTGTTTGTAGTAATAATGATCCTGTTTGCTGGTTTTTTTAACGCCGAGGCGCAAGTACCACCTTATCCGCAAATTATCCAGGTGGGCAGCAATACCACTACCATGCTGGTATTTCCCGCTGCCATCAAAGATGCTGATCGCGGCAGCGCCGATATTATCATTCAACCGGTTAAAAACGCCCGCAACGTCCTCAAAGTGAAAGCCGTTAAAGAAAACTTCCAGCAAACCAATTTAACGGTGTTTACCGAAGACGATAAAATATACTCGGTAAGTGTTTCCTATCATCCGTCACCCTTTGAACTGGCCTACAACTTTACGCAAGTACCTTTGAATATGCCGCCTGCCACCGAGCGCCCGCTCAATGATCCGGAAGTACAGGCACAATCGGAACTGATCGCAGGACTGGCGCCCATTACCCGGCATCCGGCCAAAAGAGCGTATGCAATGGAAATGCGATTGAACGGTATTTATTCCAAGGGCGGCGTGTTGTTTTTCCAGTTTTCTTTATCCAACCATTCCAACATTCCTTTTTCACTCGCCTTCCTTCGTGCTTACCACCGCGATAAGACCAAAGCCAAACGGTCCTCCCGGATGGAAAAGGAAGTACTGCCGCGCTATTTTGCCCAGCATCCTACGGTGGCCGCGCATACTACGGCCAATTTTGTAGTGGCGATGGATCAATTCACCATTGCCGACAACAAATTATTTGTAATGGAATGCTTTGAGAAAAACGGCGACCGGCACCTGGCATTGAAGATTAAAGGCAAGCATATTCTTCGCGCCCGTTCCCTGCGGTAACAATCAATTTCCTCATTATTAAATCTGTGGCGTATGAACCGCATTGATGCTGCGATGGCAGATTGGCAAGGCCGTGAAAAGCGGTACCAGCAACGTTATGGGCCTAAGCTGGTAAATGACAGGGCCTTTGCGAAGGTGAAACTGAAAGCCTGGAAACGTACTCTGCGTGAAACCAGGGGCATGAAGTTGACCAACGAAGAAAAGGACGACCGCAATATCTTAAAATCCCAGGTCCGTGACCTGGAAAAGCAACTAACCCCCAACCCGGTACTGCGCTTCATCAAAAGGGTTGCAGAACGTACGCAGGAAGTGGCTGTCGCTGCCTGGGGCCTTGCCGTGCGTACCGTTGAAAACAGGCGGAGTAAAAATGCTTTCGGGGAGGATGTGTTGAATACTGCGCAGGTGGATTACGCGCAAAGCCGCAATGCTACCGGCGCACAGACACCCAACAACGCCGCCACCCAAACGCAGGAGCAAGCACCTATGCAGCTTCCTGCACCGGCGCCGGTGCAGCATCAACGGTCCACCCCAATTCCCGGACCGGACAATCCGCAGGTATCATTCACCAATAACCATCAAAACCGCCTGGCATTAAAAAAAACACACCGGCAGCGCACCGTGCAGGCAGTAGGCGCCAGCAATAAACAATCACTTTAAAAAAATAGCTTTATGGAACAGAACACGGAAGAAAAGGTGGAAAAGCTCTTACAGGAATTTGATCGTATGGGCATTCCCCGTGAACGTCATGAAACAGATGTTCGGGCGGCCATCAATGATGGACTTTCCCAATTCGCCGTTTATGATACTTTTCAGCGCGGCGATAAGTACATGGATATGGAAATCCGAGTAGATTATAACGAGAAGCTGGAACGCCACAGCCTTGCCGCGGTGGAAGCGGCTATACTGGATGTAAAGGTACCTGCGGAAATCGCCGCTACCGATCATTTCAAGGAAATGGAGTTTTTGTTGCAATATCCGCCATCGGTAGATATGAGCCAGCCCAACGCCCAGGAACTCTACCAGGAACGCGCTACTGAACACGCCCGTCAGATTACCGAGAAAATGCAACTGCTGCACAATGAAGCGCCGGAAATTTACGATGTGATCGCCGCGAAATACAACCCGATCACGCAGTTTGAGCCAAGCCCCGAACGCGCTGCCGGCCTAGAAAAGGTATTGCAGGACAATACTGTTTCAGCTACGTTCAGTTCTTACTACCGGCTGCAACCTGCTGAAATGTTCAACCTGTTAACGGTAGAGAATTCCTATGTACAGAAACGCTTGTATAAAAAAGCGCCAGAAGGTGAGCCAAACAACTTTGTCGTATGGGTACAAC
This sequence comes from uncultured Chitinophaga sp., assembly GCF_937874145.1. Taxonomy (GTDB): domain Bacteria; phylum Bacteroidota; class Bacteroidia; order Chitinophagales; family Chitinophagaceae; genus Chitinophaga. The sequence continues at coordinate 12,121 of NZ_CALNBI010000108.1, read as the reverse complement.
CTGAATTCAACCAACTGCATGAAAGTGGGTCAACAAAGATGAAAACGGCAAACGATTTTCCGCTTACCGAAAAACTGTTAAGCCTGAATCTCGTGGAAGTGGTGGATGCTGCGAAATTCAAGTTCCTGGAAACCGAACTTCGCCAGGGCGGCACCATGATCGTGAACAACCTCAATAAAACCGGTGACGCCCGGATTTCCATCAAAGCCGATCCTGTTGGTGGCAGTGTACAACTTACGTCCTTAAAAACAGGCAGAATTTTACCCCATAACGACTACCGCAAAGATCCTATGGTTATTATTCAAACAGCCGAGGGCAGTGTCGTAGTAGGAAAGAAAGAAGCGCCGGAACATTTTGAGCCTAAAACGTCCGTTCCGGTAGACAGGGAAAATACCTTACAAAAAAAAAGAGAGCAGCAGACCGGTTCCATCCAGGCCACCGAACCCGTTGTTACGGACAATCCAACCGTTAAGGAAACAGCGGGCGTAGGGGCCGAAAATTCGGTGAAAGCAACGGCCGCTGAACAAACCCGCCAGGAAGGGCAAAAAGGTGCCAAAGAACTCAACGGCAGGTCAGGCAAAAAAGCACGGGAAGTTAAGGCCAACACTGGCAAAAGCCAAGGCAGACACGCCTGATTTTTTGGGAGGTCGGCGTTTGTTTGCTTTTCATCCGCCGTTGCGACGCTCCGTTCATCGTCTGTCCGCTGTTGTAGCGGCGGTTGTATGTACACTCTTGCGATTCAGTTTTATTCACATGACCCGGAGCCGCCAGCGGCCACTGAAACCATACCGCCAAAGGAAGCCTTCACTCCGTATCGCTCCTTGCATAAAGCAATGGCAGCAGTGCAGGCCATTGATATGCGTGAATTTGTTCCCGAATTGGCGCGTGAACTGCCACTTTCCCGGCAGATGAAAACCGCTGCTGTACTGGATGGCAGCAGGAACGTGGTCTTTACCGTTCGCTATTTTGACCAGTACGAAAACATCGGCATGCCTCCCGGTATCTACCTTAACATACAACCCTCGACGTTTTCCCTGGATAGTTTTGAGAAACTGGCGCGTTTTCCGCTGTCCTCGTACAAGGCGCTGGGGCCGCAGGAGGCACACTTCCTGCTGCATACCAAAGCGGACCTGCTCAACCAACAGCAGTCTATCATCAATAAACATTACCGCAATACAACGCGCAGTGTAAAGGCGGATCGTAATTCCTCATTAAAACCATAATCCGTTGCATGATGAAATACGATGTAGTGTGTTCGGTGCGCAATCTGGAAAAGATGTGGTACAATGAAAAAGGGATGCCTTCGCAATCCATCATTGTAGATAGTTTTCACAGCTTGAAACACGCCGTGGCCTGGATGGAAAAAATTGATATGCGCATGCTGGTGCCGCACCTGGCGCTCAACTTTAAACTGCCTGCGTTTATCCAGGAACTGGCCGTTGCCAAGCACCGCAATGAACTACTGGCAACGAAACTTTATATGCCGGAAGACAAACGGCAACGGCTACCCGAAGGAATTTATCTGAATATCAATACAGCCGTCATCAGTATAAAAGATTTTGAAAAGAAAAGCGGCCTGTATCTTCCTATGGAAACGAACCTCCATAAAGATGAAAGAACGTTTTTGTCCGCTACTACGCGGGAACTGATCCGGCAGGAAGTAAAAACATTAAAAAAGCATTTGTTTGTCCGGTTGATTCGGCCGGACGGCAGTAGTGGTATTACGTTGAATTAAGCTATTAGGTTGGAAGAGGACACCGGCTCTGCAGGAGTGCAACCGGTTAGAAATACAACCTAATCAGGGATAAGTAAGGGGCGCATCCGCGAAGACGGATAGCGCCCTTTTTTTATGCTTACCGGTATGCAATCGATGTGCTGTAATCAATTCGTGCTAGCTATGGCCTTTCACTCACCCTTTTCGCGAAGTTAATGCACGGGAGATGCCTCCGAACAAGGGCAATAAAAAAAATCTCCACCCCTTCGCATTCATTCGCTCTCCACCTGCTTCACCGCGGTTCATCCACCGCACACTGCCCCGGCGCCATCGCCGGGGTAGTATTTTTTTTTAAAGCCCTCGTTCTCCTGCATCTCCCGTGAATTGGCTGGTCGCTACGGGTATGTGGAAGGCGGCAGGCGTTCACTACGGCTTTAAAAAACTTTAAAAAATAGCATTATGACCAGACAAACTTTTTCACTCGTCGCGCTCATGCGCACCAGCTGGCAGATCCAGCGCACGCGGCACATTTCCCGCGCAAAGGCCCTCACCAGCGCATGGGCCATTTTTCAGAATGCGGATATAATGGTTTACCACCTGGCGCGTAAACATTCGCGCAAAGGCATTGACCCCACCCGCACCGCTCAACACCTCACCTTATTCACTGCATAAAAACCCGCGTCATGAACTACTTTAAACATTGCACCACCATCGACGAAGTAAAAGCACTTTACCGCGAACTGGCAAAAACCCACCACCCCGACAGGGGCGGCGATACGGCTACCATGCAAGCCATTAACACAGCCTACGCGGCAGCCTGCGCGGCCATCTACCGCGGTGCTGATCTTTCCGAGGCCGAGAAAGAAGAAGCGATCACCGAAACGGAACGCTACCGCGAAACACTCGAAAAAATCATTCACCTGGAAGGCGTCATCATTGAACTGGTGGGCCTCTGGATTTGGGTATCCGGCAACACCTACGCCGTGCGCAAAGAGCTAAAAGCCGCCGGCCTTTTCTACGCCTCCAAAAAGCAATGCTGGTACTACCGGCCGGAAGAATACAAATGTTTGCACGGCGGTAACCTCACATTAGAGCAGATCAAAAACCGCTACGGAAGCCAAACCATTGCCCGCAACACGCGGCCCCTGCTCGCCCACTAAAAACGCACTTCCATTTTTTCACTTCAAAATAATACACGATGAAAAATTTAAATCGTACCGCTACTAAAGTGTTTTGCACACTGCTGGAAAAAGCAACCGCCATTTCTCATAAATTTTCAAGTGAGGGGTTTATGCCCCTCATACTTTCCAAAATGTCACCCCTACACGGTAACGGCGGCAAGCACACCGCGGACCTGTACCAGCTTGCGCACACCTTCCTGCAATACGGCGATACTATGCACGATCCCGCGATGGATTTTATCGTTATGGGCTACGCCAAAGGCTGCGACCCTAAAACGGTCATTATCTGCCCGGCATCCTTTCGCCAGGATACAACCGGCCATTACAGCGAAAGCGTACGCTTTAACGGTTCCACCTTTGGCGGTTACTACCCGCGCGAGCAAGCCGATCAAACCTATTTCGCCAATATCTGGCTCCGCAACATCAAAGAGCAAGGCTTTTTACAATAACGCAACCGGGGGGCGCCCCGGCGCCCCTCATTTTCCCACACTTAAAAAATTTTCAATCATGATTACCATTTATGTAAATGCAACCCTGCAATTACCGGATAACGACCAATGGCAAAACCGGTTCAACATCAAGAGCGCCAGCTCTAACCGCCTCTACGTAATCGCCCAAAACATCAAAAAAAGACATTGGGCGTGCAGCTGCCCCGGCTGGAAGGCGCACCGCCATTGCAAGCACCTGGACGCGCTCAACTTACCCGGCAAAGAACAACCCTTTGAAGTCAACATCATAAATCACTAACACATGGCAAAATCATTTTTAGACGGTTATCAAACCTATGACACCGGCGACGGTTACGGCAATGCCCACGAGTGGAAAGGCGCCTTTAAAGAGCGCATGAGCAAGGAAGATGCCACCGCCTTTTTTAACGGCCAGCCCCAAACGCCGCACGACATACTGGACGTACCGCCAGGCGCTACCGCTGCCGCGATAAAAAAAGCATTCCGGCGGCTCATGATGGAATGGCACCCGGACCGCAACCAGCACCGCGCCGCGGAGGCGGAAGAAATGAGTAAAAAAATCATTGCGGCCTACACCGTTTTAACCAGTTAATCCAACCGCTATGCGTAACAACAAACAACTAAAGCACCCGCACGGGCTGGCCTGGTATCGCTTTACCCTTCGCCACGATTACGGTACCACCCACCTAACCATCGGCCCCGCTTCGGGGCTGATGGCGGCCATTCAGCGGCTGCTTTGCGTGGAAGGCTGCCCGCTTTGCGCCATTGAGCGCATCCGTAAAGTCCGCGCACCGAAAAAAAAGAAACGCTAACACTTTTAAGCGGCCGCGCCTCCGCCCGCCATAGGCGCACCTTTTCACATGGAAACATACCACTATCAAATAATCGTGCTGGGCTACCGTACGCCCTGGGCTTTTATCCCCGCATATTCCAGGCGCTTTAAAAGCCGCAAAAAAGCCGAAGCGCTCGCCCTTCGCGCCGCCTGCTTTTACAAAGCAGAAGTAAGACTAACCACCGGCAAACAGCCCAGCACCGGCACTTCCCACTATTTCCGTCATCCCAATTTTTAAAACAAAAAAACAAGTTTATGAAACACAATTATCACGAAAGAAAGCAACGGCGCATTGATTACGCCAAAGAGCAGGCCGCCAAAAATGAGCAGGAATCTACCCGCCGTTACGAGGCCGCCAGGGAGATCAGTAGTTTCATTCCTCCGGGGCAGCCAATACTGGTCGGCCACCACTCCGAAAAGCGCCACCGCCGCGACCTGGAAAGGATTGATAACAACATGCGCAAGAGCATAGAAGCGACCGACAAAGCCGCTTATTATGAAGATAAGGCGGAAACCATCGAAAGCAATACCGCCATATCGTCCGATAACCCGGACGCTCTGGCATTGCTCAAAGAAAAGCTGGAACGCCTCACGGCGATGCAGGATTTTATGAAGCAAACCAACAAGTTTATCAAGAAAAACGACAAAGCTGCTTTCTTAAAACTCCCCGGCGCCACCGAAGCGCTATGGACCGAGCTAACCAGTTCCACCAATCGTTGGGATATTGGCTTTCCGCATTACCGGTTAAGTAATAACAATGCCGTCATACGCAATACCAAACAGCGGATTGCCCAATTGGAAAAACTGGCAGCCCTCACCACACAAGAATTTACTTTTAAAGGGGTGCGGGTAGTGCAGAATGTAGAAGCCAACCGCATACAACTGATATTCCCCGGCAAACCCGCCGAAGCAGTGCGCGAAGCGCTACGCCACAATGGCTTTATATTTTGCCGCGAAGAAACGGCCTGGCAGCGCCTGCTCAACAATGCCGGATTTTATGCCGCCAAATCTTTCTTACGGGCATATAATCCCGAATGATTCAACAGCGGGCGCCGGGAAAGGCGCCCGCCTTTCTTCACTTTTTAAACATATAAAAATGCCTATAATCCTGCTAAGTTTATCCTTTTGGGATAGATCCATTCTAAAGAAAATGGAGCCCGGCTCTAAAACATTTTTGATCGTACCGGTTGAAATGATCCGTTCCCACACCACCGCGCCGGCCGTTGAATTTTTTAAATTCCTGTACGCCGATCCTTTGCGCTTCCGGGCATCGGTCATGTTGACGTTTGAAGGTTACGACGATGATCCCCGCGAAGTCTGCGACCTACCCGAAGTACGTCGCTTTATGCATTCGGTTGTACAGGCTTGCCCGGAACTGCTGTTTTTTATGAACCAGGACCCAATTACGGGAGCGCCCGATTTTGAACACCTCTTTATGTTGGTGGTGGACAGCACCCCGTTATTTGATGGGTCCGGCCTGAGTATGTACGGCATCGATCTGGAAGCCAGCGGCGCTTTTTTTGAACGTTCCCTAACAGGTATCAAAGCCATGCTGGAAACCTTACCACTATCGGCGCTTACCATTGCCGAAATGCTGGGAGCGCTTCGCCGGCGGTACCTGGAAACCTTTCGCCAGCCATAAAGAACGGGATGTATTTTTTCAGGAAAATCTTTACTTTTGAAATCATGCCTCTCATAACTGAAACCGACATAGAGCGTTCAACGGAACGTATTCGCCAGGAGCTCAAAAAAGAGGGCTTTATAAAATTTGCCACCTGCGACAGCGGGGAAGATAAACAGCAACACTTTGTCATGCTGCATTTACTGGCTAATACGCCCGCCGATATGAGCATTTACCACAACAAAGAGGACCAGGTTTATGATTGGTGCATTTTGCCCATCATAAGCGACTAAGCATAATAACCAATAGCAACGTGCAGCAGATATATTTCTGCTGCGCGTCTTTTTAAACGGATTGCCGGGCCGCTGTTCTCCCTTAGAGATCACTATATTATATGGAACACTTGTAGGCTACCGGGCAGCTCCTTTCTTGAAAGTCCGTCAAGAAAGGAGCAAAGAAGCGGCGTTCTGCAGGTGGCATCAGTCGGTCGCCCATCACCTGGCACCCGTTATGCCCCTTACAGACGACGCTTCACATCACCGTATAACAGTGCCTTGTATGCACAGACATTAAACGCGGTATCCACCACTAAGATCAGGATCAGCCACACCGGTATTTCCGTCAGCCATTGTTTATATTTAACAGTCGTACGTCCAATAGTTCCCAGCATGAAAAGCAATCCGCCAACCGCCACCAGCCAAAACGAAACCTTGCGGCCTATTACCTTTGCCAGCATCTGTTCGATCCATGCTTTTAACCCCCAGTATCCGTTCAGCACCCAATACAAGGCAACCATACATAACGGGTTCAAAAAAAGAAAGGTTATTGACGCCCTCTTGCCAGCCAGCACCTTCAACAGCAAATAAATATCTATCGAGAGGCACCAGGACACCACGTACACTGCTACACAGGTCCAGAAAATCTTCCAGCCGCCGCGTATCGGGGTATTTTCAAATATTTCTGTCAGCATGAACAAATTTTGCTTTTTTAAAATCCTTGGTGACCAACCTACGGAGCCCGCCAGAGGCCACCGCCAGCACCAAAAAAGCAGCCGTGAAGCCGTACCAATCCAGATCCCAGCGGACCGGGTTTAGCGAACGGAAATACACCGCCAGGCCCACATAAAAAGGCACCATCCCCAGGATGTGCGCCGCCACAATGCGCGATGCGGCAGGCCGCTTTCTTTGGGTAGTGAAATCATTCCAATGCGACAGCCAGAACAAGCCATATAACACCAGTAATATACCCGTTATCTCCAGCGTGAACCAGCAATGAGCGGCCAGCGTTTCCTGTACAGCAAAACCGATCTTTAAGCTCCAGTGTACCAATTCGGCGAAAGCCAGGATAAGCAGGCTATTCCAATAAAACCGTTTAAAGGTCATTTCATGTAATTAAAGAGGTTACCAGTATATAGAGCAACGGGGTCTATAAAAGGGTGAGGCAGATCAATAAATACACAGAAATCGCAGAAAATGTTTACAGGTGTGCAGAAATGCTTATATTCCCACTTTCATAGGATAAGGTTTCGGTAAAGGAACTGATTAGGAGGCCCCGGCAAGGGGCCTTATTTTTTCCCGTACTTACGGAACGCGGCTACAAACTGGAAAATATAAAAGCCCACTACCGCCTTTCCTAAAAAGTCAACGGCCAACGTAAAATGTCCGAAATCTCCTTTCGATACCAGGAAATCGTTTCGGTGGGTTAAATCGATAAACGCAAAGTAATAGCCGATCAGCGAGGGGTCAAATGCCGCCTGGCAATTGAAAATCCGCCCCAGGGTCAGCAGATAGACAATGTACACCACTGCGGAACTGATCCAAAATCCCCAAAAGGCTTTTTTCAAAGAGATACCGTGGTTATTGGAAATTTTGTTGATACAAAGTATTCTGGCATCCCACCAGGACAGCCGCTTAATTTCCCGCAGCGCATCGTTGGAAACGGCGTGTAACTTCAAGGATTCCTGGAAATTGCCGGTGGCTTCGAGGGCCTTGCGCAGCTGTAGGAAAATTTCGTACATGTCCTTATGGTAGTTATCCTTCTTTTTATGGGGATAGTGTATGTTTTCTACCGATAGGAAATTGTCGAACTGCTTATAATCATCCGGGAAATTGCAGGCTGAAAAGATCGTTTTGGAAAACCGTGTACGGAAAAGAGAAACACTACTGTAAGCGGCAAAATCGAAATTATCGAACCAGGTATTATCCAGCGTACATTGATGAATCTCTACTTTCGATACTTCGTCCAGCTTGCCCACGGCATCGGGGCCGGGCAATTCACTTATAGCCACTCTTTTTTGCTGCGTTGTAATATAGTAAAAAACCAGTTCGCCTTTAGGTACCAACTTGCCCAGGTATAACCGGTCGATGGTGCAATCTTCCACCGTTATTTTACCGCTGGCAGTGCCTTGCATCGAAAGGGAGCGCAGGTAGATATTTTTTACCGCAGTAACTTTGGCTTTATCCGAACTGCTGTACTTAATATTTAAATTAACGTTCATGCTCGCTTTTTCACTGGCGGAGAGCCGGTACCGGTAGCGATATTCCTTTTCTTTATCGATGGCAGTCTGGTAAAGCCCAGGCGCCCCGTTTGTTTCAGGTTTGCCTTCTACATGTAATTGCTCAATATCTTCCAGGTGATAGGCTACTTTGTGTTCCAGGACCTTATTAAACTGCTCTTTATTTCCGAGCTTTCTTAGCAGCGCCCGCCAGCGGAGGGGATAAACCGTATATTCAACATATTCAATACGTACTAAGCCTGCATTCTTAATAAAAAAGCCATTGGTAATGCAGTTCGTCAGTTGCACGCTTTGCAATTCACCCTCTTGTAAACCACCATGCGGTATTATTGAATTATGAAAATAAACGCCCAGGTTCTTGCCTACAGCGGATTTTACTTCAATATTCTCAATGAAGCAATCCATGAAATTAATATCGATAAGATCATACGTAAGCGCTTGATCGTAGATGATAGTTATCTTCTTAAACATACAGCTGTCGAAGAAAATCATGGATTTGCCTGATAGCGCAACCACATTTTGGAACATGGCCGGGGTCAACTCGATTTCTATTTCGCCTGTAAATGCCTGGTCAGTTATTGGTTGATAAGGGGTGATAGGTAAAACCGCCATAGAATATTACTTGAAAAGTTTAGGGATAGTAAAAGTCAGTCCAGCACAATATGTAAACCGATATGAAGGGGGCAAAGCAATCCACAGGCAAGGGATTCCAGTAAAACCCGTTCACGGGCATCGGCGACTTCCAGGTACCGGAAGCTAAAACCCATTCGTACGGAAAGTTCCCGCGGCCGCAAAAACTCCCTGAAAAACGACGATCTGCCGTAGATGTGATCTTTTAGCCGCTGGCAAATTCCGGCTTTCCCTTTACGGGTATTGCCAACATGCACTACCGAATCGCCGTAGTAAATAATATATACACCCATTTGGGTAGTTATTGAAAGACTACCCTCTGCCGGAAAAGGATATGCCGGTTGCTTACTCAATGCAAGAAATAGGCTCTTTATCTTTTCCGTTTCTGCACCATTATCCGGAAAAGCCAACACTTGCCCGGTCACTTTATCAAGTTGGTTAAACGCTCAATCTCCGCTCTCATTTCTTCGCGTTCTTTTTTGAATTCTTCCCGCTCTTTTTTGAAGAATTCAATCAGCTCACCGACCGGTGACATATACGTTTGCTGGTTGTGAATATGAGTAGCGAACTGCGGGTGCGCATTATCGTTGTTGGTAAATGTATTATTAAACACCTGTACAGCCGAATCCATATCCAGGTGTTTAAGTACTTCCGGGGTAACTTTGAGTATTTCGGCAATCTGCTGTAATAATTGTTCATCCGCAATTTCCCGCCTGTCCTCTAAGTCGCTGATAAACTGCTGGCTTACCGGATGGCCGGTTTTTTCTTCCAGCATGTGCGCAAGTCCTCCCTGGGAGTAATCCCACAGCAGTCGGAACCTTCGGATGTTCAGGCCCACATGGGCAGACGGTTTGGAGCTATTTTCCATAAAGCGTTAATTCTGTGTACCTACAAATATATAAAATCCTCCACGTAACCAGAAGTATTGCCGTAAAGTACGGGTGGTGGCGGTAGGTTACGGCACCGACAGGGGGTATTTTGCACCTTGGAAGATAAACCAATTTAGTTACCCAAAGCTATCCTTATTATGAAACAGAAACACGACTACCTGGTTACTTCACTGTGGTATAAAGAAAAAATCAAAGACCCCTTCCAGGTGATTGCCGCAGCGTTCAGTTTTGCAGATATGACCTTTTACCGAAAACTGGTAAAGCGCCTCCTGCAAACGGCCCACTCCGAAAAAGTGTACAGCAAAGATTCTCCCGGTAACCTGCTCTTTGACATGAAAATGCTGGAATCCCTGATTAACGCTGCCTACCTGATTGTCAAACAAAAGCATAAAAGCCCCCTGGTTATCAGTGCATCAGACATAATGAATAAAAACACCTATTTCGGGGGGCGGCCTGGTGATGAATGGGATTTTCTGCCCCATTCACTCTCCAAAAAAGAATTCAGCGATCCATACCTGGTGTTTACGCGCTTTTTTGAGCACCAGCCCCTGGACAAATGGAAAAAGGATCTGGAAGAAGTGCTGAATTATTCCCTTTCCAACAATGCGCACGATGATGTTGAAATAGACTTTTTATCCCTATACCTATACCTCAATAAAATCGTTGAAGCGGCACACCTGATCGATGTGCGGGAAGTCATTCATATCGAAGGCCGCCTGAAAAACAGGTTTAAATCCATCCACTAAACTTTTAACCATGAAAACACGTAAATCCATCAGCCACCTTACCGGCAAGGAACAAACCACCCTGCATGAGATAAAAAAGCGGGTGATAGAACTGGTGCAACCGTTGATTATCTATTGTTGCAGCAGTGAACTCCGTACTTCGATTAAACGCAACTGCTTTTCAGCCCCCGTAAGAAATGAGGACTGGCAATTTGATTGTGAACTGCTGGTGGTTCTGCCCGACGAACACGAGTTTCCGGCAACAATGGCGGAGCAGATCACCCAGGCAACCGAGCCGTGGGGTCGGGTTCAGGTCCGGTTGCATACCCTTGAAGCCGTATCCAGGTATCTCCACGAGGAAAACCTCTTTTTTTCATGGGTGCATAAATACGCTATCCTACTGTTTGAGCAAAACGGTGCTGTTGCTAAACTACCGCCGCCGATCCATAAGCGGGCGGAGCATCAGCAGCAGGCGTTGCAATTTTATACGGCCGATCCGGCGATGACCAACTACCTCACGGAAAAACTCGTGACAACCGTACCCCCAAATCCGGCACCATCCATTGAGAAACAGGGAACGCCTATAGAGCTGCGGGTGTTGCTTTACCTCAAAGACGGGAAGATCGAAGCAGGCCCTTTACAAGCAACTACCAGCGATTAAGAAAATATTAGCATTCCAGTTCCGAAAACGTCCGTTTTTTTCTTACACCTGTATGTTTTGGTGTAAGAGAAACCACCGCGACCAGGCCATTTTGCAGGTAAAAAAGGTTATGGTAAACAAAGATGAACTGGTGGTAATGCGGGCAATAGCCCTGTGTTTTAAGCCCTTTTTGAAGCCGGAAGAAGCGCAGGTATATACCAACCTGGGAAAGTCGCAACTGGCAAAAAAAGCCCAGGAAATGGGCGTTTATAAAAATGCAAGTGGCTATTACAAACGGGAGGAACTGGATACCCTTATGAATGGTTCGCCGTCACCTTTGGCATCAGCGGCTGCGAACCTACGTATTAAAACCATCAGTTAATCTACTGCGCAATGGCTACCACGGAAAAAACTCAATGATTGGTTCAAACGTAAATTTAGACAGGCTATTTTGCCCCGCGTCATAGAAATTTTACAGGATTCAATTAATAGTTGTACCCAATGAACACTAGCCCCTCCATGTCCCTCAATCCCCGTAAGCCCGTAATTCGTGTAATACCCATTACCACGTGGGAGCCGGGGAATATGTTATATGATTTTTGGCAAAAAAGATTAGTAAAAAGCAAAAATAGGCAAAACGGTTAGAACCGTTGCTATACAAGGCTTTATAAAAGTTGTAGTCTAAGTTCGGAAGTCGGTGTCTGATAGGTTTTGGGCTTAAAATGACAAGGTTAGGTTACTAATTCGTTACCGATTAACAAAGGTAACTACATAGCTTAACCGATTATATTTCAGCCTTTTGCACCCCTTTCTACGTTTCCTTGTAACTCAATGTAATTTAATTTTAAACGTTAAACATTTGAGTTATGGAGCAGACAAAAAAATCGACGTTCAAACTGCTTTTCT
>NZ_CALNBI010000107.1 GCF_937874145.1 uncultured Chitinophaga sp. | reverse complement strand
AAAGAACGAAAGCCCCACGCGGTTGCTGGTACTACCGCGCCAGGCGCGGATGGCGGAGAAGCCTAAATCGTTGTCCGTTCCGAATTTGATGCCTTTATGCGCGGCATTGTTGGTGTTGCCATTGCTTTTCACGTAAATCTCCCCGTTTCCGATTTGCAGCCTTTCCGCAGGTGTACTTTCATTGATTCCAATATATCCCAGCCCATTGGCCACAAGTCCTGCATTTGTAACGATCCCGCCCTGGCGGTCATACACCTGTAGTGCGAGATTATCCGTTCCCGGGGAACCCGAAGCCGTATGTGTAAACTGGTAGGCAAAGCGGGTGGTGTCGTAGATCCCGCCGTTCCATACGTTGCGGTTGAAGCCGATAGCGTTGAAGCGCTGGGACATGCGCTCGCCGGTGAAGCCGTGGACTGTCATGCGGTCGAAGGTCACAAGGCCATCGGGCGCCAGTTCCATCCGCTTGAGCCATTCGGAACCGCTGTTCATATAAAAAGCGAGCGCCGGGATGGCAGAGCCCGTCAGCTGCAGGTTGGCGCCGCGGGACAGGGAATCCCGCAGCATGAACCCGTCAGCAACGAAGTCGGTGCCGTTGCGCCTTACTTCGAAAGCGTTCCGGGAAAGGCCGCGGCCGGTGATGTAAAATTGCGCGCCGGCCTGTGCGTTGCTGATCTGGTTGTGGATATAGGAAGCGGAACCGGAGGCCGGGGCGCCTCCCAGGGCAGCGAGCGTCAGGTTGCCTTCGTGCCACATCTTGTAATATTGCGCGGCATTGTTGGGTGAATACAAGGGTTCGTTGGCGCCGTTGTCCAGGATCAATAATTTATTCTGCTCCGGAACAGCGCCCCTCGACACAATGCTCGTACCGGTCCTGCTGCCATTATCCCCGATAAACATGTAACCGGTATAGGGCGTACCGCGGACAAGCCGGTTGACCTGGTAAAAGTACTGCGTCTCCGAATTGGAATTGCCCAGAATGATATTCCGCAATGCCTGGTTCCCTGCGGTGAGCACGGATTCCAGTCCCGAGGTAAAGGGTGCATACAAAGCTCTGGCAACTCCTTTCTTCACATACCGGATACTGTCGCCGGCGCGGTAGATGGTATCTATGCCTCCAATGCCGCTCATCTGGCTGAGGTCGAGGGTGTCCTGCCCGGCGATAGCGATGCGCGTACCACCGAGGTTCTTTAGTTCCAGCCTGCGGAATTCCGTTCTGCCGGCGCCCCGGTTATAGAGGTAGCCGGTTACGCCCTGCGTGTGATTTTCCAGGATGAGCTCAGCGGTGTCGCATACGTTGTAGATGCGGACACTGTCGGCCCGGATGGAATAGACATGTTGCGCCCTCGCAGCGAGGGACGCGGTTATCATAAGGGATAGGGTGAGGAGGGTACGGGATGGCATTTAAAATTGATTATTTGTATGGAAAATCTAGATGCAAGTTGATATCTACTTGCTAGATTGGTATTCATACTTTTACTACATTCAATAACATTTCTCAAATCGACCCAGTGAAGTCTTTAGAAAATTTAGTTCACACATCTTAGTTAACTTAAAAGTTCAACTTTGCATTATCATTCCCCCCTTTTCTAAAACAACTTAATTACTGTTTAATCAAATATTTTTACTGATATCATGCTCACTAGCATTAATAACGCTAAACCAATACAGGCTTTATCTAGCAACCTAGCTTCATTTATTTTCGTTTGAAGTCCTGCATCTTCCGAAAATTTTCGCAGTAGAAAATTATAATCGATCGACTTAAAAATCCACCTTCCATCAAAATTAGTGACAAAATCAAATATGGTAATTTTCTTGGATTGATCTATCCATCCATAATATATTTGCTTCTTTACAAAAACTAGCCTACTTGATACAATTACCAATAGCACACCAGCCACAAAAAAAACAATCAGCATTACTTTTACAATTAGTATCATTTTACTTCTTCTGTTACTTTGCCAAATGAAATTTTAAATTCAATTCCCACCAAAAATCCAATTTTCCCTTTCACTGCGTTTATTTTATTTATCTCTGAATAGGTAATTTCATTTTACTTGACTTTCTAGTGTCTGAATGTGCTATAATGTGGCGAGATCGTTGTTGTCTATAAATAAAAGCGTCGCCGAATCGGGCGTCGTTTTGCGTCAGTAAAATATGCAAATTCCTATTCTCGCATATTAAACGAGTGTTGTTCAAATAAAAACGAAAACGAGAACAAGCCGTAGTCGCCGTACATTTTATCACCCAATGCATAAAATATTCGTAGCCTATTTGGTAAAACCAAAATTAAATCAGTTTTTTAGCCAACCAAAGAGATTCTTCTTTTGCAACAGTTTCACTCAAAGGTGTGGTAGAATAATCTTTAATTATTGATAGGCATTTATTTTTTAATTCCAAATTGACATCTGCATGTTTCAATATCATATGAGCTGTCCACAAATCAACCAGATACTGAGACTCTTGAAAATAGCCTGAAAATTCTAATGCTCCAATATCCGCCATAAGCTGCGCCGCTATTCTATCTAATTTCACATAGCCCTCTTGTGTTTGACAACTATCACAACTCGGAGTAATTCCTAAAAAGAAATTCTCTCTGCATTGCGAGATATAATCTGTACCTAATCTCATAAATGTAATATTGAATCCGAATTATTATTGAGCTTTTCGAACAGTCACCCCCTCCATGTTTTTGGGTATCCCATCAACAACCCCTTCTCGTATTCCACCTGATGTAGTGCCTCCTGGTTGCCACGATGTATTTGCCCCTACCTCTTTTCCTGTCGGCTTTCGTAAATTCAATTTTTCCAAAGCATCAACATTTAGATCAACCCTCATTAAATCTCCCTCTAAAAACTGCTTGTTAACTATTCCCAACTTATCTGCAATTTCCTGTCTGGACAATCCCATCGACAATAACTCATCAACTTCCTTTGTTGGAGCGATAAATGTTTCTAGTGGAGCCCCTATTGTTTTACTTGATGAAAAAGCATCTAACATGGCTGTTGAAACTAGTTTTGTTCCTCCGCTACTAAATCCTAATTTCTCAATGGACATAGCAGCTTTTAACGAACCAAACTTAAGAACTCCTTTTACCGCCTTTGCAGCTTCATCCATACTACTGTTGGGATTGGTCTCCCCTGGTCCGGGATCAAGAAGCCCCGCCGCAAAGCTACCCGCTTCATTGATCAACTGCACTCTCTGCGCAATCAAACCCGACGAACCCATAAGCCAGTATGCCCCCGTTCGGACAGCAGCTGCAATATAAGGCGCACCTACAATCGCCGTAACAACAACTGCCGTAGCCGTCAATTGTTCTCCTGCCAGCCTAGAAGCCCCTGGCGCTGCTACAACACCATACCGGTAAGCACCTTCTGGAATTCTATGCCTCAGTCGATCAGATGGCATTGATTCAATGCCAGTACTCCTATTAATATACTTAGCCTCACCTCCATCAAGATCGATGGCCTGAATGGGGGTATTACTTGCAAACTGATAAGGCGTTAACTCTGGATACTCTTTCGTAATTGGATCTACTGACAGGAACCGCCCCAACCGGGGATCGTATATCCTCATCCCATAATCCTGCTGCCCTCCTTCTCCTTTACCAACCTCATTATCATTCTCCTTCCCATTAAAACCATACCGATACCCCCCACTACTAAAACTCCTCCCCGGCATACCCATCCCAAAAGGATAGTAATCGGTCGCAGTAGCTACACTCGGATTATAATAGGCAATGATTTGATTATCGGTCGAGAACTGCTGTTTGATATCGTGTAGCGTCGCGAGAACGTTGCCCAAGTGGTTGCTGACTTCAAAGAACTTATATCGTCTTTCAAAATTAGCCAAATATCCGGTTCCGAGCGCGCCCAAAGGCACAGGAGCTTCACTTACATTACCCTCCACATCGATATTGGCATTCAAAACCCCAATCCTACTGCTTCCGTACAGGGAGGTTTCGATTAAAGAAAGATTACCGCTATTGCGCGAAGCATCACCTTCCACATAAATCCCCATCACATTGCCGGTCGCATCCCGGATATAACGCGTCTCTACGTCGCCAACCAGCTTGCTGATCCGGTTGCCTGCCACATCGTAGGAATAGCGGATCTCCAGTCCTCCCGTTTTGGTAATCTTGCCGATCTTTCCATAAACCGTCCATTCAATGTCATCCAGCTTCTCTTTCACATCCTTTACAAGGTTTCCGATTGAATCATACTGATAGTTGCCGGGAGATTGTGAGTCGATGTCCACGTCATACGCCAGGTCCGGTACACTATCCGTCACGTGGCCCAACTGGTTCTTACCGGGTAGATAGTTGTAGTTCATGACATCCATCGCCAGGGGCTTCCCTTCCCAGGTGGCATTACCGTTACGCCGGTATGTCTTGATGTTTCCATTCGGATCGTAAGTAATGCGTTCCTTGAAATCTTCCACCGTAACGGGCGTCCAGGTATTAGAAGCGGTATTCAGCCCCTGTTTCGCATCCATGCCAACGATGCGGTTCAATACATCATATGTATATTGATACAATAAAGGCGTGCCGATTTTGGTATTATGCTGACTGATGGCGGCAATATTGCCGTTGAACAAAGGCTTGTACGAACCGGAAAGACCAGCGAACGGCTTCCTGTTTGCCGCGTTGATGGGCACATAATCGCCGTTACCGAAGTAATGCAGGCTGAACCCAACTACATCTTTAGCCGTCAATCCACCTTCCGCGCCATCATTCCCCATGTCGAAGCCGGTTGTCGCCGTTGTGCTGTTCAGGCCTTTTATCCAGCCATCCAGCGTATAGGCATAGTCGAGGCCTTGCACCTGCTGCTGGCCCAATACCGCGCGAGCCAGTGGGCCATGCTTATAGTAAGTGTAAAAAGCATCGTTCTCCCAATAAACGCTGTCGCGGCTCGTTTCAACCTGGGTGATGCGGTTCTCCGCATCATAACTGTACCGGTGATAGAATGCATCAATTTTACCGGGCTGGTAATTCACCTGGTTCACCTTCCCGGACACCAGGTCAAAATCATAAGTAATCGTCTTGAACCGGTTCGACTGGTCCGAAGTGGTGCGGGAATTGAAATCCTGCACCAGGGTATTCACATTACCCAGGATGTCGTAGCTATAGAAGGTACCCGAAGCCCTTCTGCCCTGGCCCAATTCAGCCGCATTGTCATATACGGCCGACCAGGCCACCCTGTTGCGTAAATTCTTCGCATTCAACGCCAGGCCCTCAAACGGCGCATGCTTTACATCGTACACCGTCCTGGTGATCTGGGTGCGGGAGGCCGCAGCAGTGGAAAGCCATTGCTCCAGGTCGGATTGCTTGCGACTGATAGCATTATTCATTGCGGAAGCGCTCGTCAGTTCGCCCACTTCCGTAATACGACCCAGCCCGTCAAATTTGGTATAGCTGTATTTATTCCCGAGTCGTTGCTGGGCATTCTGGGAGGTCGTCAGCCTGCCCAGCCTGTCGTACCAGAACTCCGATTTGTTCGCATCGGGGGTATGCTGTGACACAATCTGGTTCAACGTATTAAACCTGTAATTCGTCGCCATCATATGCCCCGGCACCAGCACCGCTCCATCTCTCCTGGCTGCCGCCACCGAATCCGTCCAGGACTTATTACGCCGCACCACTACGCCCGCCGGAGGCACCGTCTTCACGAGGTTGCCCGCCTGATCATAATAATACAGGGTATAATGATACTCACTCTTAACATAGCTCACCTTAAACTCTTCCATCTCCGCAGCTGATTGCGCCATCTCCATATATACCTTATCGAAATCGTTGCGCACGGAGTCCGTCAGGTATTTATATATCACATTGCCTGTCGTCAGCGCGAAGTACGTACTGTCGGAACAGTTGTTCTTCTGCACCAGGTCATATTCATTGAATACAGGCATGGAATTGCCGCACAGCATCAGCCCGTTGCTCACCAGGGTGCAGGTATCCGTACCCGGACAATTCAGCGCAGTCTGCACCGCCGTATTCCCCCCTTCCACTACATGAACGATGCTCGTATGGCTGCTCTTCAGGGAAACGGTGATCTGGGGCGCCAGCGTTTTTTGCAATGAAGCGCCTGAAATATCTGTGGCCAGTAATCCCAACACCGTATCCCGGCAACCGGTCCGGCCGTAATTGTCCGTCTGCATGAGCATCGCGGTTTGGCCGTTGTACTCACCCGCCCCGGCCATGCTGCCTTCCGGATTATTGAGGATGCTGCGCAGGCGCTCGGAACCGCCTGTGCGCACCTGGCGCGCCCATTGAATGGTATTGTCGTCACGGAGGCGTAACCAGTATACGTCCTCATTGGATTGAGAAGCGAAATATCCGCCGCCGGCAGCTTTCCCTACCGACCAGGTTTCTGGATTGATGTTACCCGGGCCACCGATACGGGATGCCCTTCGGACAGTACCGTCTACCCGCACATCGAGCAGTGCGCCCTGTACGTTCACGGTGCTGCCGCTGGTCATATTCACCACAGCGATTTTAAACCCTTCGCCGGTTTGCAGGATATTACGGGCGATGTTATCACGGCCTTCCAGGTCGTAGCCGGTTATGCTGAGCAGCGCACCGGTAAGGCGGTTCCATGTAAGCATGGCCACATCGTATTGTCCCGCGCCTTTCAGCGAGCTCACGCCCAGCAGGGTATCTCCTTTGACAGAGAGGCGCAGGCCGCTGCGGTCTTCGGAAGACCCCGTTTGCTTCAGCCATTCCAGTTCCCCGTTGGTATCCAGGAGGCCCGTCATCCAATCGGTAGCAATCCCCGTGGTATTGGTGCGCAGGCCACCGAAGACGTACTGGCCGCTGGCCAGGGGAACGATATCGGTGCCTTTGCCACCGAAGTTATTTCCGGGATCAACGGTTTTGTTCCAGGTAAGGTTACCCGCGCTGTCCAATTTCA
>NZ_CALNBI010000106.1 GCF_937874145.1 uncultured Chitinophaga sp. | reverse complement strand
AAAGTTGCACCGCGACCGCCGCGGGCGCCGGGCCGCCGACGATGCGCAGATCTACATCCGCGGGATGGCCACCACCAACACCACCGCGCCGCTCGTGCTGGTCGACGGGGTGGAACGGGAATGGCAGCAGATCGACCCGACCGACATCGAGACCTTCTCCGTCCTCAAAGACGCTTCCGCCACCGCGGTGTACGGCGTGCGCGGCGCCAACGGCGTGATCCTCATCACCACCAAACGCGGTGCCCCCGGGCGGCCGGTGCTGTCCATCTCCACCCAGGCCGCCGTGCAGCAGCCCATCCGCAAGCCCGATTACCTCGGTTCCTACGACTTTGCGCTGCTCACCAACGAGGCATTGAAGAACGAAGGCAAACCGGCCGAATATACCGCCAGCGACCTGGAGCATTACCGCCTGAAGAACTCGCCGTATACGCATCCGGATAATGACTATTACGAAGATTTCATGCGGAAGGCTTCGTGGCAGCAGCTGTCGAACGTGAGCGTGCGGGGCGGCAACGAAGTGCTTTCCTACTTCATCTCCGCCAACCACCTCCACCAGGAAGGGCTCTACAAGGAATTCAGCAATTCCCGCTACCCCACCAATACGGTGTACGACCGCATGACTTTCCGCCCCAACCTCGACTTCACCGTCAACCCCACGCTCAAACTGGGGCTCGACCTTACCGGGCGGTTCGAGGAAAGGAAACAGCCCAACTTCGACGAAGACCTGTTCGATAAGCTGAGAAGGCTGCCCCCGAACTTCCAGTCTTACATCAACCCGGATGGCAGCATCGGCGGGCGTTCCGACGAAAGCCGGTTGTCGCCCTATGCCCTGTTGTCGCAGTTCGGCAACCGCCACCGCAACAAGAACGTACTGGAAGGCGCTTTCACGATCAAGCAGGATCTGAACAAGATCACCAGGGGCTTGTCGTTCCGCACGCTAGTGGGTTTTGTGAGCTCCATCGAATCGCGCCGCGACATCGTGGAGAAGCCGCTGCTGTATGAGTACACCCGTTTCGGGCAGTATATCCTCAACAAAAACGCCACGGAGATTTCCATTTCTACAGACCGGAAGCCCGGTTTCCGGCGGCAGCATTTCGAAGGGTCGCTGAACTACAACCGTACCTTCGGCGATCACGCGGTAACGGCTATGGTACTGTACCAGCAGATCCAGCAGTTTGAAGAAGCCAGGATCCCCACGGGGTACCTGGGCTGGGTGGGGCGCGCCACTTATGGTTATAGAAATAAATACCTGTTTGAAGTGAATGCCGGTTACAACGGCTCCATGCAGTTCGATCCCAGCCGGAGATACGGTTTCTTCCCCGCGGTGTCGCTGGGATGGGTAGCCTCCGAAGAAGCGTTCTGGGGCAGGGATAATTTTATCAATTACCTGAAGATAAGAGGCTCTTACGGCGAGATCGGCAACGACCGGATCGGGAAATTCAACTATCTCTACGAACAACGCTACAATTACGCGCCGAACGAGGACGGATGGCGGATTTACTGGGGCGAGCAGCCCGGTTCCGAAAGAGGCATCATCGAAGGGCAGCCCGGCAATGCGTTCGTTACCTGGGAGCGCGCGAAGAAATCCAATATCGGTTTCGACGCGCGGATGTGGGATAACCGCATCACCTTAACAGCCGACGTTTTCGCCGAAAACCGCCGCGATATCCTGGCCATTCCCTACTCCGTTCCCCTCGTATTCGGCATGAACAACCCGCAGAACGACACCCGGAAAGACGGTCAGGGCCTGCCCCCCGAAAACCTCGGGCGCGTGCGCAACAAGGGCTTCGACATGGAGCTCGGGTTCAATGACAAGAAAGGCGACTTCACTTACTTCTTCAAAGGCAACTTCACCTTCGCCCGCAACGTCATCCTGCGCATAGACGAAGAAGGCAAACGGTACGACTGGCAGAAAAGAGAAGGCCGCCAGATCGGCCAGCACTTCGGGTTGACAGATATCGGCCTGTATTCCATGAACGATTTCGAACTGGATGCCAACGGCCAGCTGCAACTGGAAGGCGGTTTCCCCGTCCTCAAAAGCAAAATGCCGATTCCTTCCTACGGCGTGGTATATCCCGGCGATATCAAGTATGCCGACCGTAACGGCGACGGGCTGATCGACAGCTACGACGAAGGCGCCATCGGCAAAGGGACCGTTCCGGAATTCATTTACGGCCTCACCGTGGGCGGCAGCTACAAAGGGTTTGACGTAAGCGCGCTGTTCCAGGGCGCCGGCGGGGCGGATATGTATTTCAAGGAAGATGCGGTGTGGGAATTCAGCCAGCTCGGGAAAGTAATGCGCCATCACCTCGGCCGCTACAACCCCGATGATCCTTCCAGCTGGGACAACGCTACTTATCCCCGCCTTCACCCTACGGAAAATACCAATAACCACCGCAAATCCACTTACTGGCTGTATACGCGGAATTATGTGCGGCTGAAGACGGTGGAGATCGGCTACAACCTGCGCAAGCCCCTGCTGACGCGCATGCGCATGTCAGGCGCCCGCTTTTTCGTGAACGGCAACAACCTCATCACCTGGGACAAAATGATGAACTGGGATCCCGAATCCGACAGCGAAATCGGCAAAGCCTATCCCCAGCTCAGAACCTGGAACGTGGGCGTCAGAGTAACCTTGTAAAACAGCAATCATGAAAACGAGTATCAAAAAATTAACATACTTCCTCCTGCTCCTCACGCTCGCGTCGTGCACCAAAGACGGCGCGGGGCTGCTGGACAAGGCGGAATCCGGCGACCTGAACGAGGAACGGGTATTTACCAACGCCAAATACACCAAGGAATTCCTCACGGACATCTACCGCCGCATCCCCTACAGCTGGGACAACAACGTGTACCTCGACGCCTGTACGGACGATGGTGAGTCGCGCCCCTGGTGGGGATGGGTGAACAACGTACATGTGGGAGCCTATAATCCCACCAGCATGCCGGACAAGTTCAAGCGCTGGGCCGATTATTACGCCGCCATCCGCGCCTGCAACCTTTTCCTGAGCAAAATCGACAACGTACCGGTAGACCCTGAGCAATACATGAACTCCATCGAAGTGCGCGACCGGCTGAAGTATGAAGCCGTGCTGCTGCGCGCGTATTTTTATGCGGAGCTCGTCCGCTGGTACGGCAGCGTGCCGCTGATCACGAAAGTGCTGCAGCGCGATTCGCCCGAACTGCTCTCCGGCCGCGCAAGCCTGGCGGAGATGCAGAAGTTCATCAGCGATGAATGCGACCGGGCGGCGGCCAACCTGCCCGCGCGGCAAACGGGCGGCGACTACATGCGCGTAACCAGCGGCCTCGCCAAAGCCGTGAAAGCGCGGGTGATGCTGCACCTGGCCAGTCCGCTCTTCAACAGCAACGCTTCCGGCAGCGAAAGCCCCTGGTCCTGGGGCGGCTACGACGCCAACCGCTGGCTGGCGGCTGCGGAGGCAGCCAAAGCGGTAATCGATCATACCGACGAGAACGGCGCGCCGGTGTACAGCCTGGTGGTGAGGACGGAGCCCAACAACTATTTCGGCACCCGCGTCACCTACCCCGGTTCCATGAAAGCGATGGGCTGGTTCAACGTGTTCATCACGCGGGTGAACACCGAGTATATCCTCGGTTACGCACGGAAAGGCCTCACCAACGAGCTGGATAAATGGCAGCTGCCCGGCGCCATGCAGCGCGCGGGGGATGCGTCGTTCACCCTTCCCACCTATAACTACGCCGCTTGCTTCGAGACCAAAGAAGGCTACCCGGTGTACCAGACCGACGAGTACGGCGTGCCCAAACTGGACGGCAACGGGCAGTTCCTGGTGAACCCGGAATCGGGATTCGATCCGCAGCAGCCTTACGCCAACCGCGATTCCCGGTTCTATCATTCCCTGTGGTACAATGGTTCCATGTTCAGCGGGATCACGTTTAACCCCTGGCGGGGCGAAGACGGCTCCTTCGGGCAGGAGTTCCTCAATGGCTACGCACATACCGGCCTGTTCCTGCGCAAGTTCATGGACCCGAAAAACATCACCATCAACAA
Source organism: uncultured Chitinophaga sp. (assembly GCF_937874145.1). Classification (GTDB taxonomy): domain Bacteria; phylum Bacteroidota; class Bacteroidia; order Chitinophagales; family Chitinophagaceae; genus Chitinophaga. Next base: position 5,011 of record NZ_CALNBI010000106.1, on the reverse strand, counting down.
CAGCGGCGTGCAGGGGCAAACGAACCACTCCTTCCCCGTGTACCGCTTCGTGGAAATGCTCCTGAACTATGCGGAAGCGATGAACGAATACCTGCCCGACGGGGCCGACCGCAGCGAGGCCATCGCCGCGCTGGACAAGATCCGCGCCCGGGCAGACATGCCTTCCGTGGCCGTTACCTTCGCCAACAACGGCTGGAACACCTCCAGCCAGGCGCAGCTGCGCAAGTTCATCCGGAACGAACGCAGGATCGAACTGGCTTTCGAAGACCATCGCTTCTTTGATATCCGCCGCTGGAACATCGGCGAGCAGACGCAGAAAACCGTGTATGAGCACGATATCCTCAAGAAAGCCGACGGTTCTTTCGTGTATAAAATCCTGGTTTGGGAAAGAAGGGTGTTCCAGCAGAAGCACAACCTGCTGCCTATTCCGCAATCCGAGGTCAACAATAACCCGAACATGCAACAAAACCCAGGCTGGTAAAACTGAACGACCATGAGAAACATACTTTTAATATGCGCCGCAGTACTGGCGGTTTTCAGTAGCTGCAAGAAAGGAGACAAGGAATTCTTCGACAAGTTCCCGCCGGAGATCCTGTTCTATGAAGGCGATGCCGTACAGAACCCCGACTTCGTGGCCGTTACGCTGCCGGCCGGCACTACCGAATGGAACGTAAAAGCCCGCGTGAGCGCGCCTTTGAAGCTGAAAGAAATCAAAATGTACAAGCAAACCGGCGGTACGGAAACACCGCTGGAATCCTATAACGACTTCCGGCTGACGCCGAATGTGTACCATGTCAACTACGTGCTGACGGGCATCACAACGGAAACCACCATCCGCATCGACGCCACCGACCTCGACGGCAAGCCCACGAGCAGGACATTCGTCATACGTGTAACACCGTAACGTGCTATGAGAACGCCGGCCCCTTCCGGGGCCGGCCTAATTTCCTTCCGCCACGATTACCTGTAAAACAAAAGCCTTCGGAATCCGAAGGCTTTTGCTGTGTACGGGGAGGTATTGTTAGCCGATTTTTACCGGTTTGCCGCCCGCGGCTGCGGAAGCGTAGATCGCTTCGATGACTTTCATATCGCGGAGGCCTTCTTCTCCCGGCACGTTGTTGGGCCGGTTTTCGAGGATGGCTTTGCAAACGCCGTCCATATGCGCGGCCTGCTGGTTGATGTGGGTGAAAGGCATGGCGCCGGTGCTGGTGCGCCCCTGCTGGCCGCCGTAGCCGAAAGCGTTATTCACTTCGAACCAGCCTTTTTCGGCGGCGGCGTAGAGCCGGTTCACGCCGGTGATGTAAGTAGTGAACGAATTGGCGATGGCGCCGTTGGGGAATTGCAGTTGCCAGGCCAGGGATTCTTCCACGTCTTTAAACTTGACGGGGTCGGTTTTCGGGAATTCCTGCGCGGTAACGGAGACGGGCTCCAGCCCGATGGTGTAGCGGGCGCCCTGGATGGCGTAAATCCCGACGTCCATCAGGGGGCCGCCGCCGGAGAGGGCGTGTTTGAGGCGCCATTGATTGGGGTCTCCGGCCCGGAAACCGTCGCTGGCTTCCACCAGTTTCACTTCCCCGAATACTTTCTCCCGGCTCAGCCGCATCATCTCCAGGTGGAAGGGATCGTAATGCAGGCGGTAGCCGATGGCGAGCTGTTTGCCTGCTTTTTTACAGGCGTCGATCATCTGCCGGCCTTCCGCCACGCTTACGGCCATGGGCTTTTCGCAGATGACGTGCTTGCCGGCCTTCGCGGCGCGGACGGTGAATTCCGCGTGCATGGAGTTCGGGAGCACGATATATACCACATCGATGTCTTTGTTATCCTTGATGCGGTCGAAATTTTCGTAGTTGTAGATGTTTTTCTCCGGGATCCGGTACTTCTCGACCCATTTCGGGATCTTGGACGGCGTGCCGGTAACGATGCCGCGCAGCTCCACGTATTGCGTCTGCAACAGGGCGGGCGCCAACTGGTTGGTGGCGTAGCCGCCGAGGCCTATCAGGGCGATGCCCAGTTTCTTCTGTTGGGAGAATCCGGCAAAGCCGGCCAGTGGCGAGGCTACCGCTGCGGCGCCGAAGAGCGCCGAATATTGCAGGAAGTCGCGGCGGGATTGATGCATGTGCGAGGGTTTTTAAGGTTCGATAAGATAGCCAATTTTTCGCCGAATCCCAAACCCATATAGGGGTGCGGGGCAGTTTTTCCGTCATTCTTACAGCAGCACCTGATATGCGCCGGGAAACCGCTTCCCGCCCGGATACCCGCGATCCGGCAACAACCGTAACCTTTTTGTGTGATTATAACCGTGATAATGAATATGATTAGATTTAATTTTTATATATTACCGCCAGATATTCTTTTAACAGAATATTGTGAGACCGTAAATAATAAAACAGTGAAGTATCCGGTTATTACGGGTAACTTTGCACATTCATGCCAAACTACAACTGAGACTATTTGACTATTATCCTCTACTACCTGGTGCTCCCGGTCGTTTACCTGATCAGTATTCTCCCGTTCCCGCTGCTGTATCTGCTGTCGGACGTGGTTTTCTGCCTCTTGTATTACGTTGTGGGTTACCGTAAAAAGGTAGTGAAACAGAATTTGGCCAACTCCTTTCCGGATAAGACGGAAGCGGAGCGCGACAAGATCTGCCGGGATTTTTACCGGTATTTCTGCGATTTGTTCCTGGAAACGTTCAAAACGCTCACCATCAGCAAGGCTGCCATGCTGCGGCATTGCGCGCTCACGCCGGAAAGCGTGGCGCTCTTCAGGCGCCTGCATGCCGAAGGCAAAAGCGTGGTGCTGGTGATGGGGCACAAAGGCAACTGGGAATGGGCCGGGAATACTTTCAGCATTTTATGCCCGCAACAGTTGTACGTGGTATTTCACCCGCTGGCCAATAAACATTTCAACGGATTGATGTACAGGATGCGCACCCGCTTCGGCACCAGGCTCATCCCCATGCAGGATACTTTCCGGGAGATGGTGAAGCTGCGCGGCGAGATCAATGCTACGGCGTTAATCGCCGACCAGTCGCCCCGGCCCGACAATGCCCAGTGGGTGCCGTTCCTCCACCAGGACACGCCCGTTTTTACCGGCACCGAGCGCATTGCTTCCAAAATGAATTACCAGGTGGTGTATGTTTCCGTATCGCGGCTCAAAAGAGGCTACTATTCGGTTTCCGCTGAAGTGCTGGTGGAAAACCCCGCACAGGAAGCCCCCGGCAACATCACCACGCTCCATACCGCCAAATTAGAGGCCGACATCATCGCCCAGCCCGCTACCTGGCTGTGGTCGCACAAAAGATGGAAACATAAAAGAAAAACGCAACCAACAACCGCAACTGTTTAAAAGAACGCAATGTTAGAAGGAAAACAACTTATTCTGGCTACCAAAGTTTACGCGCAGGAGAAACGCTCCCTGAGCTGGTGGTACACATTAAGCACCTTATGTCTGCTTATCGCATCCCTCACGGCTACCGTGGTGATGCCCTACCTTGCGTTGCGGATCGCCTTCAGCCTGCTTTCGGGCCTGCTGATCATGCGCATGTTCATTATCTATCACGATTTTCAACACCATACGATATTAAAGAACAGTCCGGCCGCCAATGCGATTATGACGGTATTCGGGCTCTACATTCTCGCGCCCGCCAGCATCTGGAAGCGTTCGCATGATTACCATCACCAGCACAATTCCAAGCTGTTCAGCGCCAGCATCGGCTCTTACCCGATCGCTACCACCAAAGGTTACCTCGCCATGAGCCGCAAGGAACGCCGGATGTACCTTTTCACCCGCCACCCGCTCACCATCCTCTTCGGATACCTGTTCATGTTCATCATCGGGATGTGCGTGAATTCCTTTATCGCCAGCCCCCGCCGCCATTACGACGCCCTCATCGCGCTGATCCTGCATGTTGCCGCTTCCGCCGCCGTGATCGTGTTCTTCGGCTGGGCTTCCTGGGCCCTGCTGGTGTTGGCGCCCATTTTCATCGCCACCTGTATCGGAACATATCTTTTCTACGCCCAGCATAACTTTCCGGGCGTTGTGTTCAATACCAAGGAAGAATGGTGCTACGACAAAGCCGCGCTCATTTCCTCCAGCCACATGACCATGAGCCCCCTCATGGCCTGGTTTGCCGGCAACATCGGCCTGCACCACATCCACCACCTCAATGCCCGCATCCCGTTCTACCGCCTGCCGGAAGCGTATGCCGGCATCCCGGAACTGCAAACGGCGACTACTACCTCCCTCCGCTTCAAAGACATCCGCGCCTGCCTCAGCCTTAAAGTCTGGGACCCGGAACTGCAGATGATGACCGGCGTACCACCCATTCCCCGCGAAGCCACCATCGGCAGGCTCTATACCGCGCCGGTAGCCGGCAACAAACGTTAATCTGATTTCTAATTTATACAAAAGCCGTTTACATCCCCGGGTGCAAACGGCTTTTTTCGTTCGTTTAGGATCAACCCCGCAACAATACCGCCTCCAGCGATTGCCGCAATATCTCCACCGCCGCCGCCATCTCTTCCCGGTCCATATTGCCGAAGCCGAGGCGCGTGGCCGTGAGGCTTTTGGTTTGATACAATATCGTTTTCGGCAGGAACAATCCCCGCGCCGCACATTCCTTCTGCAACTTCACCAGGTTGAAATCGTCCAGCCACTCCACCCATACCGCCAGCCCGCGGGGCGGCACCCGGAAACGGATGCGGCTTCCCAGTTTTTCCTCCAGCAAGGCCACAAAATCATCCCGGCGCTCCTGGTAAATTTTCCGGTTCTTTTTCGACAACCGGTGCACCTCCCCGTCCTGTATCCAATCGGTCAGCACCTGTTCCTTGATCACGTCTTTCCCCGGCTCCAGGATGTTCTGGTGCTTCTCCAGCTCCTGTATGAAATCCGCCGGCCCGGCTACAAACCCATACGCAAACCCCGCCGGCAACGATCTCCCGAACGAGCCGACGTACACCACCCGGTCTTTGGCGTCGAATGCCGCCAGCGGCAGCACGGGGTTGTTATC
>NZ_CALNBI010000105.1 GCF_937874145.1 uncultured Chitinophaga sp. | reverse complement strand
TTTCCAATATTTTTTCTACCAAAGCCGCAAGGTCCCGTTTTTCCATAGGCCGGCCTTCCTTCCAGACCGTCTTCCCGTGAAAGGGCATATCTAACGCAACGATAGTGAATATATTGCCCAACCCCGCTTCCATACAACGAAAATGCGATGCGCTTTCCCCGAAACCATGAAAACAGATCAGCAAATCCGGCCCCTCACCGGTTTTTAAACCGGAGAAGGTACTGTCGAGATATGTAAGATTGAACTCCATGGGGCGTTTCCGGGATTGCGAATTTATAACATTATGCCGCGCAATCATAATTTGTCAATTGACATAATCTCGGTAAATTACGAGTAGACTAAAAAAATCATGCAAAATGGATACCGCGGTTAATAGCAAAGCAGCCCTGAAAGGGGCGGAGTTCCTGGTGAAAGACGCATCCCCTGCAGACGTTTTCATCCCTGAAGATTTTTCGGAAGAACAGCTGATGATCAAAGAAATGGCCGAAACATTCATCGTCCGTGAAGTGACGCCCGTGCTGGACCGGCTCGACAAGCTGGAGGAAGGACTCATGCCTTCGCTGCTGGACAAGGCGGGCGAACAGGGATTGCTTGGCGCGGCTTTCCCGGAAGAACTGGGAGGGCTTGGCAAAGATTTCATTACCGCAACCCTGATCAACGAAGCCCTCGGCGCGGGGCACTCTTTTTCCGTAGCGATGGCCGCCCACACAGGGATCGGTTCGCTGCCAATCCTCTACTTCGGCACCGAAGCACAAAAACAGAAATATATCCCGAAGCTGGCTACCGGCGAGATGAAAGGCGCCTACGCCCTCACGGAGCCCAACTCCGGCTCCGACGCCCTCAGCGCCAAAACCACGGCTAAACTGTCGGCCGACGGCAAACATTATATCCTCAACGGCCAGAAGATCTGGATCACCAACTCCGGCTTCGCCGATGTATTCACCGTTTTCGCGAAAGTGGACGGCGAGCAGTTCACTGCCTTTATCGTGGAGAAAGGCACGCCCGGCTTCACCCTCGGGGTCGAAGAACATAAAATGGGCATCAAAGGCTCCTCCACCCGGCAGATCTATTTCCAGGACGCCGAGATCCCCGCTGAGAACGTGCTCGGGCAAATCGGCAAAGGCCACCTCATCGCCTTCAACATCCTCAACATCGGCCGCCTCAAACTGTGCGCCGCCGCACTGGGAGGCGCCAAAGGCAGCCTGGACATTACCATCAGCTACGCCAAGACCCGCGAACAATTCAAACAACCCATCGCCAACTTCGGCGCCATCAAACATAAACTGGCCGAAATGGCCATCCGCATCTGGGCCTGCGAAACGGCCCTCTACCGCACTTCCCAGCTAATCGACCAGCAGGAGCACGAGCTGCTCGCCGCCGGCAAAGCCTTCAACGAAGCGCTGCTCGGCGCGGCGGAAGAATATGCCGTGGAATGCGCCATGCTCAAGGTTAACGGCTCCGAAGTGCTCGACTTCGTGGTGGACGAAGGCGTACAGATCCACGGCGGCAACGGCTTTAGCGACGAATACGTCATCTCCAAAGCCTACCGCGATTCGCGCATCAACCGCATCTTCGAAGGCACCAACGAAATCAACCGCCTCCTCACGCTCGACATGACCCTCAAACGCGCCATGAAAGGCAAGATCGACCTCATGACGCCCGCCATGAACGTGCAGAAGGAGCTCATGAGCATCCCCGATTTCGGGAACGACGACGAAAGCGCCTTCGCCGCGGAAAAGAAAGTGATCGCCAATATGAAAAAGGCCATCCTCCTCACTGCCGGCGCGGCCGCGCAGAAACTGATGATGAAGCTGGAATCCGAACAGGAAATCCTCATGAACATCGCCGACATGGCCATCGAAACCTTCGTGAGCGAAAGCGCATTGCTCCGCCTCATCAAACTCACCGAACAAAAAGGAGATGCCGCCACCAGCTTGCAGTCAGATATGGTGCGCACCTATCTCAACGACGCGGCCGACCGCGTACATAAATCCGGCAGGGATGCGATCAACGGCTTCGCCGAAGGCGACGAGCAACGCATGATGCTCCTCGGCCTGAAACGCTTTACCAAATCGGCGCCCTTCAATACCAAAGACGCCCGCCGCCGCATTGCCGACAAGCTTATTAGTGACGGCAAATACACTTTTTGAGGAGCGGCAGATCATTAACAATTGAAATAGATAACTTTACAAGGAACAGGCAAATGCTTGTTCCTTGTTTTTTTGGACAATAACCAAGCGCTATGTTAGAAAGGAAAATCGGGAGCCTGCTGCTGGCAGTGTGCATCGCCGCGCCCGCTATGGCCCAGGAGAAAAGTTTCCTGCGCCTCACCCAGCCCGGCAAACAGAACAACAGTGTTAGTACCGCCCGCCAGTTCCTTGTTGGCTCCACCTGCAAATCGTGCCAGGTTTATGTTAACGCCGAGCCCCAGAAGGTATATCCGACAGGGGCATTTGCGATCGAAGTAACGCTGGAAGAAGGCGGCAACGAATTCCTTGTGAAATCCGTGGGCCCGGATGGCGATTCCAGCACCCGGTCGGTTTGGTTTACCTACAACGCCCCGCAGGCGCCGCAACCGGTTTCATCCGTCAACATCGCCACCATCCAGACATTTCCCGAAGGTAACCTTACCGTAGCCCCCGGCGACGTGATCCGGGTCCGCGTGAAAGCCATTCCCGGCGGAACCGTAAAGCTGGGCGACGCCCTCACGCTGCAAGAGCTCCCCGTGGGCGGTTCCCAGCAAATGCCCGGCATCTACCAGGGATCATATACCGTGCAATGCGCCGATCCCCTCATCCGGGGCCGGCAGCTGCCCGTTACGCTTGATTACGAAGGCACGCAGGTCAAACGCTTCACACCGAACGTTTTCACCCTCCGCGACCCACAGGCGCAGCCGCTCATAGGCAAAACCAGCGGCGACGATCCGATACTCAAATACGGTCTTGGCAGCGACCGGCTCGGCGGCGCGCGCATGGCCAGCGTGGATACGGGCGTGTTACTGAATATTACGGGAAAAGCAGATGGCGATTACCGCGTTCAGCTGTCCAAAACCCTCTCCGCCTGGATCCCCCAAGAATTCGTAAAGCTTCAGCCTGCGGGCACCTTCCCGCCCAGCTCCCTCACCGGGTCCTGGCGCGTCTGGGGAGATGAAAAGGCGGATTACCTCTCCGTAGCGCTGACGTCAAAACTTCCTTACCGCACCACCCAGCAAAACGATCCCTCGCGGATCGTGATCGATATTTTCGGCGCCACGTCCAACACCAACTGGATCACGCAGCTGGAAAATGCGAAGGAGATCAAGAATGTGTATTACGAGCAGGCGGAAGACGATATCCTGCGCGTGGTGATAGAACTGAAGCACACCCAGCACTGGGGGCACTCGGTTTACTATAACGGCAACATCCTGACGGTGAAAGTGAAACGCCCGCCGTCGAAGCCGGGCCTGGGCGACCTCACCATTGCGGTAGACGCCGGCCATGGCGGCAGGAACCTCGGCGCCCAGGGGCCCACGGGCGTTTACGAGAAAGAAATGGCGCTGGCGGTGGCCGTGGCCCTGCAACAGGCGCTGCAGCGCGAGGGCGCGCGGGTGATCATGACCCGCGTGAACGACTCATATGTCGATAATGGGTACCGCGTGGTGTCGTACCGCGACAAAGATCCCGACCTGCTGGTGAGCATCCACCTCAATGCTTCCTCCGACCCTATCCGGATACAGGGCACCAGCACTTATTATAAGCATATCGGTTTCCGGCCGTTGAGCCAGCATATTTACAAACGGTTGCTGGAGCTGGGTTTGAAGGAATTCGGAAATGTGGGAAGTTTCAATTTTGCGCTGAACGGCCCTACCGAATACCCGAACGTGCTGGTGGAAACCGTATTCCTGAGTAATCCGGAGGATGAGATGCGGATACTGGACCCGGGGTTCAGGCGGGAGATGGCGGGAAAGATCGTGGATGGGATCAGGGATTTCGTGGCGGAGGGATATGCCAAAGCGGAATGAGACAGGGATAGAATGAAATGGCCCCCGCAGAGGGAGCCATGTAATACCGGTGAAGGTATTTCCATATCCAGAACGAATCTTTAGCGGAGGTAGCAGGTGATGAAGCCAGCACGTATGCATCCTCGCCGTAAGGCGGTTATATTCTCATGTCTTTAGTCTTTGTTAACTGAGGGACCGGGAAAAGGGGCCTGTTACCGGGCCCGGAACTGCTTCCCGGCGCCATAGTGCAAAGGTGTCCATTTGACCGCAGGCCGCCAATACCTACAAGTGAGTATTTTTCCCCGGGAATAATTACCCTACCATATTAGTAGATTAATGATTATCTTTGACGGGCGGACGGCTGGGGGATAATTCGTATCTTTAACGCTATCCGTTGATAAATATAAACTTATGAGCCAACTGGTAGAAGAGTTTGACGCATACCGGAGCAAGATGAATGAAGTGATCCTTGGAAAACAGAACCTGGTCCTCAACCGGCTCTTCAACCTGGACACCAATACCTATGCAGAAGGGGCGCTATCTGTGAAAACGAAGGAGTTGCTGGGCCTGGTGGCGTCGATGGTGCTTCGTTGCGACGACTGCATCAAATATCACCTCGGGAAATGTCATGAGCAGGGAGTGACCACGCAGGAACTGTATGAAGTTTTCGCGGTGGCCAATATTGTGGGCGGCACGATCGTGATCCCTCACACCCGCCGGGCAGCAGAATATTGGGAAGAACTGATCAAATCGTAACTTTACATTCCAAACTTTATATATACAAAACAATGTCAACAGCTACCGCTTCTCCGCAGCCATTAATGGCCAAAGATTTTGCAACCGACCAGGAAGTACGCTGGTGCCCGGGTTGCGGGGATTATTCCATATTAAAACAGGTGCAAACCATTATGCCCGGACTGGGCGTCCCCCGTGAGAACATTGTGATCGTATCCGGTATCGGGTGTTCTTCGCGCTTTCCGTATTACATGAACACTTACGGCATGCACTCGATCCACGGGCGTGCCACGGCGATCGCTTCCGGCCTGAAGGCCACGCGGCCGGAGCTGAGTGTCTGGATCGTGACGGGCGACGGTGACGGGCTGTCCATCGGTGGCAACCATACCATCCACCTGCTGCGCCGTAATTTCGATGTGAACATTATGTTGTTCAACAACCAGATTTACGGTTTGACGAAAGGACAATATTCACCCACTTCCGAGACCAATAAAGTAACCAAGAGCACGCCTTACGGCAGTATCGACCATCCGTTCAACCCGATGGCGCTGGCGATGGGAGCGGATGCTACATTTATTGCCCGGAGTATGGACCGTGATCCGAAGCACCTCCAGGAGATGCTGAAGCGGAGCCATGCGCACAAGGGGGCCTCGTTCCTGGAGATTTACCAGAACTGCAACATCTTCAACGACGGTGCTTTCGAGGTGTTTACCGAGAAGTCCAGCAAGGCTGACAACACGCTGTTCGTAGAGCAGGGGCAGCCGCTGGTGTTTGGCGCGCAGAAGAACTTGGGGGTTCGGCTGGACGGGCACAAGCCGGTGGTAGTGGATTTGAACGACGGTCAGTTCAGCGCGTCGGACCTGTGGATTCACGACGAACAGGATTTTGGCAAGGCGCAGATTCTTACCCGCATGTTCGACGATGCGCGGATCGAAGGTCATTTGCCGCGCCCGTTTGGCGTGTTCTATCAGATTTTCCGTCCTACCTACGAGGAAATCATGCTGGCGCAGCTGGAGGAAGCGAATGCGAAGCGCGGACCCGGCAGCCTGGACAAGCTCCTGGCCGGCAACGAAACCTGGACGATCGCATAGTATTATCTGCAATGCATTATTCAAGGCCGCACACATTGCGGCCTTTTTCTATATCCGGATTTCCGATCCTCCCCAAACGCGGTCCCACCTTATCTCTCCACGCACTTTCAATATTCAATTCCGATATCCATCTCCGAAAACCCGAGATGCATTTTTAGGTGCATTGAAGTCCTTTCCTGAAATTTGAAATGTTAGCTCAATAGGAATTCAAAATAAACGCAGGCAAACATGGATCTGGATTCATATCCGGTATATTCATCCGCTGATTTGTTAACGCATACTTTCGAAAGTGAGGGGCCGAAAGGAATAATCTTGAAGCAGGTAAAATTTCAGCGAATAGAGAAGGACCGCTACAATCTGGCTTTCGGAGACCGGGAAAAAGAAAGCGCGCACTTAAATGATATGGTGCGAAGCAATAACAATGACAGGGATAAAGTGCTCGCCTCCGTAGCCAGGATCATCAGTATATTTTTGGGTAAATTCCCTAACGCATATGTTGAGGTTGCCGGTAGCACTTCGTCAAGAACCAGATTATACCAGATGAAGCTTTTAGCTCGCTTACAGCAAATTAATGAGCAATACATGCTACAAGGCTATACCAATGGGCATTGGGAAAATTTCCAAACAGGCAGGAAGTACACAACATTATCAATAACTACTAAAATGAATTCACATGAATCCGAATGACAAAAAGAAAGGGAATAACATTCCGTTCGATCTCAAAGCTTGGCTGGAAAGAGAATCTAAGCGTGACAGGATTATGCCTGATGACTACTTCCCAAACGTCGACGATGACCCTTTTTTCAAACGTAAATATGAACAAGCAATGGAGCGTATGGCCAAATATTCTTGCAAAACACCCGATACCGGAGCCTCAGTAAAACGGCCCTAGCGATAATAAACATTGTTAACCCGATTACAATAATAAAATCCTTATGAACCTGGATACGTATCCCGTAAACCATATCACTTTAACCTTGCATTTGGAGATTGGAATGACAAAAAACGTTGTCTGGATGACTTTGTCAGGAGTAACAATAAAGATATGGTTAAAGTGCTTGCCACTGTAGCCAGGGTCGTCGATGCTTTCATACAGGCAAGGCCTGATAGTAAAATACGTGTTGAAGGCAGCACTACAGCGCGAAGCAGATTATATCAAATGCAATTTGTACAGCATTTACAAGTTATAAATGAGAAATACGTCATAACCGGTAGTCGTGGAAGGCAAGAGGAATTATTTGATCCGCGTAAAAAATACACTTCATTTTCTATAGTAGCTAAATCAGTAAGTCATGAATAATCTAAAGAATAACGATCATACAGGAAAGTCTTTTGACTGGGAAAAATGGCGTGCTAAAACCAAGATCACCATTATGCCGAAATCTTACTTCCCTGATTGCAGCAATGATCCATTTTTCAGGCGGAAACTGGAGCGGGCATTGGAACATGCAGCGAAGTATCCTGAACATTTCAAGGATAAATGAAGAACATCATACATCAATAATATTGCAAATTATTGTTGTTGGAATGTCGTCAATGCGAGAAATCCCCTCCGCCCAGGAGCACCTGGTACAGCAAGGCGAGCCCGAAGATGATCATACAAACACCCGCCACCCTGTTCAGCCAGAGCACATTGGTGAGCGTCAGTTTATGACGGATTTTATCGGAAACGAAAACCTTGAGGATATCCGCAGAGAGCACGAACAACAGGCAAACCGTGTACATGGTAAACCGGTAAGTCACATCCAACGGCGCATTTGCCACACAAACCCCTAGCCAGAAAAGTATCACACCAGGATTCAGGGTATTCATCAAAAAGCCACCCAACCAGATCTTCGCATAGTCACGCGTCCTGAACATCTCCGGACGCTCATCCCCCGTCACGATCCGCACCTTCTTGAAAATTAACCCATACACCCCCATGCAGATCAGCAAAATCCCCCCGCAAATCCCGATTATCCGCGTATGCTCCCCCAGGCTCCCGATAAACGACGAAGCCAGGTTCCCCAGCAACACAAACATAATATCACTCACGGATACGCCCAGGGCAAAACTTATCCCAGCACGCCAGCCGTTGCTGATGCTATACTTGATAATGGCGAAAATCACCGGCCCCACAGAAACCGATAAAAATACGCCCAAACCTAATCCTGCGATAATGGCGGCAGTCATTCCCTAAAATACACTAGGCTTTCACGCCCGCTTTGGTGATGAGGAATTGTTCCCAGTCCTTGAGCTTCTCGCCTTTCAGCACCCGCGGGAACTTGTTCATGGCTCCTTCTTTGCCCTTGCAACGCAGGTAATCAAGGAAAACCTGGTTAGGCATGATCTCTACGAAGATTTCTTTCAACGCGGAAGTCCTTTCAACGGCGTAGTCGTCGTTCACCTCGCTCAGCGTCTGGTCGATGATCTCCCGCACTTTCGCGGCATCCACATTCGTAGCGTCCGTTCCGATGTACCACCGGTGCGCAAAGAGATTCTCGTACTGGAAGCCCGCTACGGTAAACTCACGGATCGTAATCCCCAGTTTTCGCTGCACGGTGTCGATCGCCTTGTTCATGTTATCGATGCTCATGTGCTCGCCCGCCAGGCTCAGGAACTGCTTGGTACGGCCCACGATCACGATCTCATGCTCCTTCACGGAGGTGAACTTCACCACGTCGCCGATGAGGTAGCGCCAGGCACCGGAGCAGGTCGACAGCATCACGGCATATTCCTGGTCTTCCACCACTTCGTGGATCATATAGGATTTGGGATTCGGCTTTACTTCGCCGTCCGCATCGAAATTTTCCTCATTAAAAGGGATGAACTCGTAGAAAATTCCCGTGTTCAACACCAGTTTTATCCCCTTCACCCCCGGCCGCGCCTGGAAGCCGAAAGACCCTTCCGATGCCATGTAAGTCTCGATAAAGGTGATGGGCTTACCCAACAGCCGCTGGAAGCTCTCGCGGTAAGGCTCGAAGCTCACGCCGCCGTGGATATAAATAGCCAGGTTTGGCCAGATTTCGTGGATATGCTTGACGTTATGGTACTTGATGATCTCTTCCAACACGATCTGCACCCAGGCTGGCACCCCGCAAACCGTTCCCACATCCCACTGCGGCGCCTTGCGCACAATCAGCTTGATCCGCTGCTCCCAGTTGGGCTTGCGGGAAATTGAGCTGCCCGGCTTGTAAAACCGGCGGAACCATTTGGGAATGTTCTTGGCCTGGATACCGCTCATGTCGCCCTCGTAGTAATCCCCCTTCTCGAAAAGAGAAGTAGTTCCCCCCAACATGAGGATGCCCTTGGTGAACGACTTCGGCGGTACGTTGAAGTTAACCATCGAATACAACTGCTTCACGCCCACCTTCTTCACGGTACGCAACATGTCGCGGGTAACGGGAATGTGCTTGCTGGCAGACTCGGAAGTACCCGAGCTTAAAGCGAAGTACTTGATCTTTTCAGGCCAGCTTACATTCGCCACGCCTTCCAGGCACTTGTGCCACCACTCCGCGTGCATCTTGTTGTAGTTATGCACGGGAACCGTCTGCCGGAAGCGCGCTACCCAGTTGGGGGCATGTAACATGTCCTCGAAATGGTAGTGCTCGCCGAACTGCGTATGCTTCGCTTTTTCCATCAACCTGCGCAATACCTGCATCTGGTATTGTCGCGGCGTCCCCAGCTTAAAAGTGAACTGTTTCCTTATTCGTAGGGATCTGGATATCAGGTTACCAATAATGGCCATTAATTGCGGATTCTAAGTTTGAAAAGCAAAAATAGTTAATTCGTTGTAATTCGGGGGAAGTTGGCTAAGCTTCGTACATTTGCGCCATGTTGAAAACTACGTTACTCAAAGCTACTGAAGCCGGGGCAAAAGTTTTACAGGAATATTTTAACGGTACTTTCACGATTTCACACAAAAGTACGGTCAACGACCTGGTAACCGAAGCCGACAAGAAGGCCGAAGCCGCCATCATAGACGTTATCCGGGGCGATTACCCCGACCATTTCATCCTCAGCGAAGAAGCCGGTTCACTCGAAACCGCGTCCACCATCAAATGGATCATCGACCCCATCGATGGCACCGTCAATTTTGCACATGGCATCCCCCTTTGCTGTGTAAGCATCGGCGTGGAGCAGGACGGCGAAATGATCCTCGGAGCCGTGTACAACCCGATCATGAACGAGCTCTTCTTCGCCCAGAAGGGTTTCGGAGCAACGCTCAACGACAAGAAGATCTCCGTTTCCTCCAAACCCCACCTCGCCAACGCCTGCCTCGTAACTGGTTTTGCCTATAAATACGAAAATTCCAATACCAATCCACTCGCCACCCTCCAGTCGTTCGTGCAGCAAGGCCTGCCCGTCCGCCGGCTCGGCTCCGCCGCCATCGACCTCTGCTGGGTTGCCTGCGGAAGGTTCGACGGGTTCTGGGAACACCATCTCAACCCCTGGGACTCCGCCGCCGGGTACCTCATCGTCCAGGAGGCGGGTGGAAAAGTGACCGATTTCAAAGGAAACGCCTATTCCCCCTACCAACCACACATCCTCGCCACCAACGGCCATATTCACCAGGGCATGCTGGAAGCGATCAACAATATTCAATAAGTCATGGAAGAAAGAACTGAAATAAACGACCTTGGCGAGTTCGGACTGATCGACCGCCTCACCCGCAATATCGAAATCCGTAATGCCGGTACTATCCTCGGCGTGGGCGACGATGGCGCCGTGATCGATCACTTCGGCAAGCAAACCGTCGTTTCCACCGACATGCTTGTCGAAGGCATCCATTTCGACCTGATGTATACCCCGCTGAAACATTTAGGTTATAAGTCAGTGGTTGTCAACCTTTCCGATATTTACGCCATGAACGCCGTGCCCACCCAGGTTACGATGAGCATCGCCTTTTCCAACCGCTTCTCCCTGGAAGCGCTCGACGAATTCTACGACGGCGTATATGCAGCCTGCGAACGCTATAATGTAGACCTCATCGGCGGAGACACCACTTCTTCCCAGAAAGGATTCATTATCAGCGTCACCGCGATCGGCGAAGTAACACCGGGCCAGTTCGTGAAACGCTCTACCGCACAAAAAGGCGACCTCCTTTGCGTTTCCGGCGATCTCGGAGCCGCCTACCTCGGCCTCACCCTCCTGGAGCGCGAAAAACAGATCTTCCTGGAAAACCCGAAGGTCCAGCCAGACCTTGAAAATCAAACATATATCATCGGCCGGCAGCTGAAACCGGAAGCCCGCCAGGATATCATCGCCTTCCTCGCTGAAAAAGAGATCATCCCCACTTCCATGATGGACGTAAGCGACGGCCTCAGCTCCGAAATCCTCCACATCTGCCGCCAAAGCGAAGTAGGCTGCGTGCTGTACGAAGATAAAATCCCCGTGCACGACGATGCCCGCCAGATGGCCATGCAATTCGGCCTCGATCCCACCGCCTGCGCCCTCAGCGGAGGCGAAGATTATGAGCTCCTGTTCACCATGAAACAGGCAGATTATGATAAAATCGTACTAAATGAAGCGATTGCCGTGATCGGGTACATCACCGGCCCGGAAGAAGGCGCACACATCATCACCCGCGGGGGAAACAAGCATGAAATCACCGCCCAGGGATGGAACTCATTCAAATAGTGTAAAATCGCTATAAATAGGAAAAAGCCCGGTTCAGTGATCGAACCGGGCTTTTTTAGTCTAAAAATCTACTATTTTAAAGACTGGACTATTATGTGTCGGATCATGCCCTTCAACTACGTCCAATCCCAACTTAATTTTATACTGTCCCGGCATCTTTGATCCCGGAATTTCGACATCCACCGAGTCCTTCCCCAACAAATCTTTTAAATACAAATCCGTATCCCACACCACCGGCGGCATCCCTTCTGCAGAAACCAGGTACCGCAACCTGGGGCCATCTGCCACCACGGGAATATCCTTTTGGTCATAATAATTCTTCACTGCAAACCGGTACTTCACCCCATGGCCCCGCTGATCCGCCGTACGATGGAACTCCCTTTGCGCCGGCACCAATTGCAGGAGGCTGTACGAATGGTAATCCTGGATTTCCCGCCCGAAGAAAGTACCCTGTGAAGTTTTAATCCCCTGGCTTTCAGGGAAGTAATCCCCGTTATCGGTCGACAACCACACGTTTTTCCCCCATAAACCTTCCTCCATCGGCCAGAAATTGTACTGGCTCCGGCGGTTTTTAATGGTATTGAGGCTATAAGCGGATTCACCCTGGTAAAACATGTATTTCGAAGGTTTCTGGTAGCTGTTCAGGAACACCACCGGCCGGCCGGCTGCCTGCTCCTTCACAACGGCCGTCCATTCGCGGTTGTGATGGATTTCGGGGCGGATGCGTACCCCCGGGAGGAAGTCCCACATCATATACACCCGTACCACGGCCACCAAAACCAGCGTCGGGATCCAAAGCGCTTTGAATACCTTCATCGAATACCCCTGCCGCACGATGCCCTGGCGCGCGAGCACCATCGCGGGTGTAAACACCATCACCGTCCAGTTGGCCTCTACAC
>NZ_CALNBI010000104.1 GCF_937874145.1 uncultured Chitinophaga sp. | reverse complement strand
ACCTCCTCCGCTACCAGCTCTATGAATGCAATACCGAGAAGATCGATATCGCCAGGGAAATTCAATACCTGGAGAATTACCTGGCGCTGCAAAGGCTCCGGCACGACGAGCAATACCACATCCATTTCGAGCATGCGCCCGAAGTGAAGGATTTCGAGATCGCACCTTTGATATTGATGCCGCTGGTGGAGAACGCCTTCAAGCACATTTCGCATCAGCCGGCGAATACGGTTAATATCCAGATGGCCCGGCAAAACGGGCGGTTTACGTTTACGGTGGAAAATACCTGCGAGCCCCGGCCGCAGGGCGCGCCGGGAGGCATCGGGCTGGCCAATGTCAAACGCCGGCTGGAGTTGTTGTATAATGGAAAACATGCGCTCGACATTTCGCCGGGCGCGCATCATTTTGCAGTCACCTTAACCTTGCAGGTATGAAACTAAAATGTCTGGTGGTAGACGATGA
This sequence comes from uncultured Chitinophaga sp., assembly GCF_937874145.1. Taxonomy (GTDB): domain Bacteria; phylum Bacteroidota; class Bacteroidia; order Chitinophagales; family Chitinophagaceae; genus Chitinophaga. The sequence continues at coordinate 21,759 of NZ_CALNBI010000104.1, read as the reverse complement.
GCCCATGGCGCGGCAGGGCCTCCGCGAATACATCGCCGACGTCAGCTTTCTGGAATGGGCCGGGGAATGCGAGAACGCCCTCAAAGCGGCGGAGTTCCTGCAGGAGCAGCCGGTGGACCTCCTCTTCCTCGACATCCGCCTGCCACGGCTCAGCGGGCTGGAATTCCTGCGCACCCTTCCGCAAAGGCCCCTCACCATCATCACCACGGCTTATCCCGACCATGCGCTGGAGGGTTTCGAGCTCGATGTGCTCGACTATCTGCTCAAACCCGTTTCCTTCGAACGGTTCCTTAAAGCCGCCAATAAAGCGAAAGCACAATTGAAACAAGACACGCCGGACCATTTCTATATCAAGTGCGAACACCGTCTGGAAAAGATCCGGCTGGCCGATGTGCTCTTCGTGGAAGCGTTGCAGAATTACATCGCCGTGCATACGCTGCAACGCAAATACATCACCTACCTGACGTTTAAAGCCGTGGAGGAATACCTGCCGGCGGAGCAGTTCATCAAAGTCCATAAATCATACATCGTTGCCGCTTCGAAAATCGACAGCATAGAAGGCAATACGATCCTGGTGGGTGCAAACGAGGTGCCCGTCAGCCGCGCGCTGCGCGACGAGGTGATGGAAAAGATCCTGCAGAACCGTTACCTAAAGCGCTGAGTCTCCGGGTTTGGGCAGGCGCCGCCTCTTGCGTTTGTTGAATAGCATCAATCCCTTATCGATCCCTTTGCGCATTTCGGCCTGCTGTTCTTCGGGCAGGGCGATCACTTCCGCGCAGGCTTCGCTGCAGCATTTGTTGTACTTCGCGGCGCATTTTTCGCACTGGATGAAAAGCAGGTGGCAGCCTTCGTTGGCGCAGTTGATGTGATCGTCGCAGGGCTCGCCGCACTGGTGGCACTGGGAGATGATCTCTTCGGTGATGCGCTCGCCCAGGCGGTCGTCGAACACGAAGTTCTTGCCGCGGAATTTGTTGGGCAGCCCCTGCTCGCGGGCTTTGTTGGAGTATTCTATGATGCCGCCTTCGAGGTGGAAGACGTTGCTGAAGCCGTGGTGCAGCATGTATGCGGAAGCTTTCTCGCAGCGGATGCCGCCGGTGCAGTACATGATGATGTTCTTGTCTTTGTTGTCTTTCATCATTTCCACCGCCATCGGAAGCTGCTCGCGGAAGGTATCCGATGGTACTTCCAGGGCTTTGTCGAAATGCCCCACTTCGAATTCGTAGTGGTTGCGCATGTCGATGATCACGGTGCCGGGGTCTTCGGTCAGCTCGTTAAAGGCGCGGGCGTCGAGGTATTTGCCGCGATTGTCCATGTCGAAAGTGGGATCCTCGATCCCGTCGGCCACGATCTTTTCCCGCACTTTGATTTTCAATACCCAGAACGATTTGCCGTCGTCTTCCACCGCGATGTTGAGGCGGATGCCGTTGAGGAAGGGAATGGTGTAAAGATGATCGCGGAACGCTTCGTAATGGTGCTCCGGGATGCTGATCTGCGCGTTGATGCCTTCGTGGGCCACATAGATCCTCCCGAACACCCCAAGTTGATGAAGCGCCAGGTACAAATCATCCCTGAAAACCTGCGGATCGGAAATTTTGGCGTACTGGTAAAACGATACCGTAACGCGGCGGAAGGTTTCCGCGGCCAACCGTTGCTTTAACTCGGTGGCGGATACTCTGTTGTGAAGAACCATAATTGAATTTTAAGGACCAACGCCGGTGGAACAAAATTCTTAATAAGTTGATTGTCAATCTGCAATTTTCTGCCATCTTCCAAAAGAGAAAGCTGACAGAAACAGCAGGCGCAAAGTTACGGAAAATAATCGCTCCCTACCCTTTTGAAGGGAGCAACCTCCTGGATTTCACATCACATGTCTAAAAACTTATAAACATATCGAACATTTGCCCCGATACGGCAGTTAAATTATGGCACGCTTTTGGAAAAGGGGTAATATGTGTGTGTTACCGGCCCCGTGAAGTTCGGGATTTCTTAACCCTAAACGTCAACTGTATGTACACGATTTACATTATCGCAGCCATTGTTTTATTCTGTCTTTACCGCATCGCGGCATACCATGCGCACAGCGAAGTAAAACTTAAAAAGGCGGCCGACCGCGGCAAAAGGAGAAGTCTCCGCGTCCGCGCTTAGCAAAACCTTAACCATATTATTTGGCAAGCTGAAAAAGGAAAGGCTGTCTCCCATCCTATGGGGACAGCCTTCTTCTTTGTACAAACTTTTTTCCTGCGTTACTCTACTTTAAACGCCCCGCCGAGAATCCCGCCGAAACCGAGGCGGATCCCGATCCGGGTGTCCGACTGGCTTTGGTACCCCGCCACCACATCCACCCGGAATACTTTAAGGATATTCTCCAAACCGGCAAAAACTTCCACATAGTTGTTGGCCCTGTCCACATAAAACGCATTCGTGCCTGCCACCAGGTGCCACTTCAGCCGGTTGAAAAGCGGGATGCGGTTCGTCAGCAACCCGTTGAAATGATGCTCGATGTTGGCCGTGGCGAATAGCCGCGCGGTGGTGCTGTACTCGTAATATTGCGCCAGCTGGAAGCTGTTGAGGTAACGGATATTGAGGAACGTCTGGTTGCCGTTGAAATGCTGCATGTCGGGCAGGGAAACCGACTGGCTGTTCAGGAACCCGCCTGCACCCAAATGATATTTAAGTTCTCCGAACAGTTTGAAATTCATCTCATCCCTCACATCGATATTCCACTTGTCGAAATTCGCATCTATGAAACCTTTGCGGTAACCCGCGCTGAAAGTCGGGTACTTCGAACCGATGGCCCGCCTGCCGCGCGGATACTCGATATACCGCTGGCCCGGCTGGAAACTCACGCTACCGCCCACCGTGAGCACTTTTTCCTTTTGGAACACGATGCCCGGCAGCTCTTCCGGCAGGTTAGGCGTGAAGGAATTCCTGTCCTTCCCGAACAAAGTAAAGTTAGTCGAATTCTCCACCGGCAGCCGGTCTTCGTACAGCGCGTTTACATGGAAGGCGAACGAACTTTCATATACCCTGCTGAATGCCAGCTGCGCGAACCGGCTTTCATACAATTTCATGTAATTCTCACCGAGCAACAACGTGTAGAACGAATTCATCACCGGCCCGATCGGATTGGCGCGGTTGAATTGCGTTATCCGCTTGCCACCGAACAACGACCAGGTATTGCGCGCCCCGATGCCGCCTTCCGGCGAACGCGTATAAGTAAACCCTGTCTGCGCCTGCAGATGCGTATTCGAAAACCCATACCGCGCGCCCGACAGCCAGCTGAGGTATCGCCTGCCCGGCAGGGTAAACGTCACACCCGGACTGATTTGCAAAGCTACGCCTTCCACCGTGTTGTAACTCAGTCCTTTTACGAGGCCCGGCATGTAAAAGGCGTGCGACTGTACGGAGGTGTCGCCCTGGAAATACCAGCGGTGGTTCACGCCTTCCCAGAGCAGGTCGAGCGGTTTGACGGGTTGCGGTTTGGCGCGCAGCGAGTCCAGTTGCTGGCGGCTTTTGGCAGAATCCCGCCGGGCGCGGGCGGTACTGTCTTTCACATGGAAGTCCTTCAGCTCGTCGGCTTCCAGCGCCACGGGGCGGACGCTGTCCCAGAACCGTTTATCGCGCCACTCCGCGTCTTTCTGGTACTTCATGACCACTTTGTTGAAATAGCCTTTCGGGAACGTGGGGTTGAGGTTGTAGTTGGAATAGACGTTGATGGAATTGGCGGTGATGTCGAAGCCGAAGACTTTCGCGACGAGGTATACGACCTGGTCTTTCGTGCGCCATACATCGGGGGCCACGGGCACATGCGTTTGCCGGATCACCAGCGTATCGATCAGCTCGAGCTGGTATTCTTTGGTGAGCCGGAGGTCGGTGCTGTGGATGCGCCAGTCGTCTTCCGTGATATAGATATGCCCGGCGAAGAGCGGTTCGTATTTGCGCCGGGGGATGACGAGGATCTTGTTGACCAGCTTGCCGTCGTCCACGAACGTGCCTTCGAGTCGGTATTTGTAATAATGGATGGCGTTGTCGGAGATGGGTGAAATGAAGCCCCGCGGGCCTACCTGCGATTCCATGGCTTCCACGTTGTTCTGGTAGAAGTTGATGATGGTGGGGATGCTGAAGCCGAGCCCTCCGCCACTGGACCTGCTGGAGATGACGTCGAGCTTCATGTCCGGGTCGCGCCAGGCGATTTTGGTGACGGATTCGGTGAGGGCTACGATCCCTTTGCCGGAGGAGTCTACCCCGATATCGGTGGGGTCAACTTTCTGGCCGAACACGCGTTTGGGCATATTGCGCAGCCGCGCCAGCATTTTGATATAGGATTCGCAGGTGTAATTTTTAACCTGCGAGAGGTAATACGGTCTTTTTCTGATGGCCTGCCGGATGATGGCGTAAGCCGGGTCTTCCCCTCCCGACCGCACGACCACTTCCTTCATCTGGAGGCTCACGGGCTCAAGCGTGAAGTTCAGTACCCGGGGCTCATTGCCGGCTGAGACGGACTGCTCGGCCTTTTTATAGCCCATGTACTGGCACACGATGATATGGTTGCCGGCGGGCACTTCGAGTACAAAGGCGCCGGTGGCGTTGGTGGTGGTGCCGAGGGTGGTGCCTTTGATCATGACGGTGGCGAAAGGTAAGGGCTCGCCGCTGCGGTTGGTGACCACGCCGCGGATCTGGGCGCCGGAGGCTGGCAGAACAAACAGTAACAGGATAAATGGGGATAGGATTCTGAGCATGTGCCAAAAGTAACGGATGAGCCTGCACGGTTGATGCCTGCCGGGGGCTTTTATGTAAATTTTAACACACATGATCAGCTCATGCCGCCTTCTTCGCCGCGGGGCGCAGCACGCTGGCCGAAAGCGCCCCCATGCCCGCTACCAGCCCGCCGATGATCGCCGAAACGGTAATGAGTATCCAGGGATTGCGGGTGCCGGCGATCAGTTCGCTCATGCGGTTGCCGAGGATATGATCGTTGCGCACGTCGGCCACAAATGCCAGGATGCCCCAGAGCAGGAAGATGGCCAGGAAGCCGCTGGCGAAAGCGCGGACGGGCCGCTGCTGCCAGATCAGGGCAACGAGGAAAGCCGCGATGGCAATTGCCCACCAGGGCAGGAACAGTCCGAGGATATAACCCAGCAGGGCGGTCAAAAGGATAGCGAGCACAAAGCGCATGCGAATTGTTTTAAAAGAGAATGCATGTAATCGGGAAGGAATTTACACATTTCTTCTCAATTACATGCATCGCCTGCGGATATGAAACCGAAGCGGCTCAGCGGCTGTTGTCCAGCGCCTGGAGCACATCTTCCAGGATATCGTCTTTATGCTCAAGCCCGCAGGAAATGCGGATGAGCCCGGGCGTGATCCCTACTTTCAGCCTTTCCGCCTCGCTGAGTTTGGCGTGGGTGGTGGAAGCGGGATGGGAAGCGATGCTGCGGCTGTCGCCCAGGTTGGCCGTGAGGCTCAGCAGTTCCAGCTGGTCGAGGAAGCGTCGCCCTCTTTCCAGGCCGCCTTTCAGCTCGAAGCAAACGATCCCGCCGCCGGCCGACATCTGCTTTTGCGCGATCTCATATTGCGGGTGGGATTTGAGGAAAGGATATTTCACCCATTCCAGGTGCTCGTTGCCTTCCAGGGCCTGCGCCAGCGAAAGGGCGTTGCCGGAATGGCGTTCCATCCGCACGTGCAGGGTTTCGAGGCTGCGGCGTTGAACGGGCTGAGCGATGGGCCGGTGCTGCGGCAGAAGGCGTACACCTCGTCTACCAGCTCCTTTTTGCCCAGTACGATGCCGCCGAGCACGCGCCCCTGGCCGTCGAGCCACTTGGTGGCCGAATGCGTCACCAGGTCGGCCCCGAAATCGAGCGGGCGCTGGATGGCGGGCGTGGCGAAGCAGTTATCGACGTTGAGCAGCACGTTGTGCTTTTTCGCGATTTTTGCCACCGTTTCCAGGTCGATCAGGTCGAGTCCGGGATTGGAGGGTGTTTCCACGAAGATCATTTTCGTATTGGGCTGGATGAGGGCCTCGATGGTTTCGGGCTTCGTAAGGTCGAAATACGTATGCCGGATGTTCCATTTGGGAAGGAACTTCGTGATCACGGTGTGGGTGGAGCCGAAGATGGAGGCGCTGCTCAGCAGGTGGTCGCCCGCTTTCAGGAATGCCATGAAGCTGCCGAAGATGGCGCTCATGCCGGAAGCGGTGGCGAAGCCGCTCTCCGCTCCTTCCAGCGCGCTCATGCGCTGGGTGAACTCTTCCACGGTGGGGTTGCTGAAGCGGGAGTAGATATAAGCGTCGTTCTCATCGGCGAAGGCAGCGCGCATGGCTTCCGAGTCTTCATAACAGAAGCTGGAAGTCAGGTACATGGGGCTGCTGTGTTCCATGTTGTGCGTTCTGCCGGGTTGTATGCGGATGGCCTTGGTCTCGGGCCGGTAGGTCGGTTTTACTTTTCTCTTTTTCATCAGTTGGTTTGGTATCAGGCTTGGTTCAGTTTCACTTCCCAGGTCAGCTGCGTATTGCCCTGGCGGAGGGTTTCGGCCACGGAGCAGTATTTGTTCATGGAAAGTTCCACGGCGCGGGCGGCCTTGTCGGCGTCCACTTTGCCTGTGATATGAAATACGATATGCGCTTTTTCCCAGAGCGACGGCTCCTTCCCTTTCTCGCGGTCGGCTTCGATCTCGATCCGGAAATCGGTGATTTCCTGGCGCTGCTTCTTGAGGATCATCACCACGTCGATGGCGGAACAGCCGCCGAGGCCCATGATGAGCATCTGCATGGGGCGGATGCCGTTGTTCTTGCCGCCGTTTTCCACGGAGGAGTCCATTAATACCTTGTGGCCCTGCTCGTCCACAGCTTCCATATTGAACCCGTCGTCTATGCGTTGTAAAGCGATCTTCATATCTTTTTATTCGGTTTGATGTAAAATAAGCGGTTATGCCGGTTCTCAAAGATAAAATATCTGTATGAATAACATAAGGATGACAAACGTGTTTTGTCATGGCGAATTTGTAAATGGCCGCTGACTTTTGTAGGTTTGCGCAAATTTTTTACGCCGTTGTCATTGCAGACCTTTCACAGCCGTCAGCCTTTCACGCTGGAATCCGGTGCGGTATTGCCGGGGATCGAGATTGCCTATCACACGTACGGGACGATGAGCCCGCACGGGGATAACGTAGTCTGGGTCTGTCATGCCCTTACCGCGAATTCGGATGTGGCCGACTGGTGGACGGGCCTGGTGGGCGAGGGCAAAGTGATCGACCCGGCGCGGCATTTCATCGTGTGCGCCAATATCCTGGGCTCCTGCTATGGCAGTTCCGGGCCGCTGAGCGAGAACCCGGCGACCGGGGAGCCCTGGTACCGGAGTTTCCCCCAGGTCACCATCCGCGACATCGTGCATGCGCATATCCTGCTCCGCAAACACCTGGGGATCGACCGTATCCACATGCTCGGCGGCGGCAGCATGGGCGGCTACCAGGTGCTCGAATGGGCACTGATGGAGCCGGAGCGCATCGGGAAGCTGTTCCTCCTTTGCACCGGCGCTGCCGAAAGCGCCTGGGGCATTGCCGTGCACACGGCCCAACGCCTCGCTATTGAGGCCGACGGCAGCTGGGAAGAAGCCCGCAGGGACGCAGGGGCCAAAGGGCTCAAAGCCGCCCGGGCCATCGGGATGCTCACCTACCGGAACTACCAGACCTTCATGGCCGCCCAAACCGACCCCGACAACGGTAAAACGGACAACTTCAAAGCTTCCTCGTACATCGTATATCAGGGCGATAAGCTCGTGCGCCGCTTCAACGCCCAGTGCTACTGGACGCTGACCAAGGCCATGGACAGCCACAATATCTCCCGCGGGCGCCACGCCGATGTGGCCACCACCCTGCGGCAGATCGAACAGCCTACCCTCCTGATCGGGATCACCAGCGATATCCTCTGCCCGCCGGAAGAACAAATGCTGCTGGCCCGCCACATGCACAACTGCATTTACCACGAAATCGATTCTCCCTACGGGCACGACGGTTTCCTGATCGAATTCGAAAAGATCGGCCGGATCCTGCGGGAGTTCCTCGGGCTGGCATAGCCCTTCCTCCCCTGTTATTTCCTCATCTTACGTTTATGTCAAATTGATTTGATGACGCCAGTCGTCCTTGTATTACCCGTATTTTTAATAGAAAAATTTTTGGTTTTCGAAAAAAATCTTAACTTCTCTGTAACAACTGATACTAAACTATAACCTATTAATTATCAATCATCAGATACCTTAACCTGCGCGTTTTCCGATCACCAAATTCTCACTTATGAAAGTATGTAGACCACGTTTATGCTTATTGGCCGCTTTGCTGGTAATGCTCTGCCATCCAGCCCTGGCCCAGACCCAACACACCATCAACGGAACCGTGACAGACGCCACCACCCGCCAGGGTTTGCCAGGTGTTACGGTATCGGTAAAAGGAGCCAATGCGGGCGGGGTGACGAACCAAAATGGTGAGTTCTCCATCCGCACCACCCACCGGCTTCCCATGACGCTGGTATTTTCTTATGTAGGTTATAAGCCGATCGAGCAAACGGTGACCGATGCTTCTGCATCTGTGAACGTGCAGCTGGCTTCCACCGAGATCCTCGGGCAGGAAGTGGTGGTATCTGCCAACCGCACCGTGCAGAGCGCGCTGGAATCCCCGGTTACGATCGAAAAGATCGACAGCCGCGCCATCAAGGCCATACCCGCTCCTACTTTCTACGATGCATTGGCCAACATGAAAGGCGTGGAACTGAGCACGCAGAGCCTCACTTTCAAATCCGTCAACACCCGCGGCTTCAACAGCAACGGCAACACCCGCATGCTGCAGCTGATCGACGGGATGGACAACCAGGCCCCCGGCCTGAACTTCTCCGTGGGCAACATCGTGGGCATCACCGAACTGGATATGGACAATGTGGAGATCCTGCCCGGAGCGGCCTCCGCACTCTACGGACCGAACGCCCTGAACGGCATCGTGCTGCTCAACAGCAAAAGCCCCTTCCAGTACCAGGGCCTCAGCGCCATCGTGAAATCCGGCATCCTGAGCGAATCCGGGAGAACGAAAGGAACGACGGGTTACTATGACATCACCCTCCGCTACGCCAAAGCCATCAACGAGAAATTCGCATTCAAAGTGAACTTCGGATACATCCAGGCGGATGACTGGCAGGCCTACGACGGCCGCGACCAGAGCCTGCTGAACGGATACGGCTTCGAAGGCACGAGGAAGAACCCCGGTTATAACGGTATCAACGTATATGGAGACGAAACCAATATCAACATGGTGGGCTCCCTCCGCCCGGCCGCCCTCACGCCGAATAACCCGCTGGGTATGGGGATTCAGCAGTTCTCCAACGCCACCGGCATCCCCGCGGGCGTCATCTTCAATTCCATGATGCCCGACAGTGTGAATTCCTTCGTTTCGCGCACAGGGTATGATGAAAAAGATCTCGCCGACTACAACACCAAGAACCTGAAGGTGAACGCCGCGTTCCACTACCGCATCAATCCCAGGCTCGAGCTTTTCGCGCAGGGCAGTTATGGTTACGGCACCACCGTATATACCGGCGCCGACCGTTATTCCATCAAGAATTTCAAGATGGGGCAATATAAACTGGAGTTGCGGGCCGACAACTTTTACGCGCGCCTCTACACCACCCAGGAGCGCGCGGGCGACTCCTATCCCATCGGCAGCTATGCCCAGGGGATCAACGAAGGCTGGAAGCTGAGCACAGACTGGTTCACCGAATATTTCTCCACCTACGCCGGCGCGGCATTACCCGCGATGATCCAGGCGTTTCAGCAGAATATGGGCGCCGGGCAGGCGCCTAACGTGGCATTCGCAAACGCATCCGCCGCTGTCCGGGGCAATTCCGCTGCCTATCACGACGCTGCGAGGGCTGAGGCGGATAAGGAACGCCTGATACCCGGCACGCCCGAATTCGACAGGGCCGCGGAGAAAGTAAGGACCAAACCCATCCCCGGCGACCTGGCCACCGGCATCGGCGCCAAATTCATGGACAAAACCAACCTCTACCAGGGCGAGTTCATGTATAACTTCAAAAACCAGATCAGTTTCATGGAACTGATGGTAGGCGGTAATTACCGTGTGTACGCCCTCAATTCCGACAAGACGCTTTTTGCGCTCGACGATAACGGCGATGAATTCCGCATCAAAGAGTACGGCGGTTATGTGCAGGCCGGTAAGAAGTTGTTCAATGAAAACCTGAACCTCAGCGCTGCGCTGCGTTACGATAAGAACCAGAACTTCGAGGGGCAGTTCAGTCCCCGTATCTCCGCGGTGTACACATTCCTGAAAACACATAACATCCGCGCTTCCTACCAAACCGGTTTCCGCATTCCGACCACGCAGGATCAGTACATCGATCTGCAAACGCCGCAGTACCGCCTGATCGGCGGGCTTCCCTTCCTGCGCGAGCGCTACGGGCTGGATCAGGGCCCGGTGTATACGATGGAATCGTACCAGGCTGGGCGCCCGGAACAATATACTTTCAAAGAGTTCAAGCCGGAAAAGGTGATTGCTTTCGAGGTGGGATATAAAAGCCTTATCGCCAATAAAGTACTGATCGACGCTTATGTGTATACCAACACCTTCAAGAATTTCAACGGCAGCCAGGTGGTGGTGAAACCCCTCACCACAGCGCCTTTCCGCGAAATTTATGGGGTGCCTGTCAATTATGACAAGGACCTGCAGTCCTGGGGCTGGGCGTTGGGTATCGACTACCGCTTGCCCGCCAACTTCCTGGTGGGCGGCAACGTTTCCTTCAACAAACTGCGCAACGAAGATGAGCTGGGCAGCTTCCAGGCGATGTATAACACGCCCCGTTATCGCTACAACCTGTATGTGGGCAACCGCAACATCGCGCAAAGCAATTTCGGGTTTAACATCACCTGGCGCTGGCAGGAATCCTTCATTTGGTCTTCCACCTTCGTGGGGCCTGTGGTGCGCGTGAACAACCTCGGCGAGATCCCCGCCATCGGCACGCTGGATGCGCAGGTTTCCAAGCTGTTCCCCAAACCGAAGGTTACCGTGAAAATCGGCGCCGCCAACCTCACGGGCAGGAAATACATCCAGTCCTGGGGTAACCCCACGGTGGGCACGCAGGCTTATGCTTCCATCGGTTACAACCTGTAATCTTTTCAAATTTGCCATAATAGCGAAGGCCCCGGTTTTACACCGGGGCCTTCTTTGTTGTAACCCTCATGAGTTGCCTCAGGAGTATCTTTACACGTTGAAACGGAAATGCATCACATCGCCGTCGCTAACGATATATTCTTTGCCTTCGATGCGCAGGCGGCCATTGTCGCGCGCGGAAGCTTCGGAGCCGAATTTCACGTAGTCTTCGTAACCGATCACTTCGGCTTTGATGAACCCTTTTTCGAAATCGGTGTGGATCACGCTGGCGGCCTGCGGGGCTTTCCAGCCGCGGTGGATGGTCCACGCGCGTACTTCCTGCACTCCGGCGGTGAAGTACGTGATGAGGTTGAGGAGTTTATACGCGGAGCGGATCAGGCGGTTGAGGCCGGGCTCGGTGAGGCCGTACTCGGAGAAGAAAAGCTCCTTGTCGGTGGGGTCTTCCAGCTCGCTGATCTGTGCTTCGATAGAATTGTTCATGATGATCACCTCGGCGTTCTCGGCTTTCACGGCTTCCTGGAGCGCCTGGGAGAATTTATTGCCCGTGAGGATGGAGGCTTCGTCGACGTTGGCTACGTAAAGCACGGGTTTGTCGGTCAGCAGGAAGAGGTCGGCGATGGCGGATTTCTCGTCTTTGCTGAGGCCCAGCTCGCGGATATTGCGGCCTTGTTCCAGGAATTCCTGGCAGCGTTTGAGGATTTCGAATTCGGCTTTGGCTTTGGGATCGCCGCCGGTTTTCGCCATTTTCTCGGAGCGGGCGATTTTCTTCTCCACGCTTTCGAGGTCTTTCAGCTGCAGTTCGGTATCGATGATGCCTTTGTCGGCCACGGGGTTGATGGGGCCTTCGTCGCGCAGGATGTTTTCGTCTTCGAAGCAACGGATCACGTGAACGATGGCGTCTACTTCGCGGATATTGGCGAGGAATTTGTTGCCGAGGCCGTCACCTTTGCTGGCGCCTTTTACGAGGCCGGCGATATCCACAAACTCCATCGTGGTAGGCACGGTGCGGTTGGGTTTCACGAGCTCGGCGAGCTTGTCGATGCGCTCGTCGGGCACATCCACCAGTCCCACATTGGGTTCGATGGTGCAGAAGCGGTAGTTGCTCGCTTCGGCTTTCGCGCTGTTGGACACAGCATTAAACAAGGTAGACTTCCCTACGTTCGGTAAACCGACAATTCCTGCTTGCAAGGCCATTTTTTCAAAAATTTGCGCAAAGATATGAAAATCATTCTACATTTCAGTAACAGTTGCGGTTCTATTGTATACCGCCGGTTTACATATCACAATTTTATGGCTGAGATGGAATGAAATACGTATTTTGGCCGCTTAATACCCTTAAATACCAGGACTTTCTATGGCCTTAAACTACGTCTGGATCGCTTTTTTCGTGATTTCGTTCGCGGTAGCGCTGTTTCGCCTTGTTTTCATGGGCGATGCGGAGATATTCGGGAAAATGACCACCGCGCTGTTCGACAGCGGGAAGACGGGCGCCGAGCTGGCATTGGGGTTGACGGGCATGATGGCTTTCTGGCTGGGGATCATGAAGATCGGGGAACGTGCGGGGATGATTGCATTGTTCGCAAAGGGGGTGAATCCCCTCTTCAGCCGGCTCTTCCCGGGCATTCCGAAAGGCGACCCGGCGATGGGGTCCGTAGTGATGAACTTCAGCGCCAACGCGCTGGGGCTCGATAATGCAGCCACGCCCATGGGGCTCAAGGCGATGAAGGAACTGCAGGAGCTGAACCCGCAGAAGGATACGGCGAGCAATGCGCAGATCATGTTCCTGGTACTGAACACGGCGGGCATCACGATGATCCCCACGGCGGTGATGGCCATGCGGCTGACGCAGGGTGCCGCCAACCCGGCGGATATCTTCATCCCCACGATGATCGGTACGTTCATTTCGTTTATTTCGGGGATGATCGCGGTGGCCATTTACCAGCGGATCAACCTGTTCAGGCTGCCGGTTTTGGTGTTTGTGGGCGGGTTCATCGGGCTGATGGGCCTCCTTTTTTTATGGATGCGCAACATGCCCACCGAAGAGATCGCCGTGAAAACGGCCATGCTCGGCGGGATCATCATCTTTTCGGTGATCGTTTCCTTTCTGCTCGTGGCTTTCCGGCAGAAAATCAACGTGTATGACGCGTTCATCGAAGGCGCCAAAGAAGGGTTTACGACGGCGGTGATGATCATCCCCTATCTCGTGGCGATCCTGGTGGGGATCGCGGTGTTCCGCGCATCAGGGTGCCTGGATGTCATCATCAACGGCATTTCCTGGCTGGTGGCGCTGGCGGGGCTCAACACGGACTTTGTGCCCGCGCTGCCTGTGGGCATCATGAAGATCTTCAGCGGCGGCGGCGCCAGGGGCGTCATGGTGGAACTGATGGAAACGTACGGCGCGGACTCCTTCGTGGGCCGGCTGGCCTGCATCATGCAAGGTTCTACGGAAACTACTTTTTATGTACTGGCGCTGTACTTCGGCTCCGTCAATATCAAAAATACACGCTATGCCCTTACCTGCGGGCTCATCGCGGATGTGGCGGGTATTATCGCAGCGATCATTATCGGATATATCTTTTTTCACTAACCATTGACTGATGCAGAAAAAACTTGCGCTACACGAAGACTGGATCTCGGTGATACTGGCATTCACCGCCATCATCCTGATCCTGCTGGGCATCCGCCCCTCCATGCCGAAATTTGACTGGAGCAGCGGCGGCGACCTCCTCGCCCGCCTTACCGACCTCGCCAACTACGGAAAACTCGCCGCCATGTTCTGCTGGGTCATCGGCGCCCTCCTCATCGCATACCTTTTAGGCGGCAAGAAATTACCGGCGGGATTGTTCTCCGGCGCGCTGACCATTTTCGCCATTTCCATGTTCGCGCAGGTGATTACCAGCAACGCCGCCATTAAAGACCTCGGCATCGAAATCGTGCTGTTCAGCCTGCTGCTCGGGCTTTTCATCTCCAATGTGATTGGTTTGCCTGAATGGATAAAGCCCGCATTGCAGACGGAGCTGTTCATCAAAACCGGCCTGGTATTGCTGGGTTCCGGCATTATTTTCCAGGAACTGATGAAAGGCGGCGGCCTCGGCGTGATCCAGTCGGTGGTGGTGGTTTTCAGCGTGTGGTATTTCACCTTCTGGTTATGTAAGAAGTTCGGGCTGGATGATGAATTCCGGATGATGATTTCCAGTGCCGTGAGCATTTGCGGCGTATCGGCGGCCATCGCTACTTCGGGTGCTATCGAGGGCGACAACAAGAAACTCTCACACGTGATTTCCCTGGTTTTGATCGTGGCCATCCCCATGATGATTTTCATGCCGTACATCGCGCAGTGGATGGATATGCCGCCGGAAGTGGCGGGAGCCTGGCTGGGCGGCACGATCGATACCTCCGGCGCCGTTGTGGCGGCGGGTACGCTCCTGGGCGAAGAAGCCCTCAAATACGCCACGCTCGTGAAGTTCTCGCAGAACGTGCTCCTGGGCCTGGCAGCCTTCTTTATTTCGCTGTGGTGGGCCTATGCGAAGAAAACGGAGAACCAGCCGAAACCGGGGCTCCGCACTATCTGGGAACGCTTCCCGAAGTTCGTGCTGGGATTCATCCTCGTGTCGCTGGTGTTTTCGTTTTTGCTGTCGCCCGAAACGGTGAAGGCCATCAAATCACCCATTAAGGAATTGCAAACCTGCTTCTTTGCGCTGGCATTTACCTGCATCGGGCTGGAAACGAAGTTCACGGATATTTTCAGGATGGAAAACGGCCGTCCTGCCATGGCGTTCATCATCGCGCAGATCTTCAACGTGCTGCTGACGCTGGGCGTGGCTTACCTCGTTTTCGGGGGAATTTTGTTCAATTAATCGAATTTGGCAATACATTTCGCAGGAAGCCTGCGCCCCTCCGGGCGCGGGCTTCTTCTTTTCATACCATCGCCCCTGCCATTCATTCCGCTAATTCCGCATTTCACCCCAACCGGCGCTGGCTATCCCGGAACGATGCGCCATATTCGCGGCGGAACCATGTTTTAGTCATTTAAACCCCACATTCATGAAACAACTGCTTAGTTGCGCAGCATGTGTATTGCTGCTGGCCGCCTGTTCTAAAAACAATAACGACGGCCCCCCGAAAGAAGATCCCGCCGCGATCAAGTACCTCACCTGGGCCGGAGAAAAAAACGGCAACACGAAACTGGATGGCATCGCCATCTCCTACAACGCGCAAAACCGCCTGGAATCTCTCCTGCAAACCGGTGGTGAAGAAGGCATGCGCAAGTATTACGATAACGCCGGCAACCTCATCACCTCAGAAGTATTTACCGAAGACGTGCTCTCCCGCCTCCACGTCCATTATGTGAACGGGTTGCCCGACACCGCCGTGGAACGCTATTTCGACAGGGCGACCAACGACAAGACCGACGCGTTTTTCCTCTCCTACACCGTGGAGAATAACCGCGTAGTCCGCATCCGGATGGAAGACTCCGCCGGCGTGAAGCCCGCTACCGACATCCACGTGCGCTACACCGGCGAAAATGTAACCTCCATCCTCCAGGTACCCGTCGACGACCAGCTGGATACGCTTTCGTACTACGAATGGACTTACGGCACCAAAAAGAATCCCTTCCTCGCGTCCAAAATGAAATTCCATGTTGCGCCCACCGGTACGGCATTGCTTTTCCAGAGCGCCAACGACCAGCTGACGCAGCGTTTCCGCATGCCGGGCCTGGACATCGACGAGCGTGAGAAATACGTAAACCAGTTCGATGCTTCCGGTTACCCCGTACGCCAGGCAAGCATCGTGGAAGGCGAGACCGATTCCACCATTGTTTATTTTGAGTACAGACAATAGGCAATTCACTTCCCTTTTCCCGCATTCCGGCAACCGTACCTGCCCTTTCGCGTCGGATCGCTGGCATGCGGGAAAAGATTTTGGCAACTTCGCAGGGCACATATCATAACCAATACCCAACATCATCCCATCTAAATAATCAGCAAATGAGCAAAACGTATTTCATGATGCTCGCCGCTTCGGGCATCGTTCTCCTCTCCTGCCAGCAAAGCGGCGGAAACACCACCAGCAAGGATTCTACCCTTCAAACCGCATCCGAACCGCCTTCCGCGGCTACGCGCTATGTGAAAAAATTCACCCACACGCTGGCCGGCGACGAGCCCGAGGTCATGCATTTCCACTACGACGGGCAACACCGCCTGGCTTCCATCCGGAAAGAAGGCGAGGAAGGCAACGACCAGGAATTCGGGTACGACGGCGCCGGGAAACTCGTCCGGTTGATGTACCGCCACAACGACAGGCGTTACGTGATCCAATACACCCACAACGGCAATAACGTTACCGGCATCGAAAGGATGTATGAAACAGAAGAAGACACGGACGCCATGACGGAAATCACCTGGAAGATCGAGCTGAGCAACGGAAAAGTGGTCCGTATCCGGAAAGAGAACAAGGAAGAACCTTCGGAGAACTCGCTGCAGGAGCTGGCGTATGCGGGCGAAAATATTCAATCGATCACTTCCCTGTCGCCCGACGGTAAAAGCAAAACCGGCGCGGCGGAGTTCACTTTCGGGAAGAAGTCCAACCCGTTCGCCGGTGCGCGCCTGCCGCTGCTGCACCCCACGGCGCTGCTGCTTTTGCAGCCCCTGAACGAAATGACGGGCATGACGCTGCGCAACCTGCAGTATAACGCAATGGTCAAAACCGAGTATACTTACAAGTATGATGCGCAGGGTTATCCTGTTTCCAGCGAAGAGAAAGCGGATGGCGAAGTGTCGGCTACTTCGGCGTATGAATATGAGTGAGAAAAGACAGATGTAATAAAAAGAAGCCCGGTTCGCGCATGCGGCCGGGCATTCTTTTTTAATCGTATTTACCGGTTTTGTCTTCGATGGTGACGGAGCGTTCCTGGTTGTTCTGGATCTTGACGTACACCAGCAGTTGCCCGGCCCCGGCTTTGAAGCAGGCTTCCTGCGCCAGGCGCACCACTTCCATCACCGCGTCGTACGGGCCTTCCATCACGGTTTCGAACGGGCAAACACGGTATTTCAAGCCGCTGTTTTGAATGATGGCGATCGCCTCGTCCACTACGGCGTATACTTTCTCTGAAGGCACCTGCGGCACGATTTGCAGGGCCAGGTTCACATGATGCTGATGCATGGTTTATTTTTTCCGGGTGACTACTTCGTATAAATCCCTGCGAATATCCTTCAGATTCTGCACGCTGCCAAATGCGTGCAATTCCTTCAGCAATACGAGGTCCACATCCGCCACCACGATCATTTCCGTGTTGGGCGTGGCGTCTGCTTTCACGCCGGTTACGGGGAATGCGAAATCGGAGGGCGTCAGCACGGCGGATTGTGCGTATTGGAGGTCCATATTATTTACCCGGGGCAGATTGCCGACGCATCCTGCGATGGCCACGTAACATTCGTTTTCGATGGCGCGGGCCTGGGCGCAGAAGCGGACGCGGTTATAGCCGTTCTGGGTGTCGGTGAGGAAAGGCACGAACAGTATCTGCATGCCCTGCTCGGCCAGGATGCGCCCCAGTTCAGGGAATTCCACGTCGTAGCAGATGAGGATGCCGATTTTGCCGCAATCCGTATCAAACACTTTGATCTCGTTACCGCCTTTCATGCCCCAGCTGTACACTTCGCTGGGCGTGGGATGCACTTTGCGGTAGGAATCCCAGGTGCCGTCGCGGCGGCAGAGGTAGGAAATGTTATACAGGAGGTCGTCGATCACGATGGGCATGCTGCCGGTAATGATATTGACGTTATAGCTCTTGGCGAATTCGGAGAATTTCTCGCGGAGGAAGTCGGTGTATTTGGCCAGCCCGCGAATTGCGGCCGCGGGGTCGAGCTGGTTGAACTCGAGCATGAGGGGCGCGTTGAAGAACTCGGGGAACACCACGAAATCGGCTTCGTAATCGCTTACGGCGTCCACGAAGAACTCCACCTGCTGCAGGAGTCCGTCCATGCTCCCGTAGGTGCGCATCTGCCATTGCACGAGGCCGATCCGGACGGTGGATTTGTTGTAACGGATGGTGTCGCGGTCTTTTTCGTAGTAGATATTGAACCACTGTAATAGGGTGGCGAAGCCTTTGGAGGAATGGTCGTGCGGGAGGTAGTTGCGCAGTACTTTCTTGACGATGAAATCGTTGCTGAACTGGAAAGTGAGCGTGGGATCGTAGATCTCCTTGTCCATCACTTTCTCGATATAGATGCGGGGGCTCATCTGGTCGGCGTATTTCTCGTAATTAGGAATACGGCCGCCGGCCACGATGCCTTCGAGGTTGAGGTTCTCGCAGAGGGCCTTGCGCGCGTCGTAGAGCCTGCGCGCGAGGCGTTTGCCGCGGTAATCAGGGTGTACGAATACTTCGATACCGTAGAGCGTGTCGCCCTTCGGGTTATGGGTGCTGAAGGTATAATAGCCCGTGATCTGCTCGTAAGTGTGGTCGTCCCCGAATTTTTCGTAGTCTACGATGATGGAAAGCGCGCATCCCACCACCTTGCCATTGACCGTAACGGCGATCTGCCCGTCGGGGAAAAGCTGGATGAGCCGCTGGATGGTGCCTTCGCGCCAGTAACTGCCGGGCATATCCGCGTAGGCGCTCATCATGGATTCCTTGAGGTCGCGGTAGTCTTCCGCCGTCAATAACCTGATATCAATCGTTTCTTCTGCCATGTTGTTGATTTACAATCATAATTTACCTAAAAAGCCGTTATTCTCCAATTCGGGGAAATCCCCGGCAACTTTACTAACTTAGCGGTCCAAAAATTCACCTGTACTTAGCCCCCATGATAAAGAACAGAGATATCGTTATCGTAGGCCTTCAGCAATGGTATACGAAAATCGGCAGCAACTGCAAAAATATTGCCCAAACGCTTTCGCGGAACAACAGGGTCCTGTACGTTAATTCGCCGCTGGACCGCCGTACCATCCTCTCCCAGCGGCACGATCCCGACGTGGCATACCATCTCGATTCCATGAAAGGGAAAACAGATGCTATCGTACCGATCGGCGAAAACTTCTGGAACTATTACCCGTCCCGGGTGCTGGAATCCCTGAACTGGATCCCTTCAACGGCTTTATTCTCCATACTAAACAGGATCAACGGCAAAAGGTTTGCCGCTTCGATACAGGAGGCCGTGGATAAGCTGGGGTTTAAGAATATCCTCCTGTTCAATGACAACGATATATTCCGTGGATATTACCTGAAAGAGTACCTGCGCCCGGACCGCTATATTTACTATAGCCGGGACAACCTCGTAGCCATGGATTACTGGAAAAAACACGGTGCAACACTTGAGCCGGCCCATATCGCCAAGGCGGATGTGGCCGTCGCAAATTCGCTTTGGCTCACCGAACGCCTCCTGCAGTACAATCCAAACAGCCATTATGTTGGCCAGGGCTGCGATCTGAGCCTTTTCGATCCCGCCGTGAACCGCCCCCGCCCCGCTGCACTGGCAACGCTGCCACCCGGCCCGGTTATCGGTTATGTTGGCTTCCTAACGGCGATGCGCCTGGACCCGGACTTACTTCTGCAGATCAGCGAAACGCGGCCCGATTGGAACATCGTGCTGGCGGGGCCGGAAGACGACGTGTTCGCTTCTTCGGCGCTGCACCAGCGGCCGAATGTATTTTTCACCGGGCGGATCGAACTGGCCGACGTTCCCTCTTACCTGCAGCATTTCGATGTCTGCATCAATCCCCAGGCCGTTAATGAAATCACCATCGGAAACTATCCCCTTAAAATTGACGAATACCTGGCTATGGGCAAGCCAACCGTAGCCACGGCCACCCGCACCATGGAGCTGTTTAAAGATCATGTGTACCTGGCCGAAACAGCCGGCGAATACGTGGCTT
The DNA here is from genome assembly GCF_937874145.1 of uncultured Chitinophaga sp. Classification (GTDB taxonomy): domain Bacteria; phylum Bacteroidota; class Bacteroidia; order Chitinophagales; family Chitinophagaceae; genus Chitinophaga. The sequence goes on along the minus strand of NZ_CALNBI010000104.1, from coordinate 1,725 downwards.
TGCTGGAAAAAGCACTGGCGGACAAGGATGAACCCGCCCGCCAGTCCAGAATGGCTTTTGCCCGTTCCCACACATGGGAGAATTCAGTGAAAGCGATCTCGGACGCAATCAGCCGCCCGCTTCGCTAAAAGCTTACTTTTATCAGTTTCTGCGTGAATACGAAGTTGTCGATGCCCTGCACGTGTACGGAATAAATCCCGTTCGGCAGGTTCTCGACTGGTATATCCTGCTGCAGCCTGTCGGTGAACTGGATGTCGCGGTCGATATGGATCTTCCCGTACATGTCCACCACTTTTAATTTGGCTTTATGCTGGCCGGCGTGGACGATATTGAGGCGGAACTGCCGGCTGGCCGGGTTCGGGTAGATATATGCCTCATCATTCTTATCCTTCTCCGCAGCCGCAACGGTAATTTTAAAACTGCTGACCGACGAGGCCTGTTTATCATCCGTTACCGACAGCTGCATTTCGTACACTCCTTCCACAAGACCCGTCACCGAGCCCTGCGCCTTATCCGGGCGGGAGAACACGGCGGCCGAGGGCCCAGACAGCTGTTTCCACTCCCATTTCACGATCGTTCCGTCTTCATCGGTGGAGGTTTCTCCGCTGACAAGAACGAAATCTACAGGCGCCTGGATGCGCATGTCACCCTGCGTCCGGGCTACGGGCGCTTTATTGGGTACGGGATTCACGGTAATCGTCACCTGGGCGCTGGCCGTAGCGCCGCGATTATCGGTAATGGTGATTTCAAAAACATATGTACCTGCCGTAACCAGGTTATCTACGCTGGAATTAGCCGCAGTGGCGGACTGGATCGTGGCGGTAACAGGGCCTGACAATTGGCGCCACTGGAATGACGTGATTTGTCCGTCTTCGTCGGTGGAACCACTTGCATCGAGCTGGGCGGAAGCGGTCGGCAGGGTAATCGCGAAGTCATTGCCGGCGCGCGCCACAGGTGCTTTATTGGGTGCGATATTCACCGTTACGGTCACCTGGTCTTTGGCGGTGGCGCCGCTGTTATCTGTTACCGTCAGCTCGAAGACATACGAACCCGCGGTCTGCAGGTTGCTGATGCCTGTCGTGGATGCCGTGGCCGACGAAATTGTGGCTGTTGCGGGACCGGACAACTGCGCCCAGCGATAGCTTTGAATGCTGCCGTCTTCGTCGGAAGATGTGCTGCCGTTGAGCTGTGCGCTGGTAGTAGGCAACGTGATCGTGATATCATTGCCGGCGCGGGCTACCGGCGCTTTATTGGCTGCCGGGTTCACGATAACCGTCACCCGGTCTTTGGCCGTGGCGCCGCTGTTGTCGGTAACCGTCAGTTCAAAAACGTAGGACCCCACGGTCTGCAGGTTGCTCAACCCGGTAGCGGAAGCGTTGGCCGCGGCAATGGTTGCCGTTGCGGGCCCGGATACCTGTGCCCAGCGATAGCTTTCAATGCTGCCGTCTTCGTCGGAAGAGGCGCTGCCGTTCAGCTGTGCGTTGGTCGTGGGCAAAGTGATCGTGATATCGTTGCCGGCGCGGGCAACGGGTGCCACGTTGGGTGCGGGATTTACAGTTACAGTTACCTGGTCTTTCGCCTTGGCGCTGTCCAGGTCAGTGACCGTTAACTCAAATACATAGGTGCCCGGTAAAAGGAGATTCGTGGCATTCATCTTGCCAAATACGCCGGACGAGGTGAATAAAGCTGTTGCCGGGCCGGAAAGCTGGTTCCATTGGTAGTTGG
>NZ_CALNBI010000103.1 GCF_937874145.1 uncultured Chitinophaga sp. | reverse complement strand
TCATCAACAACTCCGTTAACCAGACCACCAACTTCATCACCATCCGCCGCGGCATCAAATACGGTATCCGCCCCAACATGGGCGTGATCGGGCCGAACGGTATGGTAGGCGTGGTGCGTACGGCCAGCGAAAACTACGCGGTGGTCATCTCCCTGCTCACCAAATCCAACGGCAGCTCTTCCTCCTTCAGCTTCAGCTCCCGCCTCCGGAACTCCGGCGAAATCGGGACCGTGTACTGGGATGGGTTCGACGGCGGATACGTGACCATGAAAGACGTTCCGAGGAGCGCAAAGCTGCACAAAGGCGACACGGTGGTAACGAGCGGGTTTTCGGCCGTTTTCCCGGAAAACATTAATATCGGGTACATCGATACGTTTTATGTGGGCGAGAAGGCGAGCACGTCTTACACCATCCGCCTCAAACTGGCTACCAACTTTTATAACCTGCAATACGTGTACGTGATCGAGAACCTGTTGCGCGATGAGCAAACCAGACTGGAAGATTCGACACGCAAAATGTTGAAATGAGCATACTGTTAAGAAATATCATCCGTTTCATCCTCTTAATCCTGTTCCAGGTACTGGTGCTGGACCGGATACTCGTTCACCAGATGGTGAACCCATATCTCTACATGCTCTTCATCCTGCTGCTGCCCTTCAACATTCCCCGCCCGGCGCTTCAGCTCCTGGGCCTACTGCTGGGCCTCACGCTCGATATGTTCTCCGATTCCATGGGCATCCACGCCGCGGCATGCGTCTTTATCGCCTACCTGCGCCCGTTCGTGCTCAATGTCCTCAGTCCGCAGGGCGGCTTCGAAGGCCCCCAGCGCACACCTTCCGTTACCACCATGGGAATTTCCCAGTTCGCGATTTATGTGACCGTAATGGTCTTGTTGCATCACATCGCGTATTTTTGTTTGTCCGTTTTCAGTTTTTCCGACCCCCTGTACCTCCTGATGAAGATCTTGTTGTCTACGGCAGCCAGCTTGTTATTGATCCTGATATACGAGTTGTTGTTCTTCAGCAGGAAATAGGGAACCATAAAGCATAAATCCAGCAACCTGCCATGTCCGTTTTTAATCAGTCCAGAAAGCGCGTCATCCAGTTTATCATGCTCGGCACCGTATTGGTGATCGTGTCCAGACTGTTTTTCCTGCAGGTGGTGGAAACCAAATATTCCAAACTCGCAGATGCCAACGCCCACCTCCGCAAAGTGATCTACCCGAGCCGCGGCATCGTGTACGACCGCCATGGCCGCGCCGTGATGCGGAACGAAGCGTTGTACGACCTGATGGTGACCCCCATCAACGTTAAAAATATCGATACGGCATACATGTGCGAGATCCTGGAGATCGAGAAGAAGGAATTCCTCCGCAGGGTCCAGGTGGCGAGGAACCGCGAAGGCCCGCGCCGGCCCTCCGTGTTCGCCAGCCTGCTCTCGCCCGATATGTACGGCAAGCTCCAGGAAAGCATGTACCTGTTCCAGCCCGGCTTCGAGCTGGTACAAAGGCCCGTGCGCTCGTACCCCTACGGCGTGGGCGCCAACTTCCTCGGTTATATCTCCGAAATCACGCCCGGCATGCTGGGCGATACCAGCGGCAGATACAGCGCCTACCAGCAGGGCGATTATATCGGTATGACGGGCCTGGAGCGCACTTATGAGGATATCCTCATGGGGCAGCGCGGCATCCAGTACCTCGTGAAAGACAACCTCAACCGTCCGCAGGGCTCCCTGGAAGGAGGGATCTTCGACACCGCCGCCGTTGCCGGTAAAAACCTGCGGCTGGCGCTGGACATCGACCTGCAGGTGCTGGGCGAGAAAATGATGGCGGGAAAGATCGGCTCCATCGTAGCCATCGACCCCCAAACCGGCGGTATCCTCACCATGGTGAGCGGCCCCACCTTCGACCCGAACCTGCTCGCCGGCTCCTATCGCGCCAAGAACCTCGGCATCCTCTTCACCGACACCGTGAAGCCGATGCTGAACCGCGCCATCCAGGCGGCCTATCCCCCCGGTTCCACCTTCAAACCGATTACCGGGCTTATCGCGCTCGACGAAGGCGTGATCACTCCCAGCTTCGGGTTCCCCTGCCACGGCGGGGACGGCCTCTGCGGCCGCTTCTCCCGTTGCACCCACAGCAACCCGGGCCACGCCGCCAATATGCGCACCGCGCTGGCGAATTCCTGCAACAGCTATTTCATGCACATCTACCGCCTGTCGGTCGACAATAAAAAATGGGGCGGCACCAAGAACGGGCAGGCCAAATGGGTGGAATACCTCAAAGCCATGGGCCTCGGCCGCCGCATCGGGGTGGATATCCCCTCGGAAGCGCCCGGCGTGGTGCCCGATACCGCCCGCATGAACCGCGTGTACCGCGGGGTATGGAATTCCTGCTCCGAAATGTACGTGGGCATGGGCCAGGGGCAGCTCATCCTTACCCCCATGCAGCTCGCAAACGCCATGTGCATCATCGCCAACCGCGGATGGTATTATATCCCGCACTTCGTGGAAAGCATCGATTCCGATAATTCCGATAAACTGAAAAAGTACAAGGAGAAACACTCCGTGGCGCATATCTCCAACGACGCGTTCCAGTCGGTGGTAGATGGCATGCACGATGTGGTGACCAGCGGTACTGCCCGCAAGGCCCAGATCGAAGGGATCGAAGTGTGCGGGAAGACCGGTACGGCGGAAAACAATGCCGTAGTGGGAGGGAAGCTGGTGAAGCTGAAAGACCACTCGCTGTTCGTGGGCTTCGCGCCGAAAGACAATCCGAAGATCGCCATCGCCGTTGTAGTGGAGAACGCGGGCTTCGGTTCCACCTACGCGGTGCCCATCGCCAGCATCCTCATGGAAAAATACCTGACGGATTCCATCTCCGCGAAACGCAAGCCCGTGCTCGAACAGATGCTCGCCGCCAATACGTTCTCCCAGGAGATCAAGAATAAATCGAAACTCGACTCCCTCAACAGCGTAAACTACGCTGGCGCCGAAGGAGCCGTCATCATGCGTAAAATACTCGGACACTAAATAAAACGCGAAACAGACACCATGAACCGCTCACAAGCGAAACTTACCGCCGGCATCGACTGGCCCGTTCTCGGGATGTACCTCGCGCTGGTATTCATCGGCTTCCTGGCGATCTTCGCCGCGGAATACCGCGAAGGCGACAATGTGATACAGAACCTCCTCAGCCAGAATAAAAACTGGGCAAGGCAGGTACTGTGGTTCGGCGTGTCTATCGTGCTGGCAACGGGTATCTGGCTGACCGACAGCAAATTTTTCACCGCCACCGCCAATCTCTTCTATGCATTCGGCATCATGCTGCTGCTCGTGGTATTGGCTATAGGAACCGGGGTGAAGGGCTCGAACTCCTGGCTCGAACTCGGCGGTTTCCGCTTCCAGCCGGCGGAATTCACCAAACTATGTACCGCCCTGGCCCTGGCAAAATACCTGTCGGCCATGGAAACTGACTTCACCAAACTGCGTTCCCGGCTGATCGCGGTGGGCATGGTCATGTTCCCCCTGGCGATCATTATCCTGCAGGACGAAACAGGCCTTGCGCTCGTATACCTCGCCTTCTTCCTGGTGATGTACCGCGAAGGCCTGCCGGGCGTATTGCTGGTGATCGCGTTCTCCGGCATCGTGCTCGTGCTGAGCGCCCTGCTGATCGATAAGTTCATCCTCCTCTACATCTTTACCGGCGTGGCCGCCCTTGTCGTATATTTCAACCGCTTCCAGATCAGGCGGAACAAGTCGCGGCTGGTAGTCATCATCGCCGTTTGGGCGTTCTGCGCTTCGTTCGTGATGTACGTAGTGCCGTTTGTATTCACCAACGTGCTGAAGGATTACCAGGTGCGCCGCATTTACGTGATGCTGGGGCAGGAAAACGATCCCAAAGCGACCTACAACACCCGCCAGTCGATGATCGCCATCGGTTCGGGCGGCTTGCTGGGGAAAGGGTATCTGAAGGGCACCCAAACCCGGTTCGACTTCGTGCCGGAACAATCCACCGACTTTATCTTCTGCACCATCGGCGAGGATTTCGGCTATGTCGGAAGCGTCTTTTTCCTGGGGATTTACGTGTCCCTGCTCTTACGGATCATCTTCATCGCGGAACGGCAGCGAAGTACCTTCAGCCGCGTATATGCTTATAGCGTGGCTTCCATCATCTTCTTCCACCTGGCGATTAATATCATGATGACCATCGGCCTGGCCCCGGTGATCGGGATACCCTTGCCATTGGTGTCTTACGGCGGGTCGTCGCTCATGACGTTTACCATGCTCATCTTCATCATGCTGCGGCTGGATGCCGACCGGCAGATGGTTTTGAGATAGGGGCCGATTCGTTACATTTGTGCAATGGCACGTATCATACCGCTTTCGGAAGGAAGCTTTACCGTAGACGGAACCAAGCAATTTGTCCCATTCGACGACAGGAAGGATCAGCTGAAAAACAGGCCCGCAGGCTCTTTGCTGGTAGAGATCCAGCCTTTTCTCGTGATTACGGACCGGGATATCATACTGTTGGATACGGGACTGGGGTTCCGCAATGCCGACGGTATCCTGCAACTCCATCAAAACCTCATCGACAATGGCATCAACCCCATGGAAGTGACCAAGGTGCTGATGAGCCATCTGCATAAAGACCACTCCGGCGGCGTTATCTCCACCGATCCTGTAACGGGCGAGCGCAGCCTGAGTTTCCCGCATGCCACCTATTACGTTTCCAAACCAGAACTGGATTACGCTTTCGCCAACGACGGCAAATCTTACCACAAGGAAGATTTCGACCTGCTCGCCCAGCGCGATAACGTAGTGTTCACCGAAGGCGAAGGCACGATCGACGGGTATATCCATTATGAATGGTCGGGCGGGCATTGCCCCCAGCACCAGGTGTTCCTGATCGACGACGGGGAGGATAAAGTATTTTTCGGGGGAGATGAGGCCCCGCAGATTTCCCAGATGCGGAGCCGATTTGTGGCGAAGTACGATTATGACGGCAAGCGCGCGAGCGAATTGCGGCAGGCGTACATGGAAAGAGGGATCGCGGAAGGATGGACATTTTTATTCTATCACGATACCAGGCAACCCACTACAAAATTCCAGTCATGAACCATTTAGCCGAAGCCCGGGCATCCTCGTTTACCGGCGATTGTCGTTGCCCCGGTTCTCGCGCCGCTCTTTGAGCTGGCGGATCATCATAGACCGGAACTCCCTTTCCGCGCGGTACAGCTGGGTAACCTTGGCGGCGGGCAGTACTTTGAGGAACTCTTGTTTGTAGCGCGTCTTGATATCCACCATGCGTTTCTCGAAACCCAGTTCCTTATCCAGGGCTTCACTGGCGAGGGCATCGGTGCGGGGTTTGGATTTCAGTTCCTTGTTCTTCTTGCGCCTTTCCACGATGAGCTGGTTCACTTCTTCTGAATACCGTTTGTATACCGGCCAGAATTTCTGGGCTTCTTCGGGCGTGAGGTCCAGTTCGCGGGAGATATAGAGGATTTCGAGGGATTTGACCTTATCTTCTTTCGAGGCAGGCTTATCCTGCGGCGCTTTCTGCGCAGGCAGGGAAATCGCCGGCAACATGAAAATGCCGATGAATCCGAATAATACCCCTATCAACTTAATTCGTTCCATCTGGTTATCAATTATTTAGCTGTGTCTGCTGCAAGAGGTTGTCTTCCAGCATAAGATCGATTTCTTCTATACTCAGTCCTTCGGGCAGCACGGAAGGCATACCTGCTTCGAGCGATACGTTGGCAAAGATATTCTCGTCATCGAAATCATCCGAGCGGTACTGGAGAAAATCTACGATTTCCTGGTCGCTGATCTGTGCCATCCTGCGGTCGATGCTGTTGCCCGTCCATTCCCTTACGCCCCAGATGGCGGAAACCACCACCACACCGGCGATGGCTGCGGCCGCGAGGCAGCGTTTGAACAGCCGGATTTTCCGGCCGATGGGAATCACTTTGGTGGCCGGCTCGTTGCCGCTGCCCTGGATAAGCTGGCGGTCGAGCCCTTTGAAATACCCGTGCGGGGTAAAGAAAGGCGCGGTTTTGCGGGGGATGGAGGCGAGGATGGGAGCGATTTCCATCAGTTCTTCCGTCACTTCCTCTTCCGCCGCCAGGTTGCGCACCCGGTCCATGAGGGCATCCGGGAATTTGTCGAAATACTCATACGGCAGGCCATACGCGGGCGTTTCGCCCATATCGGGCAGCCCGGGCGAAACCTGCTTCAGTTCATCTGCGATATCTTTTCCTTTCTGCGGCATATGTAAGTATGACCATTCTATAGCGGAATGGTTTAACTGTTAATGATTTTTTAAGAAATCTTCCACTTTTTTAACGGCATGATGATACGATGCCTTAAGCGCGCCTTCCGAAGTATCCAGCACGCGGCTCATTTCCTCGTATGGCATTTCATCGTAATACCGGAGGTTGAAAACGGTGCGCTGCTTTTCCGGGAGGCTGAGAATGGCGCTCTGGAGCTTCCATTCAATTTTCTTCGAATCGTAATTGGGATCGGCCTCCAGCTTATTGGCCAGGCCCGATTCCATGTCGGACAGGGAGAGGGCGGATTTCCGCTTCAGGCTGTCGAGGAAGGTGAGGCATTCGTTGGTGGCGATCTTGTACAGCCAGGTGTACAGCCGCGCGTCTTCCCGGAAATTATCCAGGTTCTTCCAGACTTTGATGAATACGTTCTGCAGCACGTCGTTAGCGTCGTCGTGACTGATCACGAGGCGGCGGATGTGCCAGTAGAGCTTCTCCTGGTACTTCCTGACAATGAGCGTGAAACCTTTCTCCCGGGTGTCCGGTTGTCTGAATATCGACAGTAGTTCTTTATCTTCTTGCGTTACACCCATAGGCGTTTTTACGATAATATGAGCGGAATCCCCTGGAGAATGCCGGTTTTGACACCTAATATAACCATTATCCGCGTTCCGGGTTTGCTGTAAAAACAGAAAAAACCATCAATAAGATGGTTTTTTCGGGCGAAGGTTTAACGTCGCTATAGCATTTTAACCTTTTTTTCGCGCAAGGGCCTTTTCAGCCGCTGCCACGATATTAGGCGTATCCAGACCGTATTTGGTCAGCAATTCGTTGGGTTTGCCGCTTTCCCCGAATGTATCGTTGGTGCCGATGTATTCGATGGGGATGGGATTGTGGCGGGCTGCTACCTGGGCGATGGAATCCCCGAGGCCGCCGAGCACGTTATGTTCTTCAGCGGTAACGGCGCAGCCGGTTTTGGTGATGGATTTGATGACAGCTTCCTCGTCGAGGGGCTTGATAGTGTGGATATTGATGAGCTCCACGCTGTAGCCTTTTTCTTCGAGGATGCGGCCGGCTTCCACGCATTTCCATACGAGGTGCCCGCAGGCGAAGAGCGTGATGTCTGTGCCTTCGTTCAGGATTTGCGCCTTCCCGATCTGGAACTCCTGGTCTTCAGGGGTGAAATTGGGCCATTTGGGACGGCCGAAGCGCAGGTATGCCGGGCCTTCGTGGTCGGCCAGGGCAATGGTGGCGGCTTTGGTCTGGTTGAAGTCGCAGGGCACGATCACGGTCATGCCGGGCAGCATCTTCATCATCCCGATGTCTTCAAGTATCTGGTGCGTGGCGCCGTCTTCGCCGAGGGTAAGGCCGGCGTGGGATGCGCAGATTTTAACGTTTTTGCCGGAATAGGCTACCGACTGGCGGATCTGGTCATACACGCGGCCGGTGGAGAAGTTGGCAAAAGTGGTGGTATAGGGGATTTTGCCGCCGATGGTGAGGCCTGCGGCCACGCCGATCATATTGGCTTCCGCGATACCGCATTGAACGAAGCGGTCGGGGAATTCCTTGATAAACGCCTGCAGTTTCATGGAACCGAGCAGGTCGGCCGTGAGGGCCACCACATTCGGGTTCCTTCTGCCTGCTTCCAGGATGCCCTCGCCGAATCCGCCGCGGGTCTCCTTCTCGTTCAGTACTTGTATGTCTTTTACCATAATGCCAGAAATTTGTGTCGCAAAGCTAGAAAATAAAATAAATTAATTCTGTAAAACACGGTCGCGCAGCGCAACTTCCCATTGCCAGGCGGTACGCATCGAATCTTCGATACCGATCTGCGGGTCCCAGCCAAGCATGGTTTTCGCCTTGCTGTTGTTGGCATAGATCGCGATCACGTCGCCGGGGCGCTCGGGGCCCATTTCATAATTCAGTTGCTGGCCCGATACCTTCTCGAACGCTTTGATGGCTTCGAGCACGGTTACGCCGTTGCCGGTGCCGAGGTTGAATACATCGAGATTGCTGCTGTTGCGTTTTTCGATGAGGTACTGCAGGGCTTTGGTGTGGGCATTGGCGATGTCCATCACGTGGATGTAGTCGCGGATGCAGGAACCGTCGCGGGTATTGTATTTGGAGCCGAATACGGTGAGCTTCGGGATTTTACCGATGGCGGTCTGTGTGATCACCGGCACCAGGTTGTCGGGCTTGCCGAGGGGCAGTTCGCCGATCAGTGCGGAAGGGTGCGCGCCTACTGGGTTGAAGTAGCGCAGCAGGATGCTGTTGGTGGTGTTCACCCGGCTGAAATCTTCGATGATCTGCTCGCCCATCTGCTTGGTACGGGCGTAAGGGCTCTGCGCCTCGCCCAGCGGGGTGGTTTCCACTACGGGGAGCTCGGTGGCGTTGCCGTACACGGAGCAGGAAGAAGAAAATACGAAATTGGGGATCTTGTATTCACGGATGCATTTCAGGACGTTGACCAGCGACGTGAGGTTGTTCTGGAAATACAGCAGGGGCTCGTTTACAGATTCTCCCACGCTCTTCAGCGCCGCAAAGTGGATAACGCCCACGATGTCGCGGTTTTCATGGAAAACGGCATTGGTGTCTTCCAGGTTGCAAAGGTCCACTTTGTAGTTGCGGATCTTACGCCCGGTGATTTTTTCCACTCCCTCCAGGAGCTGTGTGGAACTGCGGATGTTGCTGTCGACCGATACCACGTCGAAGCCGTTGTTGATAAGGTCTACGATGGTGTGCGATCCGATGTATCCGCAACCGCCCGTAACAAGGACTTTCTGCATACTGAGTGACTATTTAATCAGATTCATCAAATAAGCGCCGTAACCGCTTTTTACGAGCGGTTGCGCGAGTTTTTGTAGTTGTTCGTTGTTGATAAAACCTTTCCGCCATGCGATTTCCTCGATACAGGCGATCTTGATGCCCTGCCGCTGTTCGATGACCTGCACAAACTGGCTGGCCTGCATGAGGGAATCGAAAGTGCCGGTGTCGAGCCAGGCGGTGCCTCTCGGGAGGATGGAAACCTGCAGCCTGCCTTTTTCCAGGTAAGCCTTGTTTACATCCGTGATCTCGTATTCGCCGCGCGCGCTGGGCTTGAGGTTGGCAGCGATCTCCACCACTTCGTTGTCGTAAAAATAAAGCCCCGGCACCGCGTAATTGGATTTGGGAACGGCGGGCTTCTCTTCAATGGAGATCGCCTTCATGGCGGCGTCGAATTCTACCACGCCATAGCGTTCCGGATCGGAAACCTGGTAAGCGTAAACGATTCCGCCCTGCGGGTTGCTGTTATTGGCAAGCTGGCTGCCGAGGCCGGAGCCGTAAAATATATTGTCTCCCAGCACCAAGGCAACGGGATCATTCCCGATAAAATCCTTCCCGATCACAAAAGCCTGCGCCAGCCCGTTGGGCTCGGGTTGCTCCGCATAGGAAATATCCAGGCCATACCGGCTGCCGTCGCCAAAAAGGCGTTGGAATGCGGGAAGGTCATGCGGGGTGCTGATAATGAGAATTTCCCTGATTCCAGCCAGCATGAGGGTGGAAAGGGGATAATAGATCATCGGTTTATCATAAACGGGCATGATCTGCTTGCTGATCGCGAAGGTGATGGGGTGGAGCCGGGTCCCGGAGCCTCCTGCCAGGATAATTCCTTTCATGGCTTAATATCAGGTTTTTGGAGGCACAAAAATAGTCGAACCTTCCTTATTCCCCTATTATTTTGTGAATAAATGCAATATTCAAACGGATACCACCCCGTTTTATGACAATTCCCGCCCAGGGGTCAGGGTTTTGTCATGAACCAGCACGTGGATTGTCATTTTCAGGATTTAGTACTGTTTCAGTACGGTATCCCTACTGTATCCCTGCTGAGCCATTATGCATGCCGGGTGTCAACCTATTTCAGGACGTGACCACCGCATATATGAAAAAAGCCGTCCCAGGCGGACGGCTTTCTCTATTGCTGTAATGCAAAGCCTTATTTAATGAAGAGGTTCACGATGAAGAAAACCCCTGCCGCAAGGGCGGCGCTGATGGGAATGGTAAGGATCCAGGCCCAGAGGAGGTTCACGGTAACGCCCCAGCGTACGGCGGAGAGGCGTTTGGTGGCGCCTACGCCGATGATGGAACCGGTAATGGTGTGCGTGGTGCTCACCGGGATACCGAAGCTTTCCGTCATGTAGAGAGTGATGGCGCCCGCGGTTTCGGCGCTCACGCCTTCCAGCGGGGTCACCTTGGTGATGCGGGTGCCCATCGTTTTCACAATCTTCCAGCCGCCGCTCAGCGTACCCAGGCCGATCGCCGCGAAGCAGGCGAAAGGCACCCAGTCCGGCACGTCCTTCAGGTGGCCGATGCTCCCGTGCGCCACCATGGCGGCCGCGATGATACCCATTACTTTCTGGGCATCGTTACCGCCGTGGCCAAGGCTGAACGCAGCGGAAGATACCAGCTGCAGGCGCTTGAACCAGTTCTCCGCTTTATACGGATTGGCCTTTTTGGAAACGTTGACGATAAACACCGTGATGAGAAATGCCACCACCATGCCGATGAAGGGCGCCAGTACGATGAAGTACACCGTGGGCAGCACTTTGGAGAAGTTGATCACGTCGAACGACCCATGGGCGTTAGCCACCGCGGCGCCGATGAAACCACCGATCAGGGTGTGGGAAGAACTGGAAGGGATACCGTACCACCAGGTCAGGAGGTTCCACGTAATCGCGGCCACCAGCCCGGAGAAGATCACCTTCAGGGTAATAAACTCCTCGAACACCGATTTCGCAATGGTATTACCCACCTTGAATTCCCCGTAAATGTATTTGGAAACGAAAAACGCCGCAAAGTTGAACAACGCGGCCCACAATACCGCCTGGAACGGCGTCAGCACTTTGGTGGACACGATCGTGGCGATTGAGTTCGCCGCGTCGTGGAATCCGTTGATATAATCGAAAATAAATGCCAGTATGATAATGACTACCAGAAATGTCATGAGCTGTCGGGATTAGCGGCTACGCATATTTAATGATGATGGTTTCTATCACGTTCGCGGAATCTTCGCACTTGTCGGTAGCGATTTCCAGCGCCTGATAGATCTCGCGCATCTTGATCAGCTCCACCGCATTGCTCTCCTGCTCAAACAAATCCGCAATCGCACGGTCGTAAATATCGTCCGCATGGTTCTCCAGGCTGTTGATCTTTACGCACGCATCCGTAATAGCACGCATATTGCTCATGTTGCGCAGCTCGGGGATCGCCCGGGCCAGCTCCTGCACGCCCTGGTTGATCAGGTCTGCCAGCTTGCGCACGCTGTCATTGATCTCCACCACCTTGTACATGTCGATACGCTTGGCGGAACCATGGATGTAGTCGGCCACGTCGTCCAGCGTAGAGGCGAGATAGTGAATATCCTCCCGGTCGAAAGGCGTAATGAAGTTCTGCCCCAATTCTACGAAAATACGATGCGTAAGGTCATCGTTCTTGTGCTCCAGCCGCTCGATCAGGTGCACTTTATCCTTACGAACCGAAGGGTCCTTGGTTTCCACCAGCTCCACCAGCACCTTACCCATCTCTACCAGGTTTGCCGCCACGTCCTCGAAAAGAGAATAGAACACCCTGTCTTTCGGCATGAACAGTTTCACAATAGAATTAAAGCCTCCCATAAAAATTAGTGTTTGTTGAAATTTGCCCGCAAAATTAGTTTTCTAATAGAAATAGCCCGAGGAAATTGTAAGAATTAATGTTTTGGTAACATTGAATTAATATAAGAGTAATATAGCATTTTTTCCTTTGTGACAGAATACCAGGGCCTTACAACAGCATCATATAAATAACAATTTTGATGTAAAAAAGTTGCAGAAACCCTCATAATCCATCAAATGTCAGACAAACGACCACTGGATATTGTAGTTATTTCCGACGTCCACCTCGGAATCTACGGTTGTCACGCCAAAGAGCTCGCACAGTACCTGGACTCCATCCAGCCCAAAATCCTCATCCTCAACGGGGATATCATCGACATCTGGCAGTTCAGCAAACGGTATTTTCCCAAATCCCATACGAAAGTCATCCGCCGCATCCTCAAAATGATGGGGAAAGGCACAGACGTTTACTACCTCACCGGCAACCACGACGAAGCCCTCCGCAAATACGCCGGGTTCGGCCTGGGCAATTTCCTCATAGATAATAAATTAATTATAGATGTAGACGGCAAGAAGCACTGGTTTTTCCATGGCGACGTGTACGACGTTACCATGAAAAACTCCAAATGGCTCGCCAGGCTCGGGGGGAAGGGCTACGACCTCCTCATCATCCTCAACCGCCTCGTCAATCACCTCCTCGAAAAAATGGGAAGGGAGAAGATGTCGTTTTCCCGGAAAGTGAAAGCCGGCGTCAAGCAGGCGGTTAAATTTATTTCCGATTTCGAGCAGACGGTGGTGGAGATCGCCGCGGATAAAGAAATTGACGTGGTGTGCTGCGGTCACATCCATCAGCCCGTGATCCGGGAAGAACAGGTGAACGGGCGCACCGTCACCTACCTCAACTCGGGCGACTGGGTGGAGAGCCTCACCGCGCTGGAATACGCCGACGGCCAGTGGCGCCTGTACCAGCACGCCGAAAAGAAGGCGCCGGTGGCGGAAGAAGACGATGAAACCCTGCAGCTGGAATGGAGCGTTGTGGCCCGGACGGTTTCCTTCACCCGTTAATTTTCACACATTTATAACGTTTGCTTAATATTCAGGTAACGCCGGGAGGGTAAGTTTGCGTAACCGATCCGATGATAATGAAGACGCTCAAGCTACACCCACTCATGACGATATCCCTGTTACAGATGCAGATACAGCGGCTCCTCCACTGTAATGCCGCCGTGTATATCCGTCATTCCCTCGCCAATGGTTTCAACACCCTCCGCGAAGCAGGCCTCGAAGACGATGCGCTCATCGAATATCCTATCGACGAAACCCTCAGCCTGCGCGAATTCGAAGAAGACCTGGAAGAAAGGTTCCATTTTTCACTGGAGCTCTGCAATATGAACCTGAAGCCCTTCATGAACAAAAGCCTTCGCCTTTTCCAGCTTCCTCCCATTTCCGAAGCACCGCCGCCGCCGGCCCGCGGCATCGATCTCTCCATCGAATGGCTCCTGCGCCAGGGCGGCAACCCTGCCATGTAATACTGTGTGTTTGCATGGAAGCTTGTGCTGTAGCGGGTTTCAGTAACCTGTTAATAATTCTTTAATGATTTCTTAACAATTAACATTCTGGTAATATTGCCTTAACATTGGCGTAATGGCACCATGGTAGTTTTGCGGCCGTAATCAATACACAAATACGTGAAACGCATTATTACTGCTGTACAAATTATCGGGATTTTATGCATCGCCTGCCTTCCTTCTTTCGCGCAGGACGGAACCGGCAAAGTATCCGGGAAACTGACGGATAAGAAAACAGGCGAACTGCTGATCGGTGTGACAGTGATGGTACAGAATACCGCCAAAGGCGCCGTAACCGACGTCGAAGGGCGCTACCTGCTGCAACTCGCGCCGGGTACCTATACTTTAGACTATAAGTACATGGGCTACCAGACCAAATCCATCGCAGACGTGGTGGTGAAAGGCGGCCAGGTGACCAACCTGGACATCGCGCTGGACGAGCCCAAATCCAAAGAGCTCCAGGAAGTGGTGATCCGCGGGTCTTACAAACAGGAAACGATCAACGCCCTGTACGTTGCCCAAAAGAATAACGTAAGCATCTCCAGCGGTATCTCCGGCGAGAGCATCCGCCGCAGCCCGGACCGCAATACCTCCGACGTGCTCAAGCGCGTAAGCGGCGCCAGCATCCAGGACAACCGGTATATTATCATCCGCGGCCTCAACGACCGTTACAATACCGCCACGATCAACAACGCCATGCTGCCCAGCACGGAACCCGACCGTAAGGCGTTCTCCTTCGACCTCATTCCTTCCAACCTGATCGATAACATCGTTATCAATAAAACCGCATCCCCGGAAATGCCCGCCGACTTCGCCGGCGGCCTCATCCAGGTGATCACCAAAGACATCCCCACCGAAAACTTCCTTTCCTTCAATATCGGCCTGGGTTATAACACACAGACTACTTTCAGGGAAACCCGCGGCATGGATCGCGGCAAAAGCGAGTGGCTGACGCTGGAAGACGGAACGCTGAAGCTCCCGGGCTCCTGGCCTTCTTCCCGCGGCAAGTACGCACCGCTCTCCAACGAACAGAAATTCGGGCTCACCCGCGATTTCAACAATACCTGGGGCGTGGGCGACCGCGGCAAGGCACTCCCGGCGCAGAGCTACCAGGTGACCTGGGGCAACCGCACCCGCCTGAAGAACGACGGTTCTTTCGGCAGCATCATCAGCCTTACCTACCGCAATTCCGAGAATATTTATGAAGGCGAGCGTATGGACTACGAAAGCGGGAAAGTGCGGAGCTTCAATTTCAGTGAAGACATCAACCGCTTCAACTCCAGCCTTGGCGCCATCGCCAACTTTACCTACGTGAAGCGCAACAACAAGATATCTCTGAAGAACATCTTCAACCGTATCCTGGATAATAATTACATCTACCGCTCCGGCCTCAACAACGACGCCAATGCGCAGATCATGAGCCATGGCCAGGAACTGACCATCAAAACGATGCTCAACTCCCAGCTCGAGGGCAGCCATAAGATCAATACCCGCGACTGGAAGCTGGACTGGAACCTGAACTATTCGCTCACGGACCGTAACCAGCCCGACATGAAAGTGCTGAGCTACCGCCGCGACCTGAACGCTTCCGATAACGTGCCTTACGAGGCGATGGTGCCCTTCGGCACGGCGGCGCGCAACGTTTCCCGTTTCTATTCCACCCTGGAAGAATATGGTGTTGGCGGGATGGGTTCACTGACCGTACCGTTTACCATCAGCGGGCAGAAGCAGAACGTAAAGATCGGCGGGCAGAAGCTGTACCGTGAGCGCGACTTCAGCGCCCGTGTGCTCGGTTACATCCGTACCAACACGGCCGATTTCAACGACGACCTGCTTACGCTGGCGCCGGGCCAGATCTTCGATCCCGCTAATATCGGCCAGAATGGTTTCGTGATGGACGAGATCACCAACAACTCCGACCGTTACAAAGCTAATTCCGACCTCATCGCGGGTTACATTCAGTTCGACAACAAGATCGCCGACAAGCTGCGCATCGTTTGGGGCGCGCGCGGTGAATCCTACTATCAATACATCAGCACGGCGGATGCTTCCGGCAAATCGATCAAGAAAGACATGACTTTCTTCGACCTGTTGCCGAGCGCCAATATCTCTTACGCGGTGAACGAGAAATCGAACATCCGTTTGAGCGGCAGCAGAACGGTATCCCGCCCGGAGCTGCGCGAGCTGAGCAACTTCGTGTATTATGACTTCGTGACGTACAGCAGCCTGCAGGGTAACCCTGACCTGAAGCGCGCCCTCATCACCAATGCCGACCTGCGTTACGAACTGTACCCGGGCGTGGGCGAAGCGGTGACTGCGTCTGTGTTCTACAAGCGTTTCAAGAATGCGATCGAGCAAACGGTGGACGCGGGCTCTACGCCCAACCGCCGCCAGATCCGCGTGGAAAATGCCGACAATGCCGAAGCGTTCGGGTTTGAACTGGAACTGCGCAAGAAGCTGGACTTCCTTTCTGCCGAGCCTTTCTTCCAGAATATGACCGCGTTTGCTAACTTCTCTTACATCCACTCTTCCGTTAACCTGGTAGGCGGCTCTTCCGACGGGCCTTCCCGGTCCCTGCAGGGACAGAGCCCCTATCTGATCAATGCCGGCCTGCAATACGATCATCCCGAAACGAACCTTTCCTTCGGGCTGCTCTACAACAAAATGGGGCAACGTATTTACCTGGTGGGCTTTGAGGGCTATCCGCACATTTACGAAAGAGGCCGCGACCTGCTGGACCTGCAGATCGGTAAAAAGATCCTCAACAAACGCGGCGACCTGCGCCTGAACATAAGCGACCTGCTGAACCAGAAATTCATTTTCTACCAGAACAACGACAACAAGAAGTCGTACAACGAAAGCGTTGACCAGATCATTACTTCTCAGCGCCAGGGCACCAACATCAGCCTGAACTTCTCTTACCAGTTTGGTTTGGGCAAAAAGAAATAAGCCAGACACAGTAACAATTTCATAACGCCGTGTTAAAGTGCACGTAACATTGGGATACCACTTTTGCACTGCAATTCAATCACTGAAAATCTGTTCGAATGAAACTTGTAAAATTCCTTGCTTTTACTTTAGGAGCTGCGGTGGCACTCTCTTCCTGCCGTAACAACGACACTGACGAAGACGATCTGACGCCCGACGAGCCTACGGTACTGAGCGGTGTGCAAACATCCAGCAAGACGCTGACCGCAGATAAAGTATGGACCCTGAAAGGTTACGTATACTTCCCCGAAGGAACGACGCTGACCATCCAGGAAGGCACCGTGATCAAGAGCGACGTTACCGAAAAAGGCGCGCTGATCATCGAGCGCGGCGCGAAGATCTTCGCAACAGGTACTGCTTCCAAACCCATCGTATTCACTTCCGGCAAAGCGGCAGGCCAGCGCCAGCCCGGCGACTGGGGTGGTATCATCATCCTGGGTAAAGCTAAAACCAACCGCAGCACCGAGCCCCAGATCGAAGGTGGCGTAGGCCGCTACTACGGTGGTACCGACGACAACGACAACTCCGGCATCCTGAAATATGTTCGTATCGAATACGCAGGTATCGCCGCTCAGCCCAACTCCGAGATCAACGCCCTCACCCTGGGTGGTGTTGGTAAAGGAACCGTGATCGATCACGTGATGACGTCCTGGGCTAATGACGATGCTTTCGAATTCTTCGGCGGCACCGTTAGCCCTACCCACCTGGTGGCCTTCGCTACGGCTGACGACGATTTCGACTTCGATTTCGGCTATACCGGCACCGTACAATACGCAGTAGCGCTCCGCCAGCCCACTTTCGTGGACCCGGGCGACGCTGGTAACGGCATCGAGTGCGACAACGACGGCCAGGGCAACACCGCCACTCCCCGCACGCACCCCGTTATCTCCAACATGACCATCGTTGGGCCTAACAATGCCACCGGCACCTTGTCCAACCACAACCTGGGCAACCGCTGGAGAAGAGCGACCAACTTCACTTTCGTGAACAGCATCCTGCTCGGCAACCAGAAAGGCGGTTTCTCCATCGAATCTGCCGCTTCCTGGGACGATTACAAGAACAACGTGAGCAAATGGAAGAACAATATCGTGTTTGCCGTAACCAAGCCCTTCAGCACGGATTCCGCTACCGCCCGTTATGTGACCGGTAACAAATATCCCGCTGACCCGCTGTCCGGCGCAGACCGTACTGCCATGATCAACGAAGGTATCGCTGCCCTGCAGGCGATGGCTACCGCAAACGGACAGTTCAACTTCGTAGCTGCTACCGCTGATGCCGTTGGCCTCACCGATCCTTTCAACCTGGCCAACCCGAACTTCCTGCCCAAAACCGGTTCTGAAGCCCTCAACGGTACCTTCCAGGCCGCTACCGGCATCAAAACGGAAACTTTCCGCGGCGCGTTCGGTACCGAAAACTGGCTGACTGGCTGGACCAACTTCAACCCTGGCCAGCAGGCGTACTAATCAAGCATCTGTCGAATCGTTATAATCTACAACGCCCGGGCACCTGCCCGGGCGTTTTGTTTCCAGGGTATCGTTCCGTATTTTTGCCGGATGAAGGCATTGCGATTCTCGGTTCGGACAGGATTCCTGGCATTATTTCTCAGTTTGGCGGCGATCTCCGTAAAGGCTCAGTTTCTGATGGATATGATCGATACAACCACCGATCTCGGGAAGGGCATGATTTCCATTTACAAGCGCTACGACCACCTGCGCATCAGCGGCTACATGCAGCCGCAATATCAGTACGCTTCCGGAAAGGGCATAGAAAGCTTTGCCGGCGGGGATTTCAACAAGCAGGTGGATAACCGATTCATGCTCCGCCGGGGCCGCGTCCGGTTCGACTATGCCCACTACAACAAGCGCGACCTGCCTACGGTGCAGTTCGTGTTCCAGTTCGACGGTACGGAGCGCGGTGTAAACATCCGTGACTTCTGGGGCCGGTTGTTCGACGGGAAGTGGGACGTGATGGCCCTGACGATGGGCATGTTTGCGCGGCCTTTCGGCTATGAGGTGAACTTATCTTCCGGCGACCGGGAAGCGCCCGAGCGGGGGCGTATGAGCCAACTGCTGATGCGGAGCGAGCGCGACATGGGCGGTATGCTGACCTTCGAGCCCCGTTCCAAAACCCATCCCCTTCATTACCTGAAAGTAGACGTAGGCCTTTTCAACGGGCAGGGCCTCTCCGGCCCTTCGGACTTCGACAGCCATAAAGATATCATCGCCCGGGTGGCCATGAAACCCAAGCCCATCAATGCACAGGGCTGGCTGCTGTCCGTCGGCGGCAGTATCCTCTACGGCGGGATGGAGCAGTTTACCAACAAGATTTATACGATGGAAAGCGGGAAAACGGACTTCGACGTGGATTCCAGTGCTGCCAACGTAGGCGTGATCGCGCCGAGGCAATATTACGGGGCGGATGCGCAGCTGGTGATCCCCAACGGCAAAGAGCGCGGCTCCACGCAGTTCCGTGCCGAATATATCCGCGGTACCCAAACCTCCACGCGCCTCGATACGGAAACGCCGGGCATCATCCCGGTCGACAGAACAGGGGCATTTGCGCCACTGTATATCCGTCCTTTCGACGGTGCCTATTTTTCCTTTCTGCAGCACCTGGGGCATCCCCAGCACCAGCTGGTGCTGAAATATGACTGGTACGATCCCAACCGTGCCGTAAAAGGGCGCCAGATCGGGGATGCGGCGGCCAAGAGCCTTACCGGCGGCGACGTCCGTTACGATACCTTCGGGTTCGGGTACGTGTTTTACTACAATGAAAACATGAAGCTCGTGCTGTGGTACGACCGGGTGTGGAATGAGAGCACCTTGCTGGAAGGGTTCGAAGACGATATCCCCGACAACGTATTTACCGCGCGCATCCAGTACCGTTTCTAAGGTTTACCGGCGCTTGAAATAGAGCAGGGCGCCGAACATGGCGGAGTTGTCGGGCTGCATCCGCAGTTCTATCTGGTATTCCGCGCCGTTATCTGGTTTCATCACCAATACATACAGGCCGATCGGCGGCCGCTGTATCAGTAAATATTCACCCGTTTCCGTTTTGGGAGCGATGGAGAAGCCGCTGGTATGCGTATAGCGCATATTGGTGCCGAACTGGTATTTGGGAATGATGGCGGAGCGGGGCTCTTCGGGCCTGGGGATAACGCCGTTCATCACCCATTCTCCGGAAATTTCGTTGGCGGGGCCGTCGAACTGAAGGGTGGCGTCGTCGCCTTTTTTGCTGCAGGCAGCGAGGAAGGTACCTGCTGCGATAACGAGGAATAGGAATTTCTGTATCATGTGGGGATTTTTGGCTGTTTCCCGTTAAACGGCGTGTATGCCTAAAAGTTACAGGTAATTCTCACGGCCCAGTTCGAGGGTAAACCCGAAGGTGGAGCCTACTTCCACTTTACTGCGCACGTTGATGGTCTGCTCGTGCGCTTCCACGATATGTTTTACGATGGCGAGGCCGAGGCCGGTGCCCCCGATGTCGCGGCTGCGGGCGCGGTCGGTACGGTAGAAGCGTTCGAAAACCCGTGGGAGGTGTTCTTCGGCCATGCCGATGCCGGTGTCGGAGATTTCGACCAGTGCGCGCTTGCCGTCCATATTATAAACGCTGGCGATGGTCTGGCCTTCCTGTTTGCCGTATTTCACGGAGTTTTCGATGAGGTTGATCAGCACCTGGCGGATCTTTTCCTTATCGGCATTTACTATGATGGGGGCTTCGCAACCTTTCTTGATGCTGAATTTGATATCCTTCTGTTTGGCTTTGATGGACAGGGTGTCGAACACATCGCGGATGAGGTCCTGGATCACGAATTGTTCCTTATTGATGGTCATTTCCCCGCTTTCGAGCTTGGAAATTTCGTCGAGGTCGTCGATGAGGCGGCAGAGGCGGTCGATATTTTTGGTCGCGTTTTTAAGGAAAACTTTGTTCACCTGGGGATCATCGATGGCGCCGTCGAGCAGTGTATGGATGTATCCCTGAACGGCGAAGATGGGGGTTTTAAGCTCGTGGGAGAGGTTGAGGAGGAATTCTTTCCGGAACGCTTCGTTGCGGCGGAGGTTTTCCAGTTCTTCCCTTTTCTGGAAGGCCCATTTTTCCACGTCTTCACTTACTTCCTCGATCGTTTTGAGGGGGAGGATGTTTTTGTTGAAGAATTCCTCGCGCTTGGAGGCTTTCGTCTGGTAAATAAACTTGTATATCAGCTTGATTTTCCGGTAGATGAAATTCTGAAGGGTGTAGAGGTAGAGGAAATAGGCCACGAGGAAGGTGAGCCCCAGGGCGATGAGGGTTTCCTTGAGGTTGGCGCCGATGACGAGGCATCCGAGGGCCATAACGACCGACAGGATGAACGCGGTAAAGGCGGCTAGTTTCTGTGGGGACAGGTTTTTGGCTTTCAGCATACTCCAGAGAGCGTGTAGGTTGAGATTGCTGGAAATTAAACTAAATTTTTTACTTGAAGATGCCATAATTCACAAAGCCGGTGGCCACACAGGTGCGGATACGGTAGAAAGGTTCGGGTTGATTGCTTTTCAGAGTTCGAATTTGTAGCCTACGCCTTTAACGGTGGTGATGAGATCGACCCCGAGTTTCTGGCGGATTTTACGGATGTGTACGTCGATGGTGCGGTCGCCCACGATTACTTCGGTGCCCCATACCTGGTTGAGGATCTCGTTGCGGAGGAAAACGCGGCCGGGTTTGGAGGCGAGGAGCTGGAGGAGCTCGAATTCCTTTTTGGCGAGGATGATCTCGTCGCCTTTATAGGTTACGGTGAATTTTTCGCGGTCGATGATGAGGTCGCCCAGCTGGATCTGCTGTTCTTCCGATTTGTTCAGCCGGCGGAAGAGGGCGTTGATGCGGGAAACGAGGAGCCTGGGCTTGATGGGCTTGGCGATGTAGTCGTCGGCCCCCATGTTGAGCCCTTCGATCTCGCTCTTCTCGTCGTTCAATGCGGTGAGGAACAGCACCATGGTATCCTTGAACTCGGGCAGGCGGCGGAGCTCGCGGCAGGTGTCGATCCCGTTCTTGTTAGGCATCATGATGTCCAGCATGATGAGGTCGGGCCGGAAGATCTTGGCTTTCTGAATGGCTTCGAGCCCGTCTTTGGCCGTCACCGTTTCGTACCCCGCGCTCTTGAGGTTGTAACTGATGATTTCGAGGATATCGGCCTCATCGTCCACGACCAGAATTTTTCCTACTGCTACTGCTGGTTCCATCAACATAATTTGGGTGTTTAAAGACGGCACAAAATTAATCACCCCTTTCCCGTTTCATGAAAAGATAACATTATGGAATTGTTAATTCCCGCCGTCTCCAATCGTGTATCAGCCTGCAATGTACGCTTTTTGCCCCTTTTCTTGCCCGGTTCCCCCGCCAATCCGGCAGGCCGTTTTGCCGCTGGTCAATTTCTGTAAAAGGAAATAAATCAGCAGATCAGCCATGGTATTGAATTTGTAAAGAGATATACAGTCAATAACGCATATGATTTACTTTATATGCCTGCAGCGGGATTGCTTATCTACTATAATTGGTAGTAAATTTGCAGTGTAGCATAGGCGTAACTTAACAATATGAAAAAAACATTACTAATCATATCTTTAGGCATTGTGTTCAGTGGTTGGAGCTATGGTCAGAAAGTACAGATCCCCATCACCCGGCAGGGCTTCCATGACAATATCGACAAGGAACAGCTCAACGCCGATAAGCTGGACGGCAAGCAGGATAATTTCGTGAAAGTTGGCGACGACGAGAACATGAACCTCCAGGTCACCAGCGC
>NZ_CALNBI010000102.1 GCF_937874145.1 uncultured Chitinophaga sp. | reverse complement strand
ATGGAACCTGCGGAGAAGTAGTATTTCCCTTGCTCGGGCGTAAACGTTTTGCCATCGAACCTCCCGATCATATACGTGTTGGAAGCGCCGTACATGACCCATTTTTTGTTTTGCAGGTTCCCGTCGACCGGGAGCTCAAATAAATCCGGGCATTCCCAAAAGCCGGTGACGTGGCTCTGGTAGGTCCAGTCTTTCAGGTTGGCGGAGGTGTAAATGGAGTGGCCGTCGCGCTCATTGAGCACCATGACCCAGTGCTTGCCCGGGGCGTACCAGAGCACGCGGGGATCCCGGGTGTCTTTACTGTTCCATTTCTCTTTGGAATCGATGAGGGGATTGCGGGCGTATTTGGTCCAGGTGCGGCCTTTGTCGAGGCTGTAAGCCAGGGACTGCACCTGCCGGTCGGGGCTGTCGACGGTATACAGCGCCACCATGGCGGGGTAGCCGGGCTTTCCGAAGCCGGAAGTATTATCGTAATCGATCACGGCGGAGCCAGAGAACATGGTGCCGGATTTGTCGGGGTGCAGGGCAACGGGCAGCTCCTGCCAGTGGACCAGGTCTTTGCTCACGGCGTGGCCCCAGGACATATTTTCCCATTCGCGTTCGTAAGGGTTGTGCTGGTAGAAGAGATGATATTCTCCTTCGTAGAAAACGAGCCCGTTGGGGTCGTTGATCCAACCGCGGCGGGTGGAAAAATGGTACTGCGGGCGGCGGTGCTCCCGGTAGAGGGAGTCCTGCCCGGCGATGCGGTCGTCCTGGTAGATGTGCGATATTCCGGCACCGCTACCGTCGAATTGCAGGCGCAGGGTTTTGCCTTTCCAGGCGCTCATGTCCACGAACACCCAGTATTCGGGCGTGGCGCTGAGTCGGATGCGGAAGCTGCGCTCTTCTTCCCCGGCGGCTTTCATCGTCATGATGGCGCGTTCGTTCTGTTGGGAAACGGGCAGGTTGAGGTATCGTTTGGTAACGGTGATGGCGGTGTCGGATGCGGAGGCTGGCAGATGGCTGCACAGCACGGCCATGGCGGCCAGTAGACGAGGCGTTGTTTTCATGCGTTGGAGCTTTGCGGCGTGGAATCCTGTTTTTTCAAAGATAGGCAAAGTCGACACAAAGTACTACCCGTTACCGCTTCAGCAGCAGGCGCAGGTAAAACCCGGGGCTTGCGAGTTTCTTGCGGATATCCACTTCGTGGAACATGCTGGAAAGGAGTTCCTGCAATTCCTGGTTGCCGGCGCTGAGGCGCATGAGCATATTGAACAGCCAGGGGAAGCGGATGAGCTTCTGCAGGCGGGTGCTCATGGTCAGTTCGGGGCCCAGGACGCGGTACACTTCGGCGTCATAGGCTTGCAGGGCGCCGGCGGAGTAATCGTTGGCGGCTATGGAAGCGGCGGCCTGCGCGGCGGCCATGCGGGCGGAGTACATGGCATTGCCGATGCCTTCGCCGGTGAAGGGGTCTATCAGGAAGCCGGCGTCGCCCACGAGGAGGTATCTTTCTCCCGAAAGCTTCCTCCTTTTGCTGCCGAGCGGGAGGCCGTAGCCGTCGATAGTGCCCTGGAGGTTGGCGTTTTTAAAGCGTTCCTGCATGACGGGATCGTGCTGCACGGCGTCGAGCAGCATTTGCTTGAGGTTGGCTTTCTTCTTCCTCGCCAATTTACTCAGCATGCCGATCCCGACGTTGGCTTCCCCGTTGGGCAGGGGGAATATCCAGAAGTAACCGGGCAGCACGTTTTTAAGGAAATGCAGTTCAATGAGATTGTCGGGATGCAGCCCGCCGATGCCGGTGTAATACGCCCGGATGCCGGCTACGTAGTGCGCCGGCTCCATGCGGATGTTGGCGACGTCCCTGGTGAACCCGGAATGGGCGCCGTTGGCAGCGATCACCAGCTGCGCCTTGACCCTGAGGGTGCCGGCGGCGTCGGATAGCAGGTAGCCGTCGGGCTCCAGGGTGTGCTGGGTGATGGCTTTTCCTTCAATCAATTGAATCTGCGGGCAGCGTTTCATTTCATCCACGAGGAAATTATCGAAGTGGATGCGTTTGCATACGAATCCCCGGGGCTCGCCGGGCAGTTTCTGGTAATTCGGTTTATAAGGGATGTTGATGCCCATACGGTTGGCGGCCACGAAGCTGACGCCCCAGCTGTCCTCCTTGAAGACCAGCTGCTGCAGCCGCTCCGCAATACCTTTGTCGATCCGGGAGAGCTGGGTGAGCACCTTCCCGCTAAGGCCGTCGCCGCAGACTTTGTCACGGGGGAAGACGGCCTTATCGATCACCAGGCAGGGTATGCCCATGTAAGCCAGTTGCAGCGCGGTGGTAGCGCCTGCCGGGCCGGCGCCCAGGATACAAACTTTTGTTTCCAGCATCATCGGATTCAGGTATGAGATCGTTTCAGGGTTGTAAAAGAAAAGCCGCGGGGATCGGAGGATCTGCGCGGCCTGGAGAGACGAATCTAATGCAAAATTTTGAATTATCATCCAATTACTTATCTTTGATTTATACTCCTTTTTAACCGGCACCCCATAAAAAATTAACCGTATTATTTATTGACTTTGCCCTATAATTACGCCCCAATACCGGCACTATCCTTTGTATTCAAGCAACCAAAAAAATAAACTATACCCTGCATGCGATTTCTCATGATTACCTGTACACTCCTGTTCATTGGTGTTACAAGTAGCTATTCCCAAAACCGAAAAACGGTCGAGTACGATTTCGAAAAGAAAGCATTAACAGGCGCCATTCCTTTCGACCAGCCCTTCAACATCAAATGCGTCAACATCCCTGATGATGTGAAAGATGTACACGTTGTCGTTTACGACGTCAACCGCATCAATTACAAAGGGAGATGGGATAAAAAAAATCCCCTGACCGACTCCATCCTGCAAATGAACAAGCAAGCCTGTACCCTCTTCTACCAGACCGGCAAATACGACCGGCATTCCGACACCCTGAACATCCCCGTGCTGGTATTCCTCCGCCCCAACGCCAGTTACCTGGTGGAGATTGCGGGTAACACCTACACTGAGCTCAGCGACGAAGAAAACGATGCCGCCGTTCAGGCCATCATGGATGATGCCGGCTTCATTGCGGCCAACAACCAGGTGATCGTTACCCAGTTGCTCACGCCCGGAGGCTCCAAATCCTGGTCGCAAAACATGGCCGCCATCCACGCGGCGGCGGAAGCGGCGGCCAAAGAGGTGAATGGGAAATATACCCTTTCGGGGGATAATTACGACGAACAGTTCACCCGTTTCCTCGGTGCCACCAACGCCCTCAACCAGATCCGCGCCGAACTGCGGCACCATAAAGAAGGATTTTATGGCGAAGCATACGACCTTCTGAACAGCTCCCCGGGGAAAAAACCGAAGCTGGTGACCGACAAGGAAGGCGAAATCGACGTCCTGGAGAAAAAGATCGGCGGGCTGAAAGAGAACGCCAAAACAGACACCAGCCCCGCACTCGCGCAGCAAATTGTTTCGGACGAGAAACAGCTGGAAAGCCTCCGCAAAGAGCTGGCCCTTATCCTGGGAAGCCTGACCGAAAGCAAGCGGCAGATCGCCGCCAAAGGCGTACTGGATAAAGATCTCCCCATCGGGAAAATCTCATCGTCCGTAGAAAAGAAAATGAAGCAAACGGATTGGTTCAATGCCACGAAGAGCGACCTGGACTTCACCACCGAATTCAAAAACGACCTGAACAAAGAAAAGATCAAAGGCCTCTCCCCCACCGAAATCGCCACCATCGCCAACGATATGGCCGGGAAATTCCAGGCGAAGATCGACAAGCCGCTGGATGAGCTCCTGCAAGCCCGCGATGATCTGAAAAAGAATATCGCCGTCGAACTCAGCGAATCCCTGTTCTCCTACAAAGAAACCGGCAACACCTATCCCACTTCCCTGGAAGAAAGGTTCAAAATGCACGTCACCCTTGATCTTGGTTACGCGTATGTGGCCCGGGTAGACCGTTTCAACCTATACGCCGGGATGAACTTCTACTTCCGCGCCATCGACACCTCGCTCCCGCTCAGTAACTACCGCGGCAAATTCGCGGATGTTATCGGCTCCAGGGCTTCGCTGCTGCTGGGCGTATCGCTGACTTCCATTAAAAAGGACGGTATCCGCAGGGGCATCGTCAGCGAGGATATGGCCCTGATCTCGGGCGTAGGATTCCGGCTGCTTTCATTTTTTAAAATCAACGGCGGCGCGTATTTCTTCTACCAATACCCCACCGATCCCCTGGCCAACAAGAGCAATTACCACGTCAAAGCCGCGCCATTCGTGTCGTTGTCGCTGGATTTCAATATCCAGAGCTTCCTCGAAAGCTTCGGCAACGGCCATGTCGCAAACATCTTCAAACAATAAATTCATCCCTTATGTCTGTCCAAATAAACAACTTCACCCTCGACCCTACGGAGTTCCGCTTCAAACCCGGCAAACCGGACCAGACCCTGAAAATCGAATGGTCTGAATCTTTTTCCAGCCCGGGCCCCAACAAAGGGCATTACCATCTGACGATTTCGGAAGACGCCGACGTCGAGCTTGTTTCTATCTACATCCCTGAAAAGGATGAAGTGGTAACGATCGGCGACTTTGATACGGCGCCCCATAACCTGCCTTACATCCTCGAATTCACGCCCAAATCCCTGATCTGGTATGAAGACACGGAAAGCAGCAACGACCGCTGGATGGAGGTTTACATCATCATCACCAGAAGCCAGTCCGGCGAAGAAGGCTGCGAAGTAGCCCTGGAGGTGCGCGGCAATTATGTGCCGGGATCTCCCCTGCTCCCTTCCCTTCCAGCTTCCGACCGCGCCATTTTCAAATACCAATAATCCAATCAACGATACATGAAATACTTTGCCATCATAACCGCCGTTTCGGCCATGATGCTTTCCGGATGCAGCAAGAAAGACGACGATTACCAGCTGGGGAAAGGACTGCAGCTGAAAGACGTCATCGCCTTCGCCAATGCCCCCCAGGCGGAGAAAGCCGCGGATAACAAATCCACCTACCTCGTTGGGGTTCAGATCAGCCGCGAGGCCGATTCCCTGCTGCGCGAAGTGGTGTTCACCGTCAAAGGCGGCACTTTCGGCAACGACGATACCATTCAGACCGTTACCGCCAACAGCAGCGGCTACGCACAGGTCCGCCTTAAAAGCGACAGCATCGGCAGCGCCGTGGTACGTGCTTCTGTACAAAAACACTACACCATCGACACGGCATATACTTTCGGCCGCTCCTATCCGAACGATTTCCTGCTATCGGCCAGCCAGTACACAGGCGATACGGCCAGCAGTTTTACGTTCACCGTAGACCTGTTCCGCGAGCCCGGGAAAGGAATGGTTTCCGACCCGGCGAAGGTGTATTTCAACATGGTGTCGCTGGATACCACGCTGCAACTGGTGATTCCCGCGTTTGCGTATACCGAAAACCAGCAGGTGACGGCCACCGCCAGCAATCCTTTCCACCTCACGGGCGACTTCGAACTGCAGGTGAAAACATTGCGAACGGATACGGACACACTGCTGCGTACGCTGCGCATCCAGGTGCGGTAAGTCGTTAAGAAAATCAAAGCAAAGGCTTCATTACTGAAGCCTTTGCTTTTTTTATTGCATCCGGTTATGGGAAAGGTATCTCTTCCACCAGTTCCTTCCTGCTGTGCAGTACTTTTTCGAAGAGTTCCGGGTTGAGGAGGTCTTTTACGGAGGAGATCACGAAATCTGGCTGGTAGCTGAAATGACTCAGATCTTCCGCTTTGGTAACGCCCGACAGGGTGAGTACCGTGGTGAAGCCCATGGAACCGGCGCCGAGGATATCGGTACCCATGGTGTCGCCGATCATCACGGCCTGGTCGGTGGAGAGGCCGAGTTTCTTGCGCGCCATGCGCATCATGACGGGGCTGGGCTTCCCTACGCTGAAGGCCTGTTTGCCGGTGGCGCATTCCACCATGGCCACGAAGGCGCCGCAGCCCGCGCGATATTTGCCGTTGCCCACGGGGCAGTTCGGGTCGAGGTTGGTGGCGATCAGTTTCGCGCCGTTCATGATCATATTGATGGCTTTGTCCACGGATTCGAGCATGATGGTGCGGCCTTCGCCGATGATGACATAATCCGGGTGATCGTCGACGATGGAGAAGCCGGCGGCGTGCAATTCGGCCAGCAGTCCGCCCTCGCCGATCACATAGGCCGTGGCCCGGGGCGTGCGGGAAGCGAGGTACCGGGCGGTGGCCATACCGCAGGTGAATACGTCGTCGTCTTCCACGTTAAAGCCCAGTTTCCGGAGTTTGTAGGACACGTCGCGGTTGGTGCGTTGGCTGTTGTTGGTGAGGAAGAGGAAGGGAAAGCCCTGGTCGCGCAGGTTGTTGATAAATTCCACTGCACCGGGGATGGTTTCGGAGCCCCGGTAAATGACACCATCCATGTCGATAAGAAATCCTTTCTGATTCATATTTTGGTTTTAAAATGGAACCGTGCAAGCCATCGTACGGGACGAAGCTATCCGGCGATTAAAATGCAAATTGAGATCAGATTTGATAAGTGGAGATGAATAAGGCAGGAAGGCCATGATGCATCGGTTTGCGTTGCGCATGGCCCGATGGATCAAATATACAAATAAAGTTGAATGATGTATGTATTATTTGTGATGCATCGATTTTTCTAATGCTTCCATCATGCCCCGCCCCTTCCAGCCTGCCCGCCGCCTGTATCTTTGGCGCCTTTCCCGATGGCATAGTTTTTCTTATATTGGAACAAAACCTTCCCCATAAACCAGTTGATAACATGCCTGACCTCAATCATTGCATAACCGTTTACAAAAAACAATTGCAGCAAGGAGATATCCGGGAAGCCTACGCGGGCCTCGTGAAATACGTAACCAGGCTGGGCACAACATTGGACAAGCATCTCGCTGGACGTTTTGCCTTCGGCAGCCTGTTCCAGGGGTATATGGACTACACATATTTTTACTTCACCAATGATTTCCTGAAAAAGCGGAAACTAAAATTCGGCCTTGTCCTCAATCATCCTGAAATGCGTTTCGAAATTTGGCTGTTAGGCCAAACAATTCCCCTCCAGGAGAAATACTGGCAATTTTTCAAATCAACGAAATGGAATCAAGGCAGAACTACCAGGCCCCAATACTCCATACTTGAAACCGTGCTGGTTGAACATCCTGATTTCAACAACCTGGAACGGCTTACACAGCAGATCGAAGAAAGGCTGGTTGCGATCGCAGATGAGATTATTGCAGATATAAAGCGCGGTAATTTGCCAGAATCTATATAAAACCTCAGTACAGTTAGTCCCCACGGTTCGCATAGTGCAACGTCACCACGCCCGAACCCAGCGTTTTCGAGCCCAGTAATTTGAGGTTGCTCAGCTGCACCCGGCCGTCGAACAGG
>NZ_CALNBI010000101.1 GCF_937874145.1 uncultured Chitinophaga sp. | reverse complement strand
TTACAATGCGAACGGAAAAACCTACAAAGTACACCTCGACGGATACGACCAGTCGGCTTTCCTACGCAACGTAAGCGGCACGGCTGCGAATAATAATGGCACAAAAAGTGCGCGGAAAAACTTCTTTTACGCGGATGACGACGGCTTGCTGGTGAGCTACCGGTCGGGAGACTACAAATATGTGTTCTCCGAACAGCGAATGCAGGGTACAATGGGCGTTTGGGCAGAACCTTTCACCACACTTCGACTGCAAAAGATCTTCAACCTTTTCCAGGACCCGTTCGAACGGGCGGATATCACTTCCAATACTTTCTGGGACTGGCAACTGAACCATGTTGGGTCTATGTACGGCGTCATGGATGAAGTTTTCCAGTTTGCGGATACGTTCAAGGAATTCCCGCCGCGGTCTTTCCCGCTGAGCTTCAACCCGGCGAATGTTATGGAAGACATGCTGAAAATCATTAAGCTGAAACGGGAAGTGCAAAGGCCCACCGGAACACAGAAATAATGCATCACTACAAAAAAAGGCAGTCCTGAATGGACTGCCTTTTCTAAGCCGGTTACCCGTTATGATTACTTTCCAAATGCATATACTTCCGCGATGGCCGTGAAAGGCGGGCGGTTGCTGTCTGGCAGATAAATTTTCAGGTATCTGCCGGTCGCGTTGCCGGTATTATCGACTTTGAGCATATCCCCCGAACCGAAGACGCCTTCTCCCGCGAGGGTCCAGGCGCCGTTGGGATCGCTGGTGTTGCCGAGGAAGAACTGCGCGGTTTTGGCGTCGGTATTGCCGCCGCGGCGGTAGATGGTGAAATGGGTGATATTAATTTCCTTTTTCATATCGATAATCGCCCAGTGCGGGGGATCCACGTTATTGGGGTCCCACTGCGAATGCCAGTAGGAGCTCAGGTTACCATCGATCAGAGTTTTCTTACCGCCGCCATCGCTTTCCGTTTCATCGGAAACGGACAATACTTCCCAGGTTGAACGGTCATACGAAAAGAATTCGGGGAATTTTTCCGGTGACAACGTCCAGGCGGTCGTGAACGTATCGATCGCCTCCGCTTCGGGGATATATAGCGAACGGTACTGGAATTCGGCACTTCCGGCTACCTCCATATTCACCGAGAACGCATCCGCAGAAAAGCGTACGATAGTGTCCGTACCTCGCCGGTTGATGAATTTCACTTCATTGAAGATCATCCCCTCTGCTTTGGCAAACCAGTCTACCACACCGGCCTGATCGGTCAGCGAGATCTTTTTGACACGCCGGTTTTGCAGGATACTGGCGTAAGTATCACCGTAAGTGGTACCGAACGTGGTATAAGTCAGGGAGCGGTGGCCGAAATTGTCCATCGTATAGATATTGAAGGAATAGGATTTCTCTTCAAGATCGTTAAGCGGCACTTCGATGCTGTCCCTGCCGGGTTTCAGTTTCATGGGGAGGACCATCGAATCCTGCCCGCTGTTCCACGATACGATCACTTCCTTGATGTTTTGTCCGTTTTCCATCCATAACCGCATCATCAGCCTTTCCTTCCCCGCGATGAATACGGCAGAGTCGGGTTTTACGGCGTAGATGATCTCACCGCCTTCGATGTATTCCTTATGGATGTCCGTGAATTTATCGCACGATGCAACCGTTGTGAGGATGCACAGGTACGATAAAACATGCAGTAAATATTTCATGTGCTTGTCAGTTTAAATGGATGTTTATTGCCGTTCTCCGTACACGTCGATCTCCGCCGGGTGGGTGAATGTTGTACTTCCCCAGGTGGAGCGGACTACGATCCGGATATAGCGTACCGGTTCCTGGGCGAGATCGAAGGTGAACTCATGGCCGTTTTCCGCGGTACGGAGATCTTCATCGGTAACGGTGCTGCCCGTTCCGGAAGGTTTCACGATCTCTGTTTCCATGATCTTCTTCCACTCGTTCCAGTCGCCGCTTTGCGACGGGGCGCCTACTTTCACATATACGTCGAACTGCCGCGGATTGCCCCAGTTGTAATAGCTGCTGCTGAAATTACGCTGGAACAGCACAATGCGGCTGACTTTCGCCGTAACGCCAAGGTCCAGTGTAAACGGCGCGGGCATAGACGACGAAGGCGAGTGCCCGAAAGAAGTCAGATCGTCGTCGATCATCTTCTGATCGGTGCCTTCCCAGTTGGTGAAATTCTGGTCGTTCGCCAGTTTCATGATTTTCATGGCATTCTTCGGCAGGCGTTCCTCAAACAGGGGAACGAGCGATTTGCCCGGCGGGAAGATCGTATCTGAGCGGTTGCCGTAGTTATCCTTTACAACGAGCCCGAACACGCGTGACACCGGCGGATATCCGCGCAGCGACTGCAGCCCGTCGAGTATCTGGGAGCTTACGACACGTACGAGCGTCATGCGACCCAGGGAATCCGGGGTATACATTTCAAAAGCCAGGGGCGTTTTGAGCTCGTTCATCCAGGTGAAGCGCGCGCCCCCGAAGTCGGTCTGAACGCCCACGGTTGCGGCCGTCAGTTTCAGCGGCGAACGCATGGGTTTGATCTTGCATGTCACCGGATCGGACATTTCCTGCGCCCTGTTCACCGTGTACAACAGCACTTCATGCTCTTCTTCGTCGTTGAAGCCCAGCACCGAAAGCTTGTTGTTGTACATGGAAGCCACGGATTCATATTGTTTGCCGGTCGACAATTTGTACACGGCTTTTACGCTGATGACATCCGCCTGTTTCGGGATACGGTAGGTAATCGTGGCGCCGCCCGGTTCGTTAACTACCGCCACTTCCGTCACCTGTTCCGGCTTGCCGGTGGCAGCGGAGATCGGCGTATTTTCCTTTTCTGTACAGGCTTGCACCGCGCCTGCCAAAACTATTATCAGTAAGAATATCTTTTTCATAATCCAACTTTTTTGCCCTTACCATCCGGGGTTTTGAATGAGGAGAGGATTTTTAATCAGTTCCGATTGGGGGATTGGCGAGAAGTAATCCCTGTAGGTGAAGCGCTGGAAGTACACGGTGGTTACTGTATAGTATTCTTCCACGATGCTGGAGTTTACATTCCATCCCTGGATAGGGCGGTTGCGTTCTTTCATCGCCGTTTTCCAACGATTGCTGTCCCACATGTATACGCCTTCCGCCGCCAGTTCGATCTTTCTTTCCTGCTGGATGATCTGGCGCATGCCTACTTTCGAGAGCGGTTTGCCCGGCTGGTTGGAGTATTGTGCCCAGCTTTCCACGACACCTTTGAGGCCTGCGCGCTGCCGTACGGAATCGATGTACTGGTATACTTCGTCATCCGGCGCGCCTTTCGTTTCGTTCAGCGCTTCGGCACAAAGTAACAGCAGATCGGCAAAGCGCATTTCCGGGTAGGGATAGCTCTCTTCGGAAACGCTGTTCGGGTCCCGCCAGGTGGTGTTCATGGACACGAGTTTCTTCGGCCAGTAGCCCGTTGCATTGTATTCCCCGGGATTAAATACGGAAGAATACTCCCCGAATCTGTTTTTGGGGAATGGAATATTGGCTTCGTCTACCGGTTTGTAATAGTTGCCATACCAGCGGCCCCTGTCAAACCCGAAAGAGGAATAAAACCGCATCTCCCGGTCAAAGTTGAGAGAAGCCGTTTTCTCTCCGTTTGCGATGAGCAGGTTATGCGCCGCGTCGCCGGTCCGGATGTTATAACGGTTGGAATAGGGATACTCGATGTCTTCATTGATAGGAACACCATTGTCGGAGTAAAACAGTTCCACGGTCGACAGCGGCACGCTCAGGATACCGGTATTGCCGGAAGGTGTGGAGGTACCGCCTTCCATCCGCGCCAGGGCCGTGATTTGGTAGTCCCAGTTGGCGGGGTAAGAAGAGTTGGCCCAGATGATCTCCGGGTTCCAGCGCTGCGTTACCGAGCTCCGGAGGGTATTAATCAGCAAAGTCGTATCGGAAGTAGGCTTGCTGTTCACGGCCATAAAATCACCTTTTACGTAAAGGCGGTGCCCGGCGGCACGGCATACTTCTATCGCTTTTTTACAGGCGTTGGCCGCACTGTCCCAGCGTGCCGCAACGAACTGCTGGTTGAAGAAAGGCTTGCCTTCGTGGTTGAGGAAAGAGCTGTAATCGCTGTTGCCGTTGAAGAGCGGGCTGGCCCAGTAAGTCAGCACTTTTGCTTTCAGGAAGTAAGCGACAGGGCGCGTAAACCGGCCGAGTTCCGAACCCTTCCCTTCAATATTCAGAGGCAATGCTTCTGAGTTGATCACGTCGTTGATGAGCTCCAGGGTATAGCCGAAGCACTCGTCAATCGTTTCGCGGTACGCCCGGATGCCGCCGGTGGATTCGGTGAGCGGGGGATTCGTCCGCAGCGGCGTCATAGGACCGTAATACTGGATGAGATAGAAATTCAGGTATGCTTTGATGAGTTTTACTTCCGCCTTCATCCTTTCCTTTTCGTAACGGTTGACGTCCATCACACCGTCGATATTTTCAAGAAAGGTGTTGCAATCCCGCATACCGGCATAGAGCGAGCGTACCATGTTGCTGCCAGAGCTCCAGTAGTTGGTAATGGCCAGCACGGCGCTGTTTTCACCCAGTGCATATTGCATGCCACCTTGCGTGCGGCGGTCGCGGTTGAAGATCAGCTCCATCGCGCCCAGCATGGCCGGGTTCTCGTTCCAGCCCGCGGATTTAGGAATGCCCCAATAGCAGGTGGCCAGGAATTTCATGGCGTTGTACCGGTCCGAAAAAGCATCGTCGATCGTCGGGATGTTATCCGGCACCACATCGAGGTATTTATTACAGGAGACCGCTCCCGTCAACAGGCTGCAAATGACAGCTAACTTGCATATTACGTTCTTCATGGTTAAATCGTTTACAGGCCAATGTTTATTCCTATGTTATACACTTTCTGCAACGGGTAATCGAACCCGGAGCCTGCCATTTCGGCGTCCCAAAGCTTGAATGCGCTCCACATCGCCAGGTTGTTACCACTGGCATAAATACGCAGGTTGGCGATTTTATACCGCTGCAGCCAGCGCTTGGGGAATGTATAGCCGATATCGACCGATTTTAGCCGCAGGAAAGCACCATTCTGCATAAACCAGGTATTGTGCTGCCGGTTGTTGTCGATCCGGTAGTTGGCAAGCCGCGGCCAGAAGGCGTAGGGATTACGGTCGGATTCGGACCAGTAATCGTCGGCGATCACCTTCATCACGGCATTCTGCCCTACCCTGCCGTCGTCGTTATCGCCGTCGATGAATGGCGTCATGTTGTCCTGGTTGAGCCAGAAGGATTCGCGGCCCAGGCCCTGGAAGAAGAAGTTGACGTCGAATTGCTTCCAGGCGGCAGACAAACCGAAGCCGTAAATGATCTCCGGCGTCGTGGGATGGCCGATGGGCACGAAATCGAGATTATCGATCTTACCATCGCCATTGATGTCGCGATATTTGATATCGCCGCCGGAATAATTACCGAATTCTTGTTTGGGTGAGTTTTTCACTTCCGCGTCGTCTATGAACAGACGCTCCGCGATCAATCCCCAGGTCTGGCCGAGGCTGGTACCCACACGGGAAAGCCAGCGGTTCTTTCCGTAATCGGGCTCTTCCCACTTGATGACGCGGCTGGTGCTGTACGTAAACGTACCGCGGCCGGTCAGCTGCAGGTTCTTGCCGATCCGCTTGTCGTAATTCAGTTCCACGTCGATGCCCTTGCCCTCGGCTTCGCCCAGGTTAGCTTTCACGGCCGGCAGGATGCCGGTGGTCGCGGGGATAATCCTGTCCTGCAGGATGTTCTTCCTTCTTTCCTTATACACTTCTATGATGGACGAAAGGCCGTTCACGAGGTTGAATTCGAGTACCAGGTTCGTTTTATAGGAACGCTCCCAGCCGATCTGGTCATTGGCATACCGGCGTACGTTGATGCCACCGGGGTTTTCGTTCATGTTGGCTCCCCAGTTAACAAAATAAGGGGCGTTGAGGTCAACTTCAGAGAGGTAGAAGAAGCGCTCGTCGGTATTGCCGATCGCTTCGTTACCCGCGATACCGTAGGAACCGCGGATCTTCAGCTGGCGGAATGTAGAAGTCAGGGACTGGAAGAACGGCTCGTTGGAAATCACCCAGCCGGCGCCGAACGACGGGAAAAAGCCCCAGCGGTTATTTTTGGAAAAGCGCTCCGAAGCATTATACCCGAAAGCAAACTCTGCCAGGTAGCGGGAGTCGTAATTATAGGAGAAACGCCCGGAAAGGCTCACGTTACGGGTAGGCAACGCAATCTGAATCCTGTCGGGCGCGCCCTGTTTGAACTGGCGTGCCGTGAATACCATCAGGCCGTTCACGCTGTTTTTGCCGAAGTTGTTGTTGTATTGGGCGGCGCTTTCGAAATAGAAGCTGTTGGCAACGGTACGCGAAGTGTTCCGCGCATCGTAATCCAGCGTTTCCCTGCCCGTGGTAGGATTAAGCCGCACCAGCCGGTAGGAATCGTCTTTCAGGTCGAAAGCGGAGATGTTATAATAAAACGGCACATAGGCGCGCGACATGTTGAATTCCGAACGCCTGTCGAAGTTCACCAGGGCACGCAGCATGAGGCCTTTCACGAACTGATCCAGGTTTTGCTTCAGCTCAACGGTCGACAGCATATTGCTCCGGTTATAATCCCTGTAACCGCGCAGCGATTCAGCATACGGATTGAGGTAGTTCCCCGTTTCGAAGTTGCCGAACAGGATGTGCTTGGCATAGGAGAACACGGAATCCGGCGCGTAATAGGGCTTGAAGCGCACCGGGTTGGCCTGCATCACTTTACGGTACATAGCAGTACCCCCGTCGATCGGACCGGTATAATCGTCGAAGTTGGCCACAAAACGGGTCGACATTTCCGTCGTTTTCGTCAGGTTGATGTTGACGTTGGAACGGAGTGAATATTTATACAGTTTGATGTTTGAGTTGAAGTCGTTTTTCTTATCGACGCGCATGTTCCCTTCATCTTTCGTCACCGCCGCCGCTACGTAATACCGTGCAACCGTTCCGCCTCCCGTGAAGCTCAGGTTCACGCGGTTGTTCATGGCGTAGTTCTTGAACATGGTCTCCTCCCAGTCGGTGGACGGGTAAATATCTTTATGCAGCCCCATTTCCGTGAAAGTGATCTTTTCGTCGGTATACAGCGTCAGCGCGTTGGGGTCGCGGGTTTTCACCGCTTCGTTGTGCATTTTCATGAAAGTAACGGGATCGGCGATCTTGATCCGTTCGGTAGGCATGGAAAAGGAATTCTCCAGGCGTACGTCCACGTTCATCTTTCCTTCCTTCCCTTCTTTTGTGGTGACGAGGATAACACCGTTCGCGCCACGGGCGCCGTACAGCGCCGTAGCCAGTGCGTCTTTCATGATGCTGAAGCTGGCGATATCGTCTGGGTTCAGGCGGGCCAGGTCACTCACGTTCAGCTCGATACCGTCGATAAGGATGAGCGGGTCCCTTTTGGCGGAGGCGCCGAACGTGGTGATGCCGCGTATGAAAAACGCGGTATTATCGAGCCCCGGTTCCCCGCTTCGCTGGTACGCCACCACCCCTGCGAGCCTCCCTGCCAGCGCGTTGGTGAGGTTACTGCTGGGGATGCGCAGCTCTCCCGGCTTGATGGTGGTCACCGACGCCACCATGCTGGATTTTTTCTGCCGCGAATAACCTACCACCGCCACCTCGTTCAGGCTGCCCTCCTGGGCTTCCAGCACGATGATCAGCGGCCGGCTGTCGGCCACGAAAACCGTTTGCTGCTTATAACCCACGAAAGAAAAAACGAGGCTGTCGTATAGGTTAGCCTCGAGGTTGAACTCGCCCTTCTCGTTGGTCATGGTACCGTGCTGCGTTCCTTTCACGTATACCGACACATGCGGCATCATGCCGCCGGCCCTGTCTTTCACCGATCCCCTGACGGTGACCGGCGGCTGTGCATTGGCGGGCCTGGCTTCGGGGATTTTCCGGTTGAGGATCACGATCACGTTGTTCTCCATTTTCTTGTAATACAGCGGCGTGTTCCGGAAAATCTGCGTCATCACCGTATCGATGGTGGCGTTTTTGGTATTGATATTGACCTCAATACCCTTGGGGATCACTTCCGACTGATACACGAACGAGTACCTGCTCTGCGCCTGGATCATCCGCAGGACGCTTTCGATAGGCGCGCGGTTGAAATTGAGCGTGATCTTGTCCTGCCCCGAGAGATCGTTGGCCAGGAGCGAAGAACCAGTGAAGAGCGCTAGAAAAAGTATGATTTTCATGGCAACTAATTGCTTAAACATATAGCCTCGGCTATAGCAGTACGTGTTAGTCATAGCTTTAGAATTCAGTTGAGATCCAGCCGGCATTGCCCGTTGGATGTTTGACATCTGGTTTACATCAGGGCACGTGGAGGCCCGTCCGATTCTGGTTTACAATCAGGGTGTGTTAACTTATCATATGCAAAAAGACTTTGGTTTATGGCGCGATCAAAATCGAGTCGTTCTTGATTTTGAATCTGAACCCGCCGGCGACTTGTAATGATTCCATAACGCTTTGGATATTTTGGTTTTCAAAAATGCCCGTGAATTGCAGGGCTTTCATGTCGTCGCCCCCCTGCACGATAACCGTTACGCCATACCAGCGCGATAAAATATTCGCCACTTCGTGGAGCGGTTGGTTGGCAAAGACCAGTTTGTTCCTGGTCCACTGTGCTTCGGGAGGAATAGAGTCTGTTTTTACTATTTTGATTTTGGTTATATTCTCCAGTAACTGTTCTTCTTTCCGGCCTGCGCCCTGCCGGCCATCTGCCAGTCCGGATTCGTTGTTGACGATTAATTTTTCGTCGGGCGACAAGGTATAGCTCACTGCGTCTTTATTATTCACTGAAACCTGCACTTTGCCGTTTACCAGCGTGGTGGCGGTTGATTTTTCATCGGGATACGCACGCACATTGAAGGCGGTGCCCAGTACCTTGATGGTGATCGCGTCTGTTTTGATGATCATGGGGTGATTGGGATCCCTGACCACGTCGAAATATGCTTCCCCGATAAGGGTCAGTTCGCGGCTGTTTTTGCCGAAGCTGGCGCCGTAGGTGATGCGGCTGTCGCCGTTGAGCCACACCTTCGAGCCATCTGGCAGGGTGAGCCGGGAGCGCGATCCTTTTTCGGTGCCAACGATGTTCTGGCGCGAGCGGGCTTCCTTTTTGGCGAGCGTCCAGTACCAGGTGCCCGTACCTGCCACGCAGAGCAGAATGGCGGAGGCGACGGACATCGGGATGATGCGGCGCCAGGTAAAGATCCGGGGAGTCTTCGGGATGGGAGGCTCGGCGTTCTCTTCCGAATGCATCGACTTCATGATCCGGTTCCAGCTTTTCTCCTTCCCCTTTAATTCTTCCTCGGTCCGTTCCGGACCGTAATGCAGTCCAAACACTTCATCTATCCGGCTTGCCAGCCCCCTGTCCTCATCATGATCCTGCAGCCATTTAGACAATTCAAACTGTTCTTTCAGCGAAATACTCCCTGCTTTCTTCTTTGCGAGCAATTCAATTAAACGGCTTCTTTGCATGGATTAGACGATAATTCTTCAACTGTAAGACAACATAACCGGCCGATTTACGTAGTCGCGGCAAAAAAAAATTCCGGAATTCCGGAATCATTCGCCCGGCAACCGGGAAAATCAGGCTGGTAGGCGATTAGCGGGTACTCCGCCTGGGGAGGATCACCTGGCTTTCTTCCAGTATGGCGGCGATTTTCTTGAGGGAATGGTAGAGCTGGGTTTCCACCGTGCGCACGGAGGAGTTGAGTATTTTGGCCACCTCCCGGCAATTGAGCCCCTTTTCCTTTACGAGGTAAAACACGAGTTTGGATTTTGGGGGTAATTGATTGATGGCTTTCTGGATGGTCAGGACTTCTTCCTTTCCGATCATATGCGTTTCGGGCGTGGAAAAGGAATAGATGCTCTGGTCGTCCAGGTCTTCGATCGACACGTCGCTGACGTTCTTACGCGCTTTGAGGTAATTGATCGAAGCGTATTTGGTGGCGGTGTAGAGGTAGGCGGAGAGGTTATTGATATTGCCGAGGGTCTTGCGGTTTTGCCAGAGGCGGATAAAAACATTTTCCACCACGTCTTCCGCAGCCGGGGTATCCGCGATAATCTGCCGGGAAAAGGCGGTCAGGTCGAAATAAAACAGATCGTAGATCTCCCTGAAAGCATTTTCATCGTCGTTTTCGATCCGTTTGGATATTTCAGACAACCGTTTATTTTCCAATTGCAGTGATTTAATTGAAATACGACAATACAGTTTGATGCGCGGATCAAGTTATTAGATTTTTTTGATTTTTTCTTTTTTTTTCGGAACCGGGAAGGAAGGAAAATAAAACAGCGCCCGCTCCGGTAAAGCGGGCGCTGCCGGCTATATGGGATGATATCGATTGTAATGCGGACAGGCTATCGGAGCGACACGGTAAAATCGACCGGATCGCCGAGCCGGCATTCGTGATCGTTGCAGACCATATATTCGATGCTGCCGGAAAGCGTGGTTTTCGCTTTGCCCCGCGCCTTCACGATTTGTACGAAATTTACCTTGTCTTCATAGAACTTCACCGTCTTCCCGAAATTTTCCTCGAACTTGCTGATCATTTTTCCATTTTCTTTCGGCACGCCCTGCAAGGTGAGCAGCGGGTTCTTTTTGAAAGTGATGGTGGTGGGCCGGGCCGCATCGGCGGGGCTCGACTGGCTGTAAATGTGCCAGGGTTTGGCAACCTGTGCGGACAGGAGCACTTCATACGTGCCGTCGGCCACTTTCATTGAAGCAAAGGACCATTTCACGGGGTCCTGCGCAAAGGAGATCGCGCAGAGAAACAGTCCGGCAAGGGTAAGGATGGTTGATTTCATATTGTATCGTTTTTCCAAT
>NZ_CALNBI010000100.1 GCF_937874145.1 uncultured Chitinophaga sp. | reverse complement strand
CCGCAATGCCATCGAATCGTTCATCCAGACGGATGCGCCTGTGAACCAGGGCAACTCGGGCGGCGCGCTGATCAATACCGCCGGCGAGCTGATCGGCATCAACTCGGCCATCGCCTCGCCCACGGGTGCTTACGCAGGATATTCCTACGCCATCCCAGTAAACCTGGTGAAGAAGGTGGTGAACGACATTATGAAGTTCGGGAACGTGCAACGCGCCTATTTGGGCATCGAGTACAACGACCCAAACACCATGTCGGACGAGCAGCTTAAAGCCCTCGGCATGTCGCGCGATATGGCCGGCATTAAAGTACTGGGCGTTCCGGAAGGCGGAGCCGCAGCCGTGGCGGGGATCAAGGAAGGCGACGTGGTAACGAAGATCAACGGCGTATCTACCACTTCCATCCCTGAACTGATGGAACAACTGAGCCGGTATAAACCCGGCGACAAGGTAACGGTGACCTACCTCCGCAGCAATAAAGAGCAGACGGCCAACGCCGTTCTCAAAAACCTGGAAGGCAATACCGATATCGTGAAGCTGACCGTGCTGGACCAACTGGGGGCGGATTTCGTTCCCCTGAACAAGGAAGCGTCGAACCGGCTGGGTGTGGAAGGAGGCCTGATGGTGGCCAATATCGGCAGCGGGCTGATCAAGAAACAAACGAATATGAAGCGGGAATTCGTGATCCTGAAAGCAGGCACCACCGCCATCCGCTCATCCGACGACCTGAAGCGCGCCCTCGACGATGCGCGGACGACCGTCGACCTGGGCGACCGCTACGCCAATGTATATTATTACGACCTGGACCTCTCCGGAGGCACCTCATTCTAAGATATTATTCTACGTGTTTTCATATAGGTTTTATAGGTTAGGATTAAAGGCCCCCCGTTTCCGGGGGGCTTTTTTCATGCCTTTATCCGTCAAGATTTTACCCCTGCATATTTTTTAATGTATAAATATTCAATATTTATTTGCAACTCATTGACAGGCATATAAAATAGAAAAAGCCCTCCGGAATCGGAGGGCTTTTTGATGGCCGTGCTGGTAAAGAGCTTACGAACATGACCATTATCCTATGAAAACCCTACACCGAATGTAGGACTATAAACCATTACGATCCCGCGCGGTTTGGTAAACGCTGGAAATGGGTTCGGCAACGGGCATAAAATATTGGTGAAAAATCGGACCACCCTGTCCGGATTGCCCCAAACTGGGGATTTACAGGTTAATGACGCCCTTCAGCTGGGTGAAGAACTCGTCTTTTTTGCGGGAAGAAATCGGGATATTCTTCTGATCGCTCATGATCACTGCGGTGCCGAGGCCCTTGATGATCTTCACAATGTGGTGGATATTGATCAGGAAGGATTTATGAACGCGGTAAAAACCCTTGTCCGACAGCATCTCTTCATATTCCTTGAGGGATTTGGAAATGAGATGGCTGACGTTGTTGATGAGCTGGATTTTCGTATAGCTGTCAAACGCTTCGCAATAGATGATATCTTTCAGGTCGATCACGTTGTACCCGTCGTTCACGGGGATCACGATCTTTGAGAATGCGTTGTCGTTATTCTTTACGTAGTCTTTCAGGATAGACGCCAGTTCGTTCAGGCGGCCTTTCTTGCTGCGCTTCACTTTCTCCAATGCATCTTCCACCTCACTCACCTTGATTGGTTTGAGGAGATAGTCGAGGGCGGCGAACTTAATGGCTTGCAGCGCGTACTCCTGGAAGGCGGTAATGAATATCACCTCAAAGTTGAGCACAGGGAACATTTCCAGCAGCTGAAAACCGTTATGAGGGGGCATTTCAATATCCAGGAACAGAACGTCGATGGGGTTGTTTTTGATCATCTCCGCGGCTTCATGGATATTTTGTGCTTCGCCAATAACTTTAACATCCTTGCAATAATTTTCCAGAATATTACGGAGGATATGAATGTTGCGGACCTCGTCGTCTACAATGGCAGCTTTAATTATACTCATAACATCTTTACAATGGGAATGAGGATTTCGACCAAGGTACCTGCCTTGTTGCCGAATCCAGAGTTAAATTTATCAATAATTTCCAACTTTCCAACGCTTCCATTAAAAGATTTGATGATCTGCAATCTTTCACGGATCACACTCAACGCGGTGGATTCATGCTTGGTCAGCTTCCCGGTCTTAATGCTGTTGGCATGCTCCCAGCCAATCCCATCGTCGTCCACAGCGCAATACAACAGGTCGCCATGCAGTTCCAGCCGCACCAAAAGATGGCCGCTCCCGTTCTTCGGCGCCAGCCCGTGCTTAATCGCATTTTCCAGGATCGGCTGAATCAACATTGGCGGTATATATATTGTATACTCCTTCAGCTCCTGGCTCATGTCAAACTTGTATTCGAAAGAATTGGCAAAACGGATCTTCTCCAGCTCGATGTACCGCGTCAAAAACGCGATCTCATCTTCCAGCGATATGTACGATTTGCGCGAGTTGTTCAGCATCTGCCGCATCAGCGTCGCGAAATCCGCCAAAAAGTTCAGCGCCTGCTTCTCTTCCTTCTCCAGAATCAGGTGCTGGACGGAATTTAACGAGTTGAAGATGAAATGTGGGTTCATCTGGTTGGTGAGCGCCTTGGCCTCCAGCTCGGCTATACGACGGTTATACTCCGTCTTCCGCCGCTCCCCTCCTTTGATCCGCGTCACGATGTAGCGGAGCACC
The DNA here is from genome assembly GCF_937874145.1 of uncultured Chitinophaga sp. Classification (GTDB taxonomy): domain Bacteria; phylum Bacteroidota; class Bacteroidia; order Chitinophagales; family Chitinophagaceae; genus Chitinophaga. The sequence continues at coordinate 4,173 of NZ_CALNBI010000100.1, read as the reverse complement.
AATAAAATAGCCATGATGCCCAGCAGCACGAGGATTCCCCTCGCCCACCATTCCTGGTACCAGCGCGGCAAAATGGAAATCCGCAGCACCACGGGCTTGCTCCACCCGCTCTTGTACTTCCGCGCCCGGATCAGCAACGTATAGTCACCCGGCTGCAGCCTGGGATAAGGCACGATGTTGCTCATCGTGGTCACCCAGCCGGCGGAGGTATCGTTCGAGAAATTATATTGATATTCCACCAGGTCAGGCAAATCAAAAGCAATCGCGCCGAATTCCACTTCGAATGTGCTCTTCCATTCGTACAGGTGCTGGAAATACTGCCCCGGGATCCAGGAACTGTCGCCATACCGGATCGCGTTCAGGTAAACAGTAGGCGGCACCGTATCCACCGGAATATGATCCCGCGAAAAATAACATAAGCCGTTCGACGTGGCCACATACAAGGTATCCCCCGCATGCGAAATCCCGCGGATGTCGTCGCTCATCAGCCCGTCGTTCGAGGTAAGATTGCGCAGCAGCGTGCGGGTGCGGGTATCGATGATCGACAAACCCTTATTGGTGGCTACGTACAGCCGTCCATTTCCGTCATAATACAACTGCTGGCAAATATCGCTCACCAAATGGTCTGCCGTCCGGAAATGGCGCACCACCTGGTCGTCTTTCAGCACAAAAATCCCCTGGTCGCTGGTTCCCACCCACAAATAACCGTTGATCCATGCCAGGTCTTTGATACTCTGGCTCAGCCGGGGATCGTCCTGCACCGGCACGGGGAAACCGCCGTTGGTGCCGAAATACAGCCCGGATCCGGAGCCGAGGTAATACGTACTATCGGTCACGCAGGCGATGGAATTGATCTGGGTTTCCAGCGCCGAAAGATCGAGCATGCGGCTGTCGCTGATCCCGAAAGCCAGGCGGTTGCGGCTGACTACACGCAGCTTACCGTCCGGCGTAAAGTCCATGTCTTTGATATTGCGCATCCGCAATACCGGCCTGGGCGCAGGGCCGCCGGGCGAGTAATTGAACACGGCATTGTCCGTCGCCACCAGCAGCTCGCTGGTTCCCGGCTGGGCCATAATGCCGAGCACGCTGTTGCGGCCGCCGGTGGAATCCAGTTCGAACCTGCGGATACTTCCGCCGGGCGTCATCACGTTCAGCATACCCGCATTCTCGCCGATATACAGCAAGCCGTTGCGCTTGTCTTTGAACACACTGTACACCGAATGGGAGTTTAAGCCGTTGGTATTGTCGAGATAGGCGAAATAGAAATGCTTGAACGGGATATGATACACGCCGTCGCCGAAAGTGGTGATCCAGGTATTGCCGTCGCGGTCGTGCAGGATGGAAGTGATGAAGTGGTTGTTGAGCAGTTTGCTGATCTTCTTCTCCCCTTTGAAAAAATCGCGGATGAGGTAAAGTGAGCGCGGCGTGCCGATCCAGAGGTTTTCGCCGTCGATGCTCACGCTGCTGATTTCTTCCCGGATGCCCCAGTCGGGCCCGGAAAAGAAAGGCATAATGTCTTGCGGGGTGTAGGAATAGAGGGTATTTCCGGTGATGACGACCGGGTTGTTGCGGATGCGTTGGGAGAATCGCTGGTTGCCCAGGGAATAGGGCGCGGCGATGAATATTTTCTGGAAAACGTTGTTGCTGTCTTTAACGCCCGGCAGGTTGAAATAGCGTTGCAGGGGGTGGAAAACGGAGTCCTTGCTGAGCAGGCTCAACACGTCCATCGAACTGGAGCCCAGTTTATCGTAAGTCGTTTTACGGCCGTTGTACTGGATGATGCGGCCGGCGGAGTTGAGGAACCAGGTGATGCGGGCCTTGTCTTCGAAGGCGTACTGGATGTAGTGGCTGCGGCTGTTGTAGCGAAGGGTGGAATCGGAATCTTCGTTGTGGACGATATGGTTTTGGTAAAACGACAGTTTGCCGTTGCTGGTGAAAAACCAGATGCGGCCGCGGGAGTCGGCGGCAAGCTTTACGACGTCGTTGTCGGTAAGGCCGTCTTTTTTCGTGTAGTTCCGGAACCTCCTTCCGTCGAATTTACTGACGCCAGTGGGTGTGGCGAACCAGATGAACCCTTCCAGGTCCTGGACGGCGCTGTAGACCGTTGCGTTGGCAAGCCCATCCTTTACATTGTAATTGCGGATGACCAGGCCCTGCGCGAACCCTGTGAGGGGCCCGGCGAGGCAGGCCAGCAGCAATAGTATGTAACGGATGGCTTGCATCAACAGCAAATAACGGCTTTTTCCTTGATTAATAAGCTCTTGCGAACAGCACTCTTTCTTTGGAGGGCTTCCCGGTGAGGATGCAGGCGCCTGCTTCCTGGGGGTTGTTCAGCGGAATACAGCGGATGGTGGCTTTGGTGCGCTCCTTGATCGCTGCTTCCGTTTCGGCGGTACCATCCCAGTGGGCGGAAATGAACCCGCCTTTCTCGTCGAGGAGTTTTTCGAACTCGTCCCAGCTGTCGGCTTTGGTGATATGGGAATCCCTGTAATCCAGCGCTTTCTGGAACATGCCGTCCTGGATTTCTTCGAGAAGTTGCCGGATGTGCTGGGCGATGCCGTCGAGGGATTGGGAAGATTTGGTCTTCGTATCCCTGCGGGCGATCTCGGCCACGTTGTTTTCGATATCGCGGGCGCCGATGGCGATGCGCACGGGTACGCCTTTCATTTCGTACTCTGCGAATTTCCATCCCGGGCGGCTGTTATCGTTGTCGTCATATTTCACGCGAATGCCGAGGGCTTTCAGTTCCTTGACGATGCCTTCCACTTTGGCGTCGATCCCGGCTTTCTGGTCGTTGCCTTTGTAAATGGGCACGATCACGACCTGGAGGGGGGCGATGCGGGGGGGAAGGATGAGGCCGTCGTCGTCGCTGTGCGCCATGACGAGGGCGCCTACGAGCCGGGTGGAAACGCCCCAGGAGGTGGCCCACACGTATTCCAGTTTGTTTTCCTTGTTGGAGAACTGCACGTCGAACGCTTTGGCGAAGTTTTGTCCTAGGAAGTGGGAGGTCCCGGCCTGGAGGGCTTTACCGTCCTGCATGAGGGCTTCGATGCAGTAGGTGTCTACGGCGCCGGCGAAGCGTTCCGAGGGGGATTTCACGCCTTTGATAACGGGCACGGCCATGAAATTCTGTACGAAGTCGGCGTAAACGTCGAGCATCTGCACGGTTTCGGCTACTGCTTCTTCGGCGGTGGCGTGGGCGGTGTGCCCTTCCTGCCAGAGGAATTCGGCGGTGCGGAGGAAGAGGCGGGTGCGCATTTCCCAGCGCACCACGTTGGCCCACTGGTTCACCAGGATGGGGAGGTCGCGGTACGACTGGATCCAGTCTTTATATGTATTCCAGATGATCGTTTCGGAAGTGGGGCGCACGATCAGTTCTTCTTCGAGTTTGGCTTCCGGGTCTACCACCACGCCGCCGTTTTCGGGGTCGTTTTTCAGGCGGTAGTGGGTTACCACGGCGCATTCCTTGGCGAAGCCTTCCACGTGGTCGGCCTCTTTACTGAGGAAGGATTTGGGGATGAAAAGCGGGAAATAGGCGTTCTGGTGACCGGTTTCCTTGAATTTACGGTCGAGCTCGTCGCGCATATTCTCCCAGAGGGCGAATCCGTAGGGTTTGATAACCATGCATCCGCGAACGGCGGAGTAGTCGGCCAGTCCGCCTTTCAGCACGAGGTCGTTGTACCATTGCGCGTAATCCTGTGATCGGGCAGTAATCTCTTTACTCATATTATATTTTTTCTTTTTCCGTTTCCCCCGGAAAGATTTGATAGGAACACCTTGATGATCAGTGGTTTGCCTTAAGCGAACCGCCGTTTGTCCTGCCGGGTTGCCATTCGCCCCAAATGGGCTGGAAACTGGCTTGCCCGCACAATAAACTGGCGTAATATTTGTTCTATTAATAATACGGAAACGCCACAGACCTCACAGAAAATGCCAAACCGGTTCCCGGGTGTGCGAAGATAATAAAACGGCCGGTGCGTGTAACCTCTTAACGGTAAAATTCGTTTAAATTGAGTAAATTTACATTGTTCATAAAATAACAGCAGAATGAGACCTATGATATATAGTGCGGTAGCGGCCCTGCTTGTGTTTGGCAGCTGTTCCACCGCTTATCAGACCGCCCAGACACCGGATGATGTGTACCACTCTCCGGTTCGCCAGCAGCAGACGTAT
>NZ_CALNBI010000099.1 GCF_937874145.1 uncultured Chitinophaga sp. | reverse complement strand
CTGAGGAAGGGATTGATGCGGTAGTCTGTCCCGGAGTTCACCATATCGTCTATCAGCTCGTCCTCGAAATTCTCATTGATGGGCTTCGAGGAATTGAGGGGGCCGGTGGGCCGGTATCCCCAGGCGCTGTAGAGCAGGTTATTCATGGAAGACAGGCTGGGGGCGGAAGGAGTGGTGCCGGTCGTTTTGTTGTTGGTATATGTGATGTTGCCGCCGACTTTCAGCTGGTCGTTGATCTGCTGGTCGAGGCTCACTTTGGCCTGCAGGCGCTTGAATGCGGAATTGATGATGGTGCCCTGCTGGTCGAGGGCCTGGCCGGAAACACTGTAGCGCGTTTTATCCGAACCGCCTCTCATCGAGATGCTGTGGTTCTGCTGCGGCGCGATGCGGTAAAGTTTCCCCTGCCAGTCGATCCCCTGCACGTTGCGGTAATCTTCCAGCGTGGTGCCGTTGGCCAGATACGTTTCGCCCAGGTCGCCCACATTGATTTCCTGTTGGAGCTTCACGAACTCGTAAGCGCTCATCACGGGGATGCGCTGGATATTCTCCATCCAGCCGTAGCGGCCGTTGTAGGAGATGGAAGGCGCGCCGGTTTTGCCCCTTTTGGTGGTGATGATGATCACGCCGTTGGCGCCGCGCGCGCCGTAGATGGCCGTGGCCGATGCATCTTTGAGGATGTCGATGGATTCGATATCGTCGGGGTTGATGAGGTTGTTGTTGGACGTTTCGATCGGGAACCCGTCGATCACGTACAGCGGCGAGTTATCCTGCGTGAGGGAGTTGTTTCCCCGGATGGAAATGATGACGCCCGCGCCCGGCTGCCCTTCCGAGGAAGACACCTGCACCCCGGCCACGCGGCCCGCCAGTGCTTCGTCGAACGAGGAGATGGGAGCTTTGTTCATGTCGTTCACGTTCACGCTGCCCACGGAGCCCGTAAGGTCCGAGCGCTTCTGCGTGCCGTAACCGATGACCACCGTTTCGCTCAGTTCGCTGGCAGACACTTTCATGTTGACATTGAGAATGCCGCGCCCGGCGAGCGCGATCTCCTGGCGGCCATAGCCCAGCAGCGAAAAGATCAGCGTGGCATTGGGCGGAACGCCTTTCAGGTGGTAGAGGCCCTCCGCGTCGGTGGTGGCGCCGAGGCTGCCGCCTTTCAGCCTGACAGACACGCCGGGCATCGGTTCCCCGTTCGATTCATCTACCACCTTACCGGTGAGGTTAAGCGGTTTCTCCTGTGGCGCCGGCGGCTGCACCTTCTCGATCAGCACTTTGCCTTCCATGACTTTATACGCCAGCTGCTGCTGCGCGAGGATCTTTTTAATAACGGTTTCAGCGTTCTCCGCACTGGCGGAATAAGTAACGCGCGCCTGGAAGGCGGGGTCGTTGGACGTATATACGAATACAGTGCCCGCTTCCCGGGTGATGGTTTTCAGCGCTTCCTTCAGCGGCGTATCCTTGAAGTTGACGGTAATTTTCCGGGAAAAGCCGGTCTGCCCCTTGGCGCCTGCCGATATAACCAGCAGCAGCATTATAACGGGCACAGCTATCCATTTGGACGATATCAGATTGTTCCACATAGATTTGATTGTTGCATATTCAGAATAAGAATTCAGGAGGATGGGGCACGCCCATTCGTTCATAACGGCATAAGGAATTTCATTTTTTCAGGTGAAGAATCAGCGGGTGGATGAACAGCCCCTGCCCGAGAGGTACACGGTATCGCCCTCGCGTTTGGCGCGGGTGTTGGTGAGCCGCGTGACCAGCCGCAGGATGGCATCGAGCGAATCGTGTTCGAACTGGCCGTTAAAACGGCACTGGGAAAGATGGTCGCCTTTCAGGACGATTTGCACCCCATATCGCCGCGACAATACCTCCGCCACTTCGGGCAGCGGCGTTTCGTCGAAGATGATGCGCCCTTGCCGCCAGGCGATTTCGTTTTCGGGGTGGCTGACCGTCGCTGACGACAGCATGGCCGACTCCGGCACAAACACCGCCTGCTGCGACGGCAGCAACGTAACGGCGCGTTGGCTCAGCGTGTCCTGCACCGACACTTTGCCTGTCAACACCGTAACCGTCAGCTTTCGGGCGCCCGGGTAAGCGGAAATGTTGAAGGAAGTGCCGAGCACGCGGGTGCTGAGGCCGCCGGAACGGATGATAAAGGGTTTTCCGGCATCGGGGCGAACGTCGAAGAATGCTTCCCCGGACAGGGCGACCGCCCTGTCGCTGCCGGCGAAATCTTTGGCGTAGCGCAGGGTACTGCCCGCGTTCATGATCACTTTGGAACCGTCGGGCAGGGTGATGGTGCCGGTTTTGTTGGCGGGAATAGCGATGTCGACCATTTCAACGGCACGCGGTTTCATTTTTGCCGGCTTGAGGAGGTACCATCCCGCAGCCAGCAAACCTGCAAATACGGCGGCTACCTGCATCCAGCGGGCGCGCCGGGGCCGTACCCGCTCCATGACCCGGCCGGTAAAGACGGCTTTGTCGCCTTCGGGGAACGCGGGCCCATGCTGGCCTGCCAGGAATGCATCCAGCCAGTCTTCCGGCGCATCCTCCAGCCATGCCTCCACCTGCCGGCGCTCTTCGGCCGTAGCATCTCCCTTTACATATTTCTCTAATAGATGATGATCCATTTTCCGTGTCATAGTTCCCCCGAAAGCTTTTTTATTCAATTCTTTGGAGATAACACGTTTTTTTGGCGACTTGCCTATACAGGGTTTCTTTTTTTTAACTATTTATTATTTTTAGGCGATCGAATTCCACAAATGGCACTCATCCGAAACATATCGCAACAACGGTTCAGGCATATCGTGGAGTCCACGGCCGACCGGCTGTATGCCAGTTTGTTTCCCTTGTGCAAAGACAAGGCGATGTGTGAGGATATCATGCAGGAGACCTACATCCGGCTATGGAAAAACCTGGACCAGGTAAAGGACGATGAGGCGGTTTTAGCTTTGTTACGGACGTATGCCCGCAATATTTTCCTGGACGAATTGCGCAAAACCGCCCGCCGGCAGCAGGGGATGCTCCTGCATGTCAGCGAAGAAGAAACGGATTCCACGGAAGATTACCTGCATAACCGCGAATTGAACGCACAGCTGCAGGAAGCCATCAATATGCTGCCGCCGCAACAACAACTTATCTTCCGGCTGCATAAAGAACATGCGCTCAGTTACAAACAGATCTCCGCGCAGATGAAAATCACCACCGGCACCATCGAAGTACAAATGAACAGGGCGCTGAAATCATTGAAAAAGAAATTATCGCATTTGAAAGGCAGGCCCTAAGGAAAGTTGATAGTATATCCCGATAAAAAGCAAAGGGCTGGCCTGGTTTCGAAACCAGGCCAGCCCTTTGCTTTTACGTTGTTAAAATGTAGGAGGAGGGGCATTGAGATCGCCGTCCAGGAAGGTCTTTACCATCGGCATCCACAGGTCGGTATTGACCATCATCCCAATGTGCGTAGTGCCCGGCAGGATGGCCAGCCGCGATTGCGGCAATCCCGTCATATCACCCATTTTACCGCCGCCCTTCGCACGGAACAGCGCTAGCGCATGCTCGTAACGCACACCGTCGGCATCGCCGATCGCCATGAAAATGGGCGCTTTAATTTGCCTGACTTCTTTGCTCCAATCGTAAGGCTTGAGGTCGATGCTGATCACTTTTGAAACATAGGCCGCAAACTGCGTGGAGTCGTTGCCCTGTTTGAGGAATTCCGTTTCGATGGGCGAACCCTTGAACATCTCCGGCGTAAACTGGCTGTACATGGCTTCCACTTCCGGCCACCAGCCGTCGTGCGCATACGTGCCCGACAGCACCACCAGCCTGCGCACCTGTTCGGGATGCCGAACGGCCATCTGGAAAGCAACGCCGCCGCCCATACTGTATCCTAATACATCCGCGCTGTCCACCTTCAGGTGTTTCAGCAAGCCGGACACATCATCGGCCATGCCTTCATAGCTGAATTCGCGGGAAATGTCTTTCGTACGGCCGTGTGCCTGCATTTCGGCAACGATCACTTTCCGGTCTTTCGCCATCTGCGGGATGATGCCGGCCCAGTTCAGCGGGATCGTCATATAGGAACCGTGTATCAATACGATCGGTTTCCCTTCTCCATATACTTCGTAATACATTTTTAGTCCGTTGACATCGGCATAACCGCTGTCGGAAGGTTTCAACGGCGCAGTAACCGAATCGCGGGGCGCCTGGGCATCGTGCTGCCCTTCCGGGGCATTTTGCCTGCAGGCAACTGCTGCCGTCAGGGTAAAGGAGACCATGGCTAAAACAAACTTGTTCATTGTGTGTGGTTTGATGACAACACAAAGCTCGGCAACAAATCCGGTACGGTTGGCGTGCGAATACGACAATGTAAGGGGTTAAAAACGACAATCAACCGGCCATATGCTACCAGCGTTTATTACCGAACGTCCAGGAAACGGACAGGGAAGGACCGTGATACCGCCAGTCTACATCCCCGATCAGCCCGTCGCGCTCACCCTCCATCCGGATGCGGGACCCGGTATAGCCCAGCGCAGCATCCAGTCCTTTGACGATGTTGTAATTAACATGGACGCCGCCGGTGAGGATGTCGCCATGCACATCATCCACCGTGAGCGACATATACGACGCTTCGCCCTGCAGCGACAGCCGCGGCGTAATCGCGTACCCGCCCCAGATGCCCACGTCGGGCAGCGGCGCGGTGACGTCGAAATCATCTTTCAGGTCGTATTCCTGTCCCACGCCGGTCAGCGCGATGCCCATTTCCGTTTTGATGACATGCACGCCGGCCTTGAGCCCCACTTCGTATTGCGCGCCCTGAAAGATGGCGTAACCGTAAGACAGCCGGAAGATATCCGTATTGAAATATGCGTCGGTATTGGCTTGCACGTCGTAAGTGTTCTCACCGAACCGGATCGTTTTCTGTAACTGGTGCCGGGCGCTGCGGTGGAAGCGGTAATAACTGAAATCGAAGCGCGAACGCGCACCTGCGCGCCATTGGGCATTGGCGACAAATGTGTTGATATGCTCGCTGAAACCGAGATCATTCTCGAGGTTCACTTCCGTTCCCAGCAGTTCCGTTTCGCTGAGTTGCACATCCGTGGTATTGAAGGGAAGGAAGAAACCGCCGGTAATCCGGAAAGGTGTTACGAACGGGGGCGCCTGGCGCTGCTGCGTGTAGCCACTGAGCGCGGCGCACAGCAATATGCCGGTAATGAGCAGGTTTTTCATACAGCTATGGTTTGCTTCACCTATGCAAATCAAATAAGCTGCCAAACTCAATGCTGTTGTGATATCGCGCAAACCGGCGCTGCACGGAATGGCGGCGCCGGTTTTCCATATATCAATGGATAAATATCAGATCTTAGGCGTAAAGATTTTCACCACACCGTCGCCTTCGCTGTTTACGATCAGGAGGCTCTTGCCAGCGGGGCTGCTCTTTGCATCCACGAACAAAACGCCTTCCGGCGTAGCCGGCCCGCCCTCGTTGGCGTTCAGGATAAATTCGCTATCCGGCGAGTGATACGGGGTTTTCGATGACGGGGGCTTCAGGATTTTTGACATCGTCTTTCGAACAGGCTGCAAAAGCCATCGTAGCTATTATGAATATGCCCAGTTATATTTTGGCCGGCAGCCGATTTTTTTGTAGATTAAAGTGTTACGACCCCGATAGCATAGTTCCCCTGATCCGCCGTTCACCTTCTTCCGACATCTTTTCAAATATGAAAAACAACGCGACCACCCCACCGCAACCCCAGCATAAACCTGCCGCACCGTTCTTCCCGGGCGCGGGAGCCGCTTTTTTCGGTCCGGCCCCCACATTGGCTCCTGCAGGATTGCTGCAGCGCACACCTGAAGACACGGGCGCCATGCACGAAGGCATCGCGGACGAATACCGCCGCTCGCACGGGCTAACTGAGGGCGATGGGATTTCGGATGCGGAGATCGTGTATCATCTCAGCGATCCGGTTTTCGTCCTGAACCACGAACCGCATACCTCGCGCGCTTATGCAGCCACGGTGAACGCCTGGCCGGCGGAGCGCCCCATCTGGCCCGTGCTGGAATCCGCTTCCGCAAAAATCATCTTCCTGCGATTCGTCCTGCATTTCGACCAGACCAATTGCCGGCCTTACAGCCCCGGGAGCGGGAGCGGAGGCGGCAGCTGCGAAGCCACCGGCGCCGCGCTGGAAACTTTCCGGAACCTCTGCCAGGGCTTCGCCACGCAGATGTACACCCGCTATACCGCCACGGGCCGGATGGACGCCGATACTACAGGGCGACTGGCCAGCATGGGCAGGATAGAAGTAGGCGAGGTGCCCGCCAAATTCCATATGCCCATCCTCATCGCATCTGTTCCCGGCCATGCGTTTAACGCCGTGCAAATTGCGGATGACGCCGCCGATGTGCAATCGTACGTGTTTTTCGAACCGCAGTCCGACCGGGTGTTCATGCCCGACAGCGCGCTCCTGCGTTCGGGGATGTACGCCGGCGCCGGATACTTTGAGCTGAGCCGGTTGGCGGGTTTCAACGAAAGGGGGCAATACAACGAGACCACCACGCAAACGTTCCTGGTCAACGGCAGCGGCACTTTCACGGCCATAACGCTGGATCAGACGCAACGGATTGCCGTGCACCACCTGATGGCCAATTTGTTCATCGTAGACGACCCCGCCACCTGGGCAACACTGCTGAGCAACCGGCCGGGCATCACCTTCGAGACCAACCTCCAGGAAATTATCACCGGCATGCCGGACGCAACGCTGGCGCTGGTTTTCCCTTACCTCAACGGCCGCCGATTCCGCAGGACCGCCGGCGGCGTGATGGAAACGATGGACAGGAGCGTTTACCTGCAGCTCATGAACCGGCCGGATCTGGCGGGGTTACTGCCTTAAACGTATGAGGATTTCACACGACAAACCGTGAAGCGTTGCTGCTGTTTTGTAACGGTATAATGTTTGTGCCATAACGGGTGGAAGAAAAGACCGTTATGAAGGAAAAACAAACAGGACATTACCACGCCGGTACGAGCGGGCTCGTGTTGCCGGTCCCCAACAAACAGGCGTTCCCGCCGGCGTTCCGCGACAAATCCAGGCTGGCGTATTACGCATCGCTGTTCAACAGCATCGAGATCAACCGCTCATTCTACACTGTACCGATGGCCGCCACGGTCAAACGTTGGGCCGAAGACGTACCGCCGGGCTTCACGTTCACATTCAAATTATGGAAAGGCATCACGCACGCCAAAAACATGGCGTACCGGGAAGAAGATGTGTTCCAGTTTATGGAAGTGATCGCGGGAGCGGGGGAGAAGAAGGGTTGCCTGCTCGTGCAGCTGCCGCCTTCGGCGCCGGTGGAGCAAATGGAGAAAACGGTGCGCCTGCTGGAGCTGATCCGCGCGGCGGATGCCGGGGGCGGGTGGAAGATCGCGCTGGAATTGCGGCATGCTTCCTGGTATATCCCCGAAGTTTTCGCGATGGCGGATGAGACCCGGTGCAGCATCGTATTGCACGATATGCCGCGTTCGGCCAACGGGCGCATCGGGCCGGAGGCGCCTTTCATTTACCTCCGGTTCCATGGGCCTGCGGGCGATTACAAAGGCGGCTACGGCGAGGAGCATCTGCGGTTCCGCTGCCGGCAGATCCGGGCGTGGAGGCGGGAAGGGAAAGATGTATTCGTTTATTTCAACAACACTATCGGCGACGCGATCCCCAATCTTATGCGCCTCAACAAGATGGTGGAACGATAGCAAAATCCTTATCTTCGGAACATGAAAATAGCCACCTATAACGTGAACGGCGTCAACGGCCGTTTGCCCGTACTGCTCCGCTGGCTGTATGAAAGCGCCCCCGACCTCGTGTGCCTCCAGGAACTGAAAGCCCCTGAAGAGAAATTCCCCCTCCAGGCCATACAGGACGCGGGTTACCACGCCATCTGGCACGGACAAAAAAGCTGGAACGGTGTGGCCATCCTATCGCGGCACGGGTTACCGGTGGAAGTGACGCGCGTATTGCCGGGGGATCCGGAAGACCTCCACAGCCGCTATATCGAAGCCGAAGTGGAAGGCATCACCCTCGGTTGCCTCTATCTGCCTAACGGCAATCCCGCCCCCGGTCCCAAATTCGATTATAAACTCCGCTGGTTCGAACGCTTTACGCTGCATGCCGCGGAACTATACGCTTCCGGCAAGCCCGTGGTGCTCGCTGGCGATTATAACGTAATCCCCACCGAACGCGATGTGTATAAACCCGAGCGCTGGGTGGACGATGCGCTCTTCCTGCCCGAAACGCGCGCCGCTTTCGAAAAGCTGCTGTCGCAGGGATGGACCGATGCCCTTCGCAAACTGTACCCCGACGAAACCATCTATACCTTCTGGGATTACTTCCGCAATGCCTTCGGCAGGAACGCCGGCTTGCGGATCGACCACTTCCTGCTGAGCCCGGCTGTAGACAAGCGGCTCAAAGGCGCAGGGGTCGACAAATTCGTGCGCGGATGGGAGAAATCCAGCGACCATGCGCCTGTTTGGATCGAGCTCAAACCCTAAACCGGTTCAGAAATACTTCTCGACCGTCAGCCCGTAATTCATGAACAGGTTCTCGCGCTCCGTGCGGTTGATCTTGTTATAGTTCAATGCCGCCGTGATCGCCAGCCAGGAGCGGAGCTTGATGGATAGCGTATTCGTGCTCTTGAGAATGTGATCATCAAAATACCGGAAGGATTGCTGGTAGAAATGCGATCCTTCCAGCACAACGTTTTTCATCATTGTGAATTTGTAATACAGGCGCAGGGAATTCCGGAAAGTATGGTAAACATCCGGGATAGTGTCTTTCAACAACAGGTCATTGCTTTCGAATAATATACCGTTGCTCACGTTGAGCAGCGAATTCGGCCGGCTGATCACGTCATAAGCCGCGCCGGCGCCGCCCTGGAACTGGTCGTTCACCTTGAGCGAGACGCTTTTCAGGTAACTGGTGAGGCCCCAGTAATAGAAGCGGCGGCTGTCGCCGATGTACCGGTTGAAGTTCAGCGAAGCGGACAGGTCGCTGTTGGTGAGGGCCTGGTCCTGCTTTCCGTAGATATATCCCGCATCGGCGTTCAGCACCATTTTCTTTTTACTGATCTTGAATGCAAAGTGGTTGTTGAGCAGGTACGAGGAGCCGTCCTGCGTTTTGTTGACGGAGCCGGTGGAGGCGTATTTGAAATAATAATGCGTAGAATCCGAAAACTGCGCGCCGGCCCGCAAGGCCAGCATCAATCCCCAAATCATCAATCCGAACGTTCTCATGCCCGCCCATGCCGCAATTTGCGTGCCTGTTGGAAATATCCGCGAAGCTTTCATAAATAAAATCCCTTGGGTATATTTGACCGCTGAAATTCCACGCACTTAAACTATTCTTCTCATGAAACGGACCTTCCTGACCTCGCTCGGATGCTTATTGATAGATCGGAAGAGCACACGTCTGAACTTCAGTCATATCGGCTGTCTTGTCTACCACCGGACTATTCGCCCAATCTTCCCAGACCTTTCAAAACCCTTTGCCGGTGGAGTTCGGCGACCCGTACGTGCTCCATGTCAAAGGGGATAAATACTACATGTACGGCACCGGCGGCGCCAAAAACGGGTTTGCCGCCTGGTCCTCCGCCGACCTCGTGCATTGGAAAAACGAAGGCCAGGTGTACTACGCCAGCAACCCCAACGGCTGGAGCGATTCCACCGCTGCCTGGGGCGGCGCATACTGGGCGCCCGAAGTATACGCCCATAACGGTAAATTCTATATGTTTTACAGCGCCCAATGGAAGGAGAACCCCACGAAGGAACTGGAGAATTTCCGTATCGGCGTGGCCGTGGCCGACAAGCCCACCGGCCCCTTCATCGACCTGCAAACCCGCCCCGTTTTCGATCCCGGTTACCCCATCATCGACGCCAACGTGCTGTTCGACACAAACGGCAAGTTGTACCTCTATTATTCCCGCTGCTGCTATAAACACGCCGTGGAAAGCGAGGTTGCCGACTGGGCAAAAAAGAAAGGCTGGTTCGATTTTATCGAAGAAAGCTGGGTGTACGGCGTGGAACTGAAGCCCGACTTCAGCGGCGTTATCGGCGAACCGGTGATGCTGCTGCGCCCGCCCGTTAAGATGGATGACAAACAGGCCGAATGGGAAAGCCGCTCGGTGACCAGCAAGGAAGTGAACCGCCGCTGGACCGAAGGCTCCGTGGCTTTCCGGAAAGGAAACACCTACTACATGATGTATTCCGCCAATTATTTCGGCGGCAAGAACTACGCCGTGGGCTACGCCACTGCCAAAAGCCCGCTCGGCCCCTTCACTAAGGCAAGCAACAACCCCGTGCTGCAAAAGAACGTGGAGCAAGGGGGCGTTGTCACCGGTACCGGGCACAACAGCATCACCTGGTCGCCCGACGGCAGGGAAATGCTCTGCGTATACCACGCCAGGACCACCGCCACGGGCGACCAGCGGGTGGTGTTCATCGACCGGATGAAGATCCTCAAAAACGGTAATCTGGTGGTGGAAGGCCCGAAAACGGCCCCGCAGCCGGTTCCATCGTCCCGGTAACCGCTTTCGGACAGGCATTGGGCCGTATAGCGCTATTCGCCGATGTTTTTCATCTGCATCAGCAAGGTATAGGCACCTTCGGTGACGATCTTCTTGCCGGCCAGATCCGGCGCAGTCACCACCGTCTTACCGCCGCTGGACTGCCCTTTCTCCACCGCGATAATCCGGAAGCTGCGCGCGTCTTCCTGCGCGAACACGTAATCTTTCCCTTCAAAATTGACCATCGCCGCGTCCGGCAGCACGTTTTCCTCGATGTCGCCGAGTTTCACTTCCACGTTCATGTACATGCCCGGCACGAGGGTTTTGTCGTACTTCAGGAAATGACAATGCACTTCGGCGCTGCGGTTTTCGTTCAGGGAATGGCTGATGAGGATGATCTCCGTTTCGTACCGCTGGTCGGGCCGCGCATTGGTATACGCAATGGCAGGCTGGCCGATGGCGAGCTTGCTGAGATCCTTTTCATATACGGTAAGGTTCAGGTGGATGTCTTCCGGGTTCACCAGTTCGAAGATCACGTCGGACGGGGTCACATACTTGCCGATGTTGACGTTCACCTTACTCACATACCCCGTGATGGGAGAGTGGATATTAATGGTGCGGGAAATATTATTCTCCGTGAGCCTTTCCGCCTGGATGCCCAGCAGGCTCAGCTTTGCAGCCAGGGCTTTGCTTTCCACGCTGAGGCTGCGGTATTCGCTTTCGGCCTGCTGCATCACCTTGTCGCTGGCGGCTTTGTTGCGGTTGAGGTCTTTTTGCCGCTCGTATTCCTTTTCCGCGTACCCCAGGCGGTTGCGGGCGGTGAGGTAATCCTGCTGCAGCTGGATGTATTGCGGGTCCTCCATCACGGCCAGCAGCTGGCCCTTCTTCACATGGGTGCCAGGCATCATCCCGGTCGATTTGAGATATCCGCCCAGCGGGATGCTGACCGATACCAGGTTCTGCGGCGGTACATCCACCTGTCCGCTCACTTTCAGCGTGCCGCTGATGCTTTTGCGGGCAACGGCGCCGGTCTGCAGGCGGGTATTGGCCAATTGTTTGCCGGTCAGGGTGACGAGGTCTTCCTGCACGGTGGCTTCCTGATCTTCCGCCGGCGCTTCGGGCTTGCTGCCGCAGCTGGCGAGAATAATGCTGAAGGTGAGGAAGGAAGCGAGATATGCGATATTGCTGATGTTCATGATTTATCGGGCTAAGAGGTAATTCAATTGAATGATGCTGTTGTTCAGGTTGCGTACGGCTTCGAGATATTCGAGCTGCGTGCTGAGGGATTGCTGGTTGAGGACAGTCCATTCGAGGTAGTTGATTTCCCCGCCGGCCAGTTGCCGGTTGAGCGTCCGGGTGATGTCCTGCGCATTCCCGAGGGCGCCTTTCTCGAAATCCGCCACGATGCTCCTGAATTGTTCCACCTGGCTGAGCGCCGCGGCATATTCGGCGCCGAGCGATTGCGCACGCTGGGCCGTTTCGTTCTGCGCCATTGCCAGCGCGGTTCTGGCGGAACGGATGCGGGCCTTCTGCGCACCGGTGAAGAGCGGAATATCCACGCCCAGCTGGAACGACTGGAACCGGTCGGACCGGCCGTATTGCACGCCATCCCGGATGCTGAGGTTGTTATACCCCGCGCTCAGTTCTGGCAGGAGCTTCGATTGCTCCACGCGCACTGCGGCACCGGCTGTCTTTTCCTGCTGTAACTGCCATTTCAGGGCGGGGTGGGCGGAAAGCAGGGTGCTGTCGGGCAGGGGGACCGTTATTTGGATCGATTCCGAAACAGGTTGCCGGAATTCGTCCATGTTCAGCATGAGCATGAACTGCCGCTGCAGCAGCGTCTTTTCCTGTTGCAATTGCTTCAGCAGCACCCGCAGCCGGATCAGCTGGTTTTCCGCGCTGGCTTTCTCCAGGAGATTGCTTTCCCCGGCTTCCAGGCGCAGCCTGGCTACACGCAGGAATGCGCTGTAGCTGGAATCCATGCGGGTCAGCAGCTTTTCCTTTTCTTCCGTCAGCAGCCATTCGTAAAAGATGCCCGTTGTTACTTTCCGGACTTCGGCTTCTTTAAGCTCCACATCCAGCAGGGCCGCTTTCCATTCTTCCTGCAGCTGCCGGCCCTGGCGCGCGTACACGCCCGGGAGGCTGAACCGCTGCATCACGGAAATGCGGTCGTCGGTGAACGGACTGTTGAACTTGCCGTATTCCGCATTCACCGACGTTCCCGGCAAGTTGACGGCCGTGCCGGTCATTTCTTTGGCTTGTTTCGCGCGCAACCGGCGGTTCTGCACCAGCAGGTTGTTGGCCACGGCGCTGTCGGTAGCTTCGCGGAGGCTGATGCTTTCCTGCGCCATACCGGGCAGGGAAGCGCCCAGCAGCAGGAGCACCGTCATCACTTTGCCCGGCTTCACCCGGATGCCTTTTTCGAATGCGATATAGAGGATGGGCAATACAAACAGCGTGAGCAGCGTGGCGATCATGAGCCCGCCGATCACCACCGTTGCCAGCGGGCGTTGCACCGAAGCGCCCGCGCCATTGCTGAGGGCCATGGGCAGGAAGCCGAGGGAGGCCACGAAAGCGGTCATCAGCACAGGCCGGAGGCGCGTCACCGTACCCTGGGTCACGATTTTGCGCAGGTCGGTTTCGCCGGTATTTTTTATGCGGTTGAATTCCGCCACCAGCACGATCCCGTTGAGCACGGCAATTCCGAAGAGGGCGATGAAACCCACGCCAGCGCTGATGCTGAAAGGCATGCCGCGCATCGCCAGGAGGAAGATGCCGCCGATGGCCGACAGCGGGATGGCGGTATAAATAAGTAAACCGTATTTGATAGAATTGAACGCGAAATACAGCAGCAGGAAGATGAGGATCAACGATACCGGCACCGCTACCGACAGCCGGGCCTTGGCTTCGTTGAGGTTCTCGAACGAGCCGCCGTAGCTCACGGTGTAGCCGGTGGGCAGCTTCATGGCGGCAGACACTTTCTGTTGCAACTCGCCAACGATGCTTTCCACATCGCGGCCGCTTACGTTGAACCCGACGAGTATGCGCCTGCGCGTGTCCTCACGCTGGATCTGGCTGGGACTGTCTTTCAGCTCCACTTCGGCCACCTGGTACAACGGTATCTGCGTACCGGCGGGCGTGGGGATGAGCAGTTGCTGCACGTCGCCGATATCGGCGCGCTTGTCTTTCTGCAACCGCACTACCAAATCGAAGCGCTTTTCGCCTTCAAAGACCAGTCCCGCGCTCTGGCCCGCGAATGCGGCGTTCACGTTGCGGTTGATGTCGGAGATATTGAGGCCGTACTGCGCGATGGCGGCACGGTCGTATTTGATAACGATCTGCTGGGTGCCGGTGATCTGCTCCACGTACAATTCGGTGGTACCGTCGACCGAGCGGACGATATTGCCGAGCTGTTTTGCGTACACGCCGAGGGTATCCAGGTCTTCCCCGAAAATCTTGCACACCACATCCTGCCGCGCGCCCGTCATCAGTTCGTTGAAGCGCATTTGCACGGGGAACTGGAAGCTGGTGGTGACGCCCGGCACTTCCGCCGCCGCGGCCCCCATTTTATCCGCCAGTTCATCGAAAGACCGGGCGGAGGTCCATTCCGATTTGGGGCGCAGGTTGATGATCATATCACCCATATCCATCGGCAGGGGCTCGGTGGGCACTTCGCTGCTGCCGATCTTGGTAACGATATTTTTGACTTCCGGGAACCGCCGCTTAAGGATGCCGGCCACTTTCTGGACGTTTTCCATGGTGGTGTGGAGGTTGCTGCCCGAGAGCACCCGCGTTTCCACGGCGAAGTCGCCCTCTTCGATAGACGGGATGAATTCCCCGCCCAGGCGCGTCAACACAAAAACAGCGACAACAAACATCACGACCACGGCTGCCAAGATGGTTTTGGGGACAGCCAGCGCTTTGGTAAGCCAGCCTTTATATCCCGCCTCAATGCGCGACATGACGCGGTCAGACAGGTTGGGCTTCATTTTGATCCTGCGGCTCAGCACCAGGCTGCTCATCATGGGGATGTAGGTCAGCGAGAGGATGAAAGCCCCCAGCAGCGCGAAGGCCACCGTTTGCGCCATGGGTTTGAACATCTTTCCTTCAATCCCTTCCAGGCTGAAGATGGGCAGGTACACGATAAGAATGATGATCTGCCCGAACACGGCGCTGTTCATCATTTTGGAGGACGCGCTTTTCACTTCCTGGTCCATATCACTGCGGCTCAGGATGCCCAGGCCGGTGAATCGCTTGTTGTGGCTCAGCTGGTGCATGACGGCTTCCACGATGATCACGGCTCCATCGACAATCAGTCCGAAATCGAGCGCTCCGAGACTCATCAGGTTACCACTTACGCCAAACATGTTCATCATGATAATGGCAAACAA
>NZ_CALNBI010000098.1 GCF_937874145.1 uncultured Chitinophaga sp. | reverse complement strand
AGCTGGAAGTAGCCCTGATCGGCTCCTGCACCAACTCTTCCTACGAAGACATCTCCCGTTCCGCGTCTCTCGCGAAACAGGCTATCGATAAAAACCTGGAAGTGCATTCCGAGTTCACCATCACACCCGGCTCCGAACTGGTGCGCTACACCATCGAAAGAGACGGCCTGCTCGATACCTTCGACCAGATCGGCGGCGTGGTGCTGGCGAATGCCTGCGGTCCCTGCATCGGCCAGTGGGCCCGTCATATCGACGATCCCAACCGCAAAAACTCCATCATCACTTCCTTCAACCGCAACTTCGCCAAACGTAACGACGGCCTCGCATCCACCCACGCATTCGTGGCGTCTCCCGAGATCGTAACGGCGCTGGCTATCGCGGGCGACCTTACCTTCAACCCCCTCACGGACACTCTCAAAAACCGCGACGGCAAAGAAGTGAAGCTCGACGAACCCAAAGGCTTTGAACTGCCTCCCCAGGGCTTCGACGTGAAAGACGCCGGCTACCAGGCGCCTGCTGAAGACGGCTCCGGCGTTCAGGTAATCGTATCCCCCACCTCCGACCGCCTCCAGCTCCTGGAAGCTTTCAAGGCATGGGAAGGTACCGACCTGAAAGGACTGAAGCTCCTCATCAAGGCGAAAGGCAAGTGTACGACCGACCACATCTCCATGGCAGGCCCCTGGTTGAAATACCGCGGCCACCTGGACAATATCTCCAACAACATGCTGATCGGCGCCGTGAACGCGTATAACGACAAAACGGACACCGTGAAAAACCAGCTGACCGGCGAATATGGCGCCGTACCGGCTACCCAGCGTGCCTACAAAGCCGCAGGCATCGGTTCCATCGTTGTGGGCGATGAAAACTACGGTGAAGGTTCCAGCCGCGAACACGCAGCCATGGAACCCCGTCACCTCGGCGTTCGTGCGATCCTCGTGAAATCCTTCGCGCGTATCCACGAAACCAACCTGAAGAAGCAAGGTATGCTCGCGCTGACTTTCGCCGACAAGGACGATTACGAAAAAATCCAGGAAGATGATGTGATCGACATCGTAGGCCTGACCGAATTCGTTCCCGGCTCCACGCTGACCGTGGTGTTCCATCACAAAGACGGCTCCCAGGATGCCATCACCGTGAATCACACTTACAACCAGCAGCAGATC
This sequence comes from uncultured Chitinophaga sp., assembly GCF_937874145.1. Taxonomy (GTDB): domain Bacteria; phylum Bacteroidota; class Bacteroidia; order Chitinophagales; family Chitinophagaceae; genus Chitinophaga. Next base: position 13,759 of record NZ_CALNBI010000098.1, on the reverse strand, counting down.
GAATGGTTCAAAGCCGGCGGTGCGCTCAACGTGATCCGCGCCCAGTTCGCAGCAGCAAAGTAAGTAAACACTGAAAAGCATATATTACAGGCCGTTCCTATCCGGGAACGGCCTGTTTTTTGTTCCGATAACCCCAAAAATCCCTTAGCAATGCAACCCGAAGCCATCAGGAAATACTGGCTGGATCTGAACCAGCGCTGCGGATGCCCGCCGCCTGTGGCCTGGCATGGCATCGACCGGCTGATGATGCAATACTCCACCTTTGGCCGGCATTACCATAACCTGGAACACCTGGCCGATTTGCTCACGCTGCAACATCAGTATTCCCCGCAGATCGTGGACAATGAATCGTTGCTGTACGCCATTTACTTCCACGATTGCATCTACCTGCCCAAACGCCGCGATAACGAGCTGAAAAGCGCCGAGGAGGCCCTCTTCTATCTCCGCAAGGCCAATGCCCCGGCAGAACGGCAGGATAAAGTATACCGCTACATCCTCGCAACGGCCGGTCATCAACCCGAGCTCTCCGACCCCGACCTCGATTACTTCCTGGACTTTGACCTTTGTGTACTCGCCGCACCGCCGGAGCGCTATAAGCTGTACGCCAAGAATATCCGGCGCGAGTACCGCATGTTTTCCTGGCTGGAATACCGCAACGGGCGCGTCAAGGTGCTGCAGCACTTCCTTTCCATGCCGCATATCTACCGCACGGAGCTTTTCCGCGACCAGTATGAGCTGCGGGCAAGGGAAAACCTCGAAAGGGAACTGGAAAAATTATGATCCGAAGAGGGGCTTTTTCAACGCGAAACGGCGGACGATGCTGAAGCGGAGATTGCCCGCACCGAAGCTCTGCCAGGTCTTTGGCAACGGCGAGCCGCCACGGGTGGAGATGTCTACATAATGAACGCCTACATAATATTTGCGCGAATTATACCCCGCCGCGAAGCGGAACGTGCTGTTCAGCTGCCAGCCGAGCCCGTGTTCCTTCCCGTTACCATCGTTGAATCCCAATACCGAGCGGTTGACGCCCGCCGCCAGGGCCAGGGAGCCTGTAATGAACCAATGCTCCGCGATCACGAGGGTGTAGGCATACCCGGCGTTAATGGCCAGGCTGATGTTGCTGGAGCGCGTAAAAGGCATGCCTTCATAAAACCCGTCTTTCCGCGCGTCTGCAGGCACCAGCGCCGAATCTCCCCGCATCTGCCAGGCAAATAATTCCGCTCCCACCAACGGTGAGCCGGCGCTTTTTTTCTGGTATTCGTTCTGTAGAAATGCCGCCCGGTATGAGAAGCGCTTGTCATTAAAAATGTATTGCCCGTGCAGGCCGATATTGGTGTTGATGATATCCGGGCGGATGCCTTCCACCCTTCCGGAAATGGCGTTATCGAAAAACCGGCGCGTAGTGCTGGAATAATAGCCCTGGTAATACTGCCCGTAAAAATCCACGACCAGCTTGCGGGTGTAGAGATGTGTCTGCAAATCGAGGTATTTCGTTTTGCCGAAACGGTCGTCGTCGTTATTGATAAAGGGAAGATTGAAACCCAGGTTGAGGCCGATGAATTTATAATTGAAACCTACGCCCACATTGTTATTGGCATTGGGCCGGTAGAGCAGCGCTTCGTCCACCCGCCGGTCGTGCATGTCGTAATAATTGTATTTGCGGGAGCCGTAGACGCGGACCGTCAGGTCGCGGGTGAGGTCTTCGACATAATTGCTGTCGTTCTCGGACCGCAGCCATTGTACAAGGCGGCTTTCCTGTGCGCTGGCGAGCGCAGGGCACAGCAGGAGTATCCAGCATATGGCTTTCATCCGTTGCATCATACAGTGTAAACAGTCGTCTTATGGTATAAACAATCGGCTAGTCGGGCAGTTCAATCACTTCGAGATTTTTAATTTCCCCGTTCAGGCAATCGAAGCGCACGAGGGTTTTGACCTTGTGCCAGCCCTGCTTCCCGCAGGCGCCCGGATTGATATGAAGCAATTGTAATGCCGGATCGGGCACCACTTTCAGGATATGCGAATGGCCGGTGATGAAAAGGTGCGGCCTTTTCTTCTGGATATGCGGCTTCAGGGCGGGCGTGTACCGCGGGGGATAGCCGCCGATGTGGGTCATCCAGACCTTCACGCCTTCGCAAATGAAGAGATTGTGTTCGGGGTAACGGATACGGATATCCTGCCCGTCGATATTCCCGTAAACGGCCTTCAGCGGCTTGAAAGCCTCCAGCTCGTCGGCCAGCGCCACGCTGCCAATGTCTCCCGCATGCCAGATCTGGTCTACCTGCTCGAAATATTTAAACACCTGCGGATGGAGGTATCCGTGCGTATCCGACATCAATCCAATCTTCATGGCGCTAAAATAGGATTTTAATCGCCCTGCCGGAGGAAATAATTCATCACCGTTTCGAACACTAGCGAGGCTGCGAGCCTGGCGGTGCGGCCATCCTGGTCGAGGGAAGGATTCAGCTCCGCGAAGTCGGCCCCGGCCAGTTTGGAGGTACGCAACACGGTGCGGTAGCAGTCGAGGAACAGGGCGTCGGGGATGAGGCCGTTGTAGGCAGTGGCGCTTACGCCCGGTGCAAAGGGCGCGGCAAACACGTCGAGGCAGGTGGTGAGGTAAATGCGGTCGGTTCGCTGGATGAAAGACCGGATGGCGCCCACAAGCTGGTCGTGGTACTTTTGCTGGAAGAGGCCTGCCGGGAGATAGTCTGCTCCCAGTTCCGCCGCGGTATTGAACAACCTGGGCGTATTGGAATTTTGCTGGATGCCGAGGGTGAGATAATGGAAGGGCTGCCCGTCTTTTTTCCTTTCCTGCGCGATCTGCCAGAACCCTGTGCCGGAAGATGCGCCTTCCGCACCGGGTTCCCGGAGGTCGAAGTGCGCGTCGAAATTGATGATGCCCACCACTTCATCCTTATAATGCCGGCTGATGCCACGTTCATGCCCGAATGCTACTTCGTGCCCGCCGCCGAGCACCACGGGCAGGTAACCCGCCTGCAGGATATGCGATACCGTAGCCGAAAGGGCTTCCTGGGCCATTTCCAGCTGCGGGCCTTCGCAAACGATGTTGCCGGCATCAACGAGCACATGCCCGTCGAAATGGACGGGAAAGGAGGAGCATGCCTTGCGCAGGGCTTCGGGGCCGGCTGCGGCGCCGGTGCGCCCGCCATTGCGGCGTACGCCCTCATCGCAGGCGAACCCCAGGAATGCGATGCCCTTCTTCCCCGCAGGGATCGCGGGCAAGGGGGCGCGGCTGATATCGGCCGGTTGGATAAGCTGGTGCCAGCGGAGGAGATCGGGGTCATTGCCGTCGTTCCTGCCCTGCCATGCGCCGGGTGCGGAAGGTTGGTAACATACAAGGGTCATGTGTTGCGATTGAGGTGTTGAATTGCTAATATCCTGAAAAATCAGATGCGCTCACCATCTTTCCACACAATCGATGGTTTGAGTTTGCCCTGGTGGTAGAGGATCTCCCGGTAATCCGCGCAGGGATAAGCCTGCAGGTCGGCAGCGGAGGATGGTATGCCCAGGGCTTTTGCGGCGCGGAATGTAAGCGCTGCAAACACTTCAGCGGCCGACAACCGTTCTGCCGCGCTCATGACAGCCGCCTGCATCAGGAGGTCGCCCATAGGCGCTGAACCGGGGTTCCAGTCGCTGGCGATGGCTACGCTGGCGCCTGCGTCGAGGAGCTTGCGGGCGGGGGCGTATCCCATGCCCAGGCCCAGCGATGCGCCCGGCAGCACCACCGCCACCGTATCGGACGCGGCCAGCCTGCGGATATCTTCCGCGTTGGAGGCTTCCAGGTGGTCGGCAGACATTGCGCCCACTTCCACCGCTACCCCGGAACCGCCGCTGGTGAACTGGTCGGCATGAACGGTGATCCCGAATCCCATCGCCTTCGCCTCCAGGAGAAACGGGCGCGCAGCCGCTGCGGAGAAGGCCGTTTCCTCTATAAAAATATCCACCCGCTCCGTTAGGTGCTCCGATCGCAGGGCGGGCAGCAGTTCGGTCAATATCCAATGCAGGTAAGCTTTCTCGTCGCCGTCGAAATCCTTTGGGCGGATGTGCGCCGCCAGGCAGGTAGTAACGAACGACGCCGGCGTGTATTGATCCGCCGTACGGATGGCGCGCAGCATCTTCAGCTCCGACGCCAGATCGAGCCCGTATCCGCTTTTCACTTCCATCGTGGTAACGCCTTCGCGCAGATGGCGGTTGGCGCGGGCCACTACATTCTCCATCAGCTCCGTATCGGTAGCGGCGCGTGTCTTCGTCACCGAATCCCAGATGCCGCCACCAGCGCGGGCGATGTCGAGGTACGATTTGCCGGCGATGCGCATGGCATAATCGCGGCTCCTGCTTCCTGCGAAGCAAATATGGGTATGGCAATCCACGAAGCCCGGCAGCAACACCATGGGCTCCTCTGTCTTATCTATTTCCGCAGCGGGATGGGCTTTGCGGAGCGCTTCGAAAGCACCAACCGCAACGGTCTTCCCATCTTCCACCAACACCCCGCCATCGGGAATAATGGCCAGCTGTTCGTCGGCAATAGCCCCTTTGTCCGGCAACCCGGTCAACGGCAACAGTTGCGAGAATGGTCCGATGAGTTTCATAAGGATGCTTTTTAAGGTTTATAATCCCAGCCCGAACTGGTCACGTACTTCGAGCGCTTTTTCGTATCCTGCATCGGCATGACGGAAAATCCCCATCGCCGGATCGTTGTACAGCACGCGTTTCAGGCAGTCTTCCGCGCGATCGGTGCCATCCGCCAGCACTACCATGCCCGCATGTTGCGAATAGCCCATGCCTACGCCGCCGCCATGGTGGAACGACACCCACGTAGCGCCGCCGGCGGTATTGCTCATCAGGTTGAGGAGCGTCCAGTCCGACACGGCATCCGAACCGTCTTTCATCGCTTCCGTTTCGCGGTTGGGCGAAGCCACGGAACCGCAGTCGAGGTGGTCGCGGCCGATCACGATCGGGGCTTTCACTTTGCCGGTTCTCACCAGTTCGTTGAACAATAACCCTGCCTTTTCCCTTTCGCCCATGCCGAGCCAGCAGATGCGTGCCGGCAATCCCTGGAAGGCTACCCGCTCCTGCGCTTTGTTCAGCCAGTTGATGAGGGGCTGGTTGTCGGGGAAGAGTTCCATCAGGGCACGGTCGGTCGTATAAATGTCTTCCGGGTCGCCGGAAAGCGCTACCCAGCGGAAGGGCCCTTTCCCTTCACAAAATAACGGACGGATATAAGCCGGCGTAAACCCGGGGAAGTTGAAGGCATCGGGCTCGCCGCCTTCCTTCGCGAACTCGCGGAGATTGTTCCCGTAATCGAATGTGACAGAACCGCGGCGCTGCATCTCCAGCATAAAGCCCACGTGGCGGGCCATGCTTTTCAGCGACAGCCGCTTGTATCCCGCGGGATCTTTCGCCCGCAGTTCCGCGGCGGCTTCCAGGCTCATATTGTCGGGCACGTATCCGTTGATGGGATCATGCGCGGAGGTTTGGTCGGTGAGGATATCGGGGATGATACCATCCTGCAGCATGCGTTCCAGCATATCGCCGGCATCGCTTACCAGTCCCACGGAGATAGCCTCCCCTTTCGCCTGTGCTTCGCGCACCCAGGCGATGGCTTCTTCGTAGGAATGCGTCATGCGGTCGAGGTATTTGGTATCGATGCGTTTTTGCAGGCGCGAAGGGTCTACGTCGGCGCCGAGGAAAGCAGCACCCGCCATCGTCGCTGCTAGCGGTTGCGCCCCACCCATGCCGCCGATGCCCGCGGTAACCAGGAGCTTGCCTTTCAGGTCGCCGTTGAAATGCTGGCGGCCGCATTCCACGAAGGTTTCATACGTCCCTTGCAGGATGCCCTGCGTGCCGATATAAATCCAGCTGCCGGCGGTCATTTGCCCATACATCATGAGCCCCTTTGCGCGGAGCTCGTTGAAATGTTCCCAGGTGGCCCATTTGGGGACGAGGTTGCTGTTGGCCAGCAACACCCGCGGCGCCTGCGGATGCGTGCGCACAATACCAACCGGCTTGCCGGACTGCACGAGCAGCGAATGATCATCGTCGAGCGTAAGCAGCGACCGGATGATTTGTTGCAGCGCTTCGCGGTTGCGCGCCGCCTGGCCGATGCCGCCGTACACCACCAGTTCGTCGGGGTTCTCGGCTACTTCGTGGTCGAGGTTATTGAGCAGCATGCGCAACGGGGCTTCCGTCTGCCAGCTTTTAGCGTGGAGCGCCGTGCCGTGCGGGGCCTTGTAGTGGGGATGCGCGGCGTATTGTGATATGAAATCTGTAATATTTTTCATGGTAAGATAGTTTAGGTGGATGATGTCAGGAAAGACGGAATTTTTCGTGGTAAGGACCGTCCAGGTCGATGCCGTTCGCTTTGGCGGCTGCGGTGGCGGTAGCTACGAAGGAGCCGTCGGCAATGATGGCATGCAATGCGGCGATATCGTTGGCGAAGATGCGGTCCTTCTTCGCGAAGGCCACCTTCTCACGCACATAGGCATGCAACGCTTCCAGGACGGGCGTGGATCTGAGGGGCCTCCTGAAATCCACGGCCTGCGCGGCATACAGCAATTCGATGGCCAGGATGTATTCCACGTTGCCGATGACCTGGTGCAGCTTGCGGCCGCTGATGGAGCCGATGGACACATGGTCTTCCTGCCCCAGCGAAGTGGGCACGCTATCGGCAGAAGCGGGGAAGCAGAGGGTTTTATTTTCCGTTACCAGCGCGGCGGTCGTGTATTGCGGGATCATGAACCCCGAGTTGAGGCCCGCGTCTTCTATCAGCAGTTTCGGTAAGCCGAAGCGTCCTTCGATCATCATGTAACAACGGCGGTCGGAGATGTTGCCGATTTCGGCGGAGGCCAGCGTGGCGTAATCGAGCGGCAGGGCCATGGGCTGGCCGTGGAAGTTGCCGCCGGAAATGGTGTCTTCCGCCGAGAAAATGATGGGATTATCGGTAACGGCATTGAGCTCGATGGCGGTCAGCTCTTCGAGGTGTTTCCAGGCTGTGCGGGAAGCGCCATGGACCTGGGGCATGCAGCGGAGGCTGTAGGGGTCCTGCACGCGGCCGCAGTCCACATGCGCGGCCATGATGCCCGAACCGCTCAGCAAGGTATCGAGGCGGTGTGCTACCAGCTGGTTGCCGGGATACGGGCGGATGGCGTGGAGGCGCGGGTCGAAGGGTTTATAGGTGCCCATGAGCCCTTCCAGCGAAAGCGCCCCGGTTAGATCGGCGGCTTCCAGGATATTGTGCATGCGCGCCACGGCGCTCACGGCGAAAGAGAGAATGAACTGCGTGCCATTGATGAGGGCCAGCCCTTCCTTGGGGCCCAGCACCACGGGCTCCTTCCCTTCCTGCTGCAGGGCTTCGGCGGCGGGTATGCGCCGGCCCTTGCGCCATACTTCACCCAGACCGATGAGCGGGAGAAAGAGGTGGCTGAGGGGCGCGAGGTCGCCCGAGGCGCCCACGCTCCCTTTTTCGGGTACGAGCGGCGTGATGTTGTTGTCGATATGCCAGACGATGCGTTCCAGGGTATCGGGCGCTACGCCGGAGAAGCCCTGTGCCAGGGCTTGCACCTTGGTCACGAGCATGAGCCGCGAAATGGTTTCGGGGATGGGATTACCCACGCCTACGCTGTGGCTTTGCAGGATATTGTACTGCAGGGCACGGGTGTCTTCTTCGGAGATCTTCGTGTCGCAGAGCGGCCCGAAGCCGGTGTTGATGCCGTAGACGGTGCGGTGCTCCTTCACGATGGCTTGCACGTGCCCGTAGCTCTGGCGGACGCGGTCCATCACATCGGCTGCCAGGATGCCGCGGGTGCGGCCTTCGGCGATGTCGAGCGCGATGCGGCTCGTCAGTTGTTCTTTACCGTAATGAAAGTTTTGGCTCATGATGGGATGGTTTTGGCTTTAGGGTCCATCGCGCGGAGGATGCGGGCGGAGAGCGGGTCTTCCGTTACCGAGCGCTCCACGGCGCCGATGGCTTCAAGTATTTTGCGGCTTTGCGGATCTTCGGTCACGAGGCCTTCCATGGCTTCGCCGATGGCTTTCCAGACGGGGAGCACCTGGTTGAGCAATGCCGCGCCCTTGCGCGTGAGCTCCACCAGTTGCCGGCGGCCGTCTTCCGCGCAGCGTGTAGTAGTAACAAGTCCTTTCCCCTTCAGGTTGGCGATGAGCTGGCTCACGGCGGAATGAGATACCTCCAGTTCCTGGGAGATGTCCATCAGCGTGAGCTGCTTTCCTTCCGATAATAAATAAAACAGGGGGAACCAGCTGGCGTCGAAGGCGATGCCGGATTGGGCGTACACCTTGTTTACCTCCGCCAGGAAGTACTCGCTGAGGCGCCTTAGCCGGCTGCCGAAGATCAGGTAACCGAGTTTGGGATAGAAGCTCATACTAATTATATAAGTGCTTATATATTTTACAATATTAAAAAATCCTGCGCATACGCGGAGAATTTTTTTTAGCGGGTTACTTGCGTTTCACATCGAACCAGACGTCGGAAACATCTTCCGGATCGCCGTTGTAGTTGATCTGCAGCTCCTCACCTTTTTTGATGGCGCGGCGGGTTTTGATCGCCATGGTTTCCGCATCAAAATCCATCTCATACTCGCAGTTGGGCTCGTAGGAGTGGTTGTAGATGGAGCAGTAGCCCAGGGCCACGCAGGAACGGGTTTCCCGCACGCCCCAGAGGAAGATGTAATTGTGCAGCTTGGTGGTATCCGCTATCTGGGTATCGCTGTTGGACAATACCAATACGGGCGACACCTCGATGGTAGTCCCGGCGGGGATGGCTTCCCTGGTGAAAACACCGCGGCCTTTTTCTTTTGTCTTCTGTATGTACAAATACGGCTTGATCATAAATGACTTGGGAATAGATAAGCAGGGCGTAAATTAACACTAATACTCACACTAATCAAAATAAGCGTGACTGTTATTATTTTTGCGGCATGATCAACTATAACCCCCGCGACTGGTTCACCTTTATTTTCCGGATCCACAAGGCGGATACCGTGAAGAAGCTCTTCCCCATGTTCATCGCCATCGCGATCTACAGCGCCGTCATCGCCTGGCTGGAGCTGAACTTCGTCCGGGTACAGGCGGAGAAAGACCACCTGAAGAACATTTCGGCCATGCACGGATTGCTGGGTTTCGTCATATCCATGCTGCTGGTATTCCGCACCAACACGGCCTACGACCGCTGGTGGGAAGGGCGCCGGCAATGGGGGCTGCTGGTCAACAGCAGCCGTAACCTCGCCATGAAGCTGAAGGCCATGCTGCCGACGGGGCACCCTGCCGTGGCCTGGTTTGCAACCATGATCCCGAATTATGCTTTTACCATGAAGGATCACCTGCGCGGGGAGTTCCACCCCGACAAACTGGAGAATATGCCGGCGGAAGAACTGGAGCGCCTGGGCGGAGGTATCCACATTCCTAACCGCATGGCCGTGCTCATCATGGAAAAGGTCAACGAGCTGCACCGCCAGCAGGTGATTTCCGGCGACCAGCTCATTACCATCAACAGCCAGCTGGAATCTTTCACCGATATCTGCGGCGCCTGCGAGCGCATCAAGAATACGCCCATCCCGTTTTCGTACAGCGTCTTCCTCAAAAAATTCATTTTCTTTTACGTGATGACCCTGCCCATGGGATATGTGTTCGGGTTAGGATACCTCGTGGTGCCCATGGTCGTTTTCATCTTCTACGTGCTGGCCAGCCTCGAGCTGATCGCCGAAGAGATTGAAGACCCGTTCGGGAAAGACGCCAACGACCTTCCCACCGAAACCATCTCTGCCAATATCCGCCGCCACGTGCAGGAGATCATGCAGTAATTACTTATTTTCGCACCAGCGTCAGGATTTATGGAAAATGAAGCATTACTGGAAAAGTTCGAGCAATTGGCCCGTGAGCAGCAACCCCAGGAACTACGGTCGTTCCTGGACGATCAGCTTATTACGGACATTGCCGAGCTGATCTATGAAGACCCCGACCAGGCTTCGCTCATCATCAACCACCTGACCCTCAGCCGTGCCGCGGCGGCTTTCCGTATCCTGGAGTTTCCGACACAGGAAGAAATCATCCGCGACCTCCCCGCCCACAAAACCGCAGAGCTCCTCAACGAGCTCCCGCCAGACGACCGTACCGCTTTCCTGGAAGAGCTGCCGGCGCAGGCCGTGCAGGAGCTCATCAAGCTCCTGGAGCCAGAAGAAAGGAAAGTGACGCTCTCCCTCCTTGGCTATAAGGAAAACAGCGTGGGCCGACTCATGACGCCGGATTACATCGCCGCCCGCGCCCACTGGACCGTGGCGCAGGTGCTGAAGCACATCCGCATGTACGGCAAGGATTCAGAAACCATTGACGTTATTTATATCATCGACAGCCAGGGCAAGCTGCTCGACGACTTCCGGATCCGGGAGTTCCTGCTCGTTTCGCCCGATACCGTGGTAGAAACATTGATGGATGACCGCTTCGTGGCGCTCCATGTGAACGACGACCAGGAAGATGCCATCCAGACCTTCCGGCTCGAAAACCGTGTGGCCCTCCCCGTACTCGATGCGGGCGGCGTGATGCTCGGTATCGTCACCATCGACGACATCCTCTGGATCGCCAACGAAGAGCATACGGAAGACATCCAAAAGATCGGCGGTACCGAGGCGCTCGACGAGCCTTACCTCGACATGCCCCTGATGCGCCTTATCAAAAAGCGCGTGGGCTGGCTGATCATCCTGTTTATCGGGGAAATGCTCACCGCGTCGGTGATGGCTTATTTTGAAGACGAGATCGCCAAAGCCGTGGTGCTCGCCATGTTCATCCCGCTGATCATTTCCAGCGGCGGCAACAGCGGATCGCAGGCCTCGACGCTCATCATCCAGGCCATGGCGCTGGGCGAGCTCACGATCAAGGACTGGTGGCGTGTTATGCGGCGCGAGATCGTATCGGGGCTTATGCTGGGCAGTGTGCTGGGGATCATCGGGTTTGTGCGCATCATCATCTGGAATCAATTTTTCCATACATACGGCGAGCATACGCTGCTCATCGGCGCAACGCTGGGCGTTTCGCTGATCGGGGTAGTGCTGTGGGGTACCTTCTCAGGCTCCATGCTGCCGCTCCTCCTTAAAAGAGCCGGCGCCGACCCCGCCAGTTCCAGTGCGCCGTTCGTGGCTACGCTGGTAGACGTTACCGGGCTGCTGATCTACTTCTCGGTGGCGTATATGTTCCTCCAGGGCATTTTATTGTAAATCAGAATCGTTTGCGGACCAGGCGGCTGCTTTTCCTCGTTTTGTGAATGATGAAGAGGTTGCCGTAGTCTTTATCGGCGATGCTGTCGATCCCGGGTTTTGCGCCCAGGCTGCTGATGATGGGCAGCAGGGTATTGCTGTGGCCGATGACGAGGATGCGCCTGCCCCAGTCGTTGCGGCGGGAGATTTCGTACAGCAGCGATTCGCCGGTGCTGTCGGGTTTATACGTCACCGTGTCGATACCCAGGTGAATACGGAGGGAATCGCCGGTTTGCATGGTGCGGCGGTAGGGGGTGGAATAGATGCGCTGGATGGAGGAATCCTTCAGCAGGTGATAGAGCTTGCCCGCCCGGCGCTCGCCATCGGGGGTGAGCGTGGAATCGCGGCCGGGATTCTTTTCGGCGTGGCGCACGAGGAAGAAGGTGCCGGTGAGGAAGGTGGTATCCTCCGCCACGGGCACTACCGCCCGCTCCTGCTGCTTCTTTGGCCCGCAGCTACCGAAAACCGCCAGCATCAAAGCACCGGCCATCAATTTACGCATCATCGGGTTATCTTGTTTAGTATCTTGTGCATCAAATTATAAAATATCTCCAAGCAAACCAATAATCCATCGCCTGTTTACGGGTTTATGCCAACACACATGAAACGCCTCACGCTACTCGCATCGCTCTGCTGGCCCCTTGCCGCCTTTTCGCAGCAATTGCAGACACTCACCGTCGAAAAGATTATGCGCGACCCGAAATGGATCGGCACTTCCCCCGACAATATTTCCTGGGGGATCGATGGTAAAACGATCTATTTCAACTGGAACCCGGACAAAGCGCCGGCCGATTCCCTTTATTCCATCCAGCTCTCCCAGCGCAAACCGGTAAAAACCGTTCCGGCCAGCCGGACGCAGATACAGGCGCTCCAATCCGGTGAATACAACCAGGCACGCACCCGCCTCGCTTACACCTGGCAGGGCGACGTATGGCTGCGCAACCTGGAAAACGGGAAAGACATCCGCATCACCCAGACTACCGAGCTGGAAACCGGCGCCGAATTCGGCTTCCACGACAGCCGCATCCTCTACCGCCGCGAGCGCAATATTTATAGCTGGGACCCGGCCACAGGGGCTACCGAGCAGCTGACCGACTTCGTCATGGGCGCCAAACCGCCCAAACGCAGCGAATCGGTATCCGACCAGGAACAGCATCTCAAAAACCAGCAACAGGAACTATTTGAAGTGCTCCGCGAGCGGAAAGCCAAATCCGACGCCGCCACCGCTTACAATAACAATCTCCCCAAACCCCGCGCCCTCCGCTCCCTTTACCTCGACGACCGTTCCCTCAACGACGCCCGTATGAGCCCGGACGGCCGCTTCGTCGTATACCGCGTGTTCCGCGAAGGCATGGCCCGCGGGGCGGAGATCCCTACGTTTGTGACGGAGAACGGGTATACCGGCAGCGTGCGCACCAATGCCAAAGTTGGTAGCCCGCAGAGCCGTTATGAATCCTTCGTGTACGACCGTGAGAAAGACACTTCCTTCGCGATCCGCACACTGCAGATCCCCGGCATCTACGACAAACCGGATTATGCAAAGGATTACCCCGGCCGCGATACCGGCAAGGCCGCGCGCCCCGTGATCATCAACGGGCCATACTGGTCGGATAAAGGTACCCGCGCGATTGTGAACATCCGGGCGCAGGACAATAAAGACCGCTGGATCATGCTCCTCGACCCCGCCACCGGCAAGCTCACACCGCTCGACCGCCAGCGCGACGAAGCCTGGGTGGCAGGGCCTGGTATCAACTGGGGCAGCCTCGGCTGGATCGATGAACAAACCTGCTGGTTCCAGAGCGAAGCTTCCGGGTATAGCCATCTCTATACTTACAATGTAGCCAACGGCAAAAAGACCGCCCTCACTTCCGGGAAGTTTGAAGTGCAGGAGGCGCAGCTGTCGAGGGATAAGAAACATTTCTATATCATCACCAACGAAGTGCACCCCGGCGAGAAGCAGTTTTACAAATTAGCCGTTGCCGGCGGGAAGCCCGAGCGCATCACGACCATGAGCGGCGCGCACACGGTGAGCATCAGTCCGGACGAAAAGTGGATCGCTTACCGTTATTCCAATTCCAACCATCCCTGGGAGCTGTACATCCAGGAGAACAAAGCCGGTGCGCCGGCAGAACGGGTCACGAACCTGGCCATGAGCGCTGAGTTCCGCTCCTATCCCTGGCGCGAGGCGAATGTGATCACGTTCACCGCGCGCGACAAGGCCGAAGTGTATGCCAGGTTGTATACGCCCGAGGCACCGAAGAAAAACGGTGCGGCCGTGGTGTTCGTGCATGGCGCGGGATACCTGCAGAATGCGCATAAATGGTGGAGCCAGTACTACCGCGAATACATGTTCCATAACCTGCTCACCGATCTCGGGTATACGGTGCTGGACATCGATTACCGCGGCAGCGCGGGATACGGCCGCGACGTGCGCACCGGCATCTACCGGCACATGGGCGGAAAGGATCTTACCGACCAGG